>CAMWNH010000059.1 GCA_947175605.1 uncultured Porphyromonadaceae bacterium
AGGTACCAAGCAGATTCGAACTGCTGTACACGGTTTTGCAGACCGTTGCCTAACCACTCGGCCATGGCACCATTTGCGACTGCAAAGTTACACATTCTTTTCGCAATATCCAAATTTTTTTCAATTATTTTTTCGTCGCAGGCCGTATGGCGCTGTGTATGAATCTTAAACAAAACAGAAGCCGCTCCTGTCCGGGGCGACTCCTGTTTTATTTGATGGTGAGGCAGGCGGATTACTTGCCGAAATAGCGCTTGTAGAGACCTGCAAATCCTCGGCCGTGACGGGCTTCGTCCTTTGCCATTTCGTGAACGGTGTCGTGGATGGCGTCCAGACCCTGCTCCTTGGCGTTGCGGGCAATGCGCATCTTGTCTTCATTGGCGCCGGCTTCAGCGTGCATGCGCTTCTCGAGGTTGGTCTTTGTGTCCCACACGCAGTCGCCCAGGAGTTCGGCGAACTTTGAAGCGTGTTCAGCCTCCTCGAATGCATAGCGCTTGAACGCATCGGCAATTTCGGGATAGCCCTCGCGATCGGCCTGACGAGACATGGCCAGATACATACCCACTTCAGAGCATTCGCCCAGGAAGTGTGCGTTCAGATCCTTGATCATCTCGTCGGATGTGCCCTTCGCTACACCGATTTCGTGCTCTGTTACGAACTTGAGAGCCTCGGATTCGTCAACTTCCTTGAATTTCGAGCGGGGGGCGCCGCATACCGGGCACTTTTCGGGTGCTTCTTCGCCTTCGTGAATGTAGCCGCAGACTACACAGAGAAATTTCTTTTTCATAATCAGTTGAATCTTGTTAGTGTTTTATGGTTGAATCGCTTTGACTGCAAAGTTACAAAAAATTTGCTCGCGCCATACTTCATACGGAAAATTTTTCACGCCAATCATATGCCGAGCGAAACGCCGAACGTGAGGCAGCGTGGCAGCGATGGTCCGTAGACATAACCGGAATCTCGCAACGGGCCTTTGTCCAGGTCGCTCTGATAGGAATTGAAAATATTTGTCACTCCCGCTGTTACGTCGAGATCCAGTCGATTGAAAATTCGGAAGCAGTATGTGAGGCGCACCGATGCATCGAAAAACGACTGTGTCCTCACTGCAAGATCCACATCCGTGCCCGAGCCCACAAGATGCTGCACAAGCATCGGGCCTGTGCCCGTCCCTGTGATGGTAGCCTTTAGCTTCTTGTTTATCTGCCAGTTGGCTGTCAGATAGCCATATACGTCCGGCGTGCGGAACATACGCTTTTCCGGGGCCACGTCGGGATTGTCGCTCCACGCTTCGGGCTGTTTGTAGCGGCTGCGCTGGAGTGTGACGCCTCCTTGCAAGTCGAAATGTCCCGGGAAGAAGGCTTTGGCCTCGATGTTCAGGCCCATTACCCGTGCCCCGGAGCCGTTGTAGCGTTCCAGTACATCGTTGCCGGCCGCATCGGTCCCGATCTGGCGCAGCGCGAACACGTCGCTGAGATCCGTGAAGAAGCCTTCGACAAGGAGGTTGGTTTGTACCGTTCCGAAAGTCTGATACATGTCGGCCGAAACACTCACGCTCTGCGAACTCTCCTGCTTGAGTCCCGGTGCAAGCACCGTCACAACTCGTTCACCCCCGACGATTGCCACGTGGAAGTCCTCGTCATATGCCTGCGGCGAGCGGAAGCCGGTGGAGTAGGAGGCTCGGAAGTTGAACGATTTGGATGGGTTGAAGCGCACGTTCAGGCGAGGCGAGATTATCGGATTATGGATCAGTGAATGCTTGTCGACTCGCGCACCCACGAGAAATCCCCAGCGCTCATCGCGCCACTCGTTCTGCAGATAGGCGCTGTAGATGTTCACTTTCTGGAGTATATCATGACCGTAACCCACGGTCACGTCGTGGAGACGGTTGTGGGAATACTCTATGCCGGCAACAAGCTCGGATGGCATGAAGAGAAAGCGCTTCATGGGGTGGCTCCACTGCGACCCCGCCGTGACTACCAGGTCGGAAGTCCGACCATATGCGTTCGGGTCCATGTCTGTGCCATAATAGCTTTGGCGTTGTGTGGCTTGCGTGGCTGCGAAAATTGCCAGATGATCGCTATGCTCGCGCATCCACAGGTCGAATGTCGCCTCGCCGGCGTGGATGTTGTGCTCCACCTGCTCTGCTATCAAAGCCTGATGGGCAGGCACATCGAGTTGATCGCCTCCGCGGCGGAACTCATGAGTATTGTGGTATTCCAAAGTGAATTTCGTGTCATCGCTTGTGCGGAAAAAGACCCTCGTGCCTATTGTCTGGTCCTTCAGCGCCGCCACATCCGTAAATCCGTCGTCATTGTGGTCATATCCGTCGCGGCTGCGTGTCTGCCCGTAGATGAAAGCCCCGGCCTTATTGTTGTCCGTGACTATGGATGCGTTCAGTGTAGTGTTGTTGTCGAGCGAGCCGGACGGACCGATGGACGTCAGCGTATGACCTATCTTGGCCGAGTTGGTCATCGGATCCTTGGTGATGATATTGATCGTGCCTCCGACAGCCGAGGCTCCGAAAAGCGCCGAGCCTCCGCCGCGCATCACTTCAATGCGGTCTATCATGTTGGCCGGAATCTGCTCGAGCCCGTACACCCCCGTGAGGGCCGAGAATACGGGCCTTGAGTTCATGAGAATTTGTGAATAGTGTCCGTCGAGGCCGTTGATGCGAACCTGTGTGAAGCCGCAGTTCTGGCAGTCGTTTTCCACTCGCACACCCGGCTGGAAGTCAAGGCCGTCAGCAAGCGAGCAGGCGCCCACTGTGGCAAGTGTGGCGCCGCTGACTATATTTACGAGAGACGGGCTTTCACGACGTTTTATTTCGGTTTTCGATGATGTCACCACAACCTGGTCAAGCATGAAAGCGTCATCTTCAATCTCGAAATTCAGTTCCACGGTCTGGCCTTCACGCACATCCGCGCTTTTCCGTGCCGGCGCAAAGCCCATGAACGTAACCTCCAGAGTATAAGAGCCGGGCTTGAGATCGCGGAAAACATAGTGGCCCGAGCCGTCGGTCATTGTCGCGAGTTTGGTGTCGAGTATACGCACCAGACAACCGGGCATATGTTCGCCAGTGGAAGCATCCACAACATGGCCGCCGATATTTGCGTCTGTCGGCGCTCCTGATACGGCCGTGGGGCATAACAGTAATAGTAGGAATACTAACCTAAGAACAATATTTTGCATTGAAAATGTAGAACTTGGAATGATTGGTAACCTTTTGCGACACGATCTGTCAATGACGAAATCAGCTGCAAAATTACACAATACTTCCGATATTTGAAAATGTGATTTTCTGCTGTCGGAGATGGCAAATTACCCGACTAAAGTTTTGTCGATTCATTGAATTTTTGTATCTTTGCTGCGAATTTGTGTATTTTTAAGCACTAAAAATAGCGATAATTATATTCTCACACAACACTATAACCAATCAATCGCAACAAGATGAAAAAAGTAATTCTGACAGGAACATCTCTGCTTGTCGCCGTTGCGCTCGGATTCAGCGGGTGTAGCGACGATCCCTCGCCCTATGGCGATGGCGCAAGCGGCAGTGTGGTTCCGACAGTAAGTCTTGACTCGCGTGTAACGTCCTCGGACGGCCCCGGTCAGATGAATGCTCCGGCTTCCCGTTCCGTAAGCCGGGCTATGGAAATCACGCCCGATGAGCTGACGCTAACGCTCACGCCAAAAGATGGTTCCGCTCCCTTCACTTGCACGGGCGTTTCCGCATTCCCTGTCGACAAGGAGTTCAAAGTGGGCGAATACACCTTTGAAGTTTCTTACGGCAATCCTGAGGCTGAAGGCTTCGATATGCCGGCATATTATGGTTCGGAAATATTGATTGTCGAAGAGAACCGCACATCCTCTGTTTCCGTTACAGCTGTGATCGTAAATTCGATGGTGAGTGTTGAGTTTGGCGACGGACTCAAGCAATACGCCACCGACTTGAGTGCGCATCTGCAGACTACAGGCGATAAAATCGCGTTCTCGACTTCCGAGACCCGTGCTGCGTATGTTAACCCCGGTCCCGCTACCGTCAGCGTAACTCTGACCAAGCCAAACGGCGTAAGCGGAACTGTTACCATTCCCGTATTCACGGCCAAAGCCCGTTATCATCATCATGTGAAACTCGATCTTGATGGTGGCGCAGGTGATGCAGTGCTGAATGTAACTTTCGACGACACTGTGGAGACTGAAGATGTCGAGATAGAACTTTCCGACGAAATCCTCAATTCTCCTGCCCCCGTGGCTACAGCCCAGGGCTTTGTAACGGGTGAGCCTGTAAGCTTTGTTGCCGGACTTGGCGGCACCGAGAATCTTGCTGTAGATATCACCGCACAGGCTTCGATCGCCTCTGTAGTCATGGCTACAAAGAGTGCTTCTCTGCTCGAGCAGGGCTGGCCCGCGGAGATCGACCTTACCAAGGCTACTGCCGACCAGCAGGCTAAGCTCAAGGCTCTCGGCCTTGACGTTCTCGGTCTATTCAAGAATCCCGGTCGCATGGCAGTGGTAGATTTCTCTAATGTTGTTTCGCATATCGTGTACAAGGAGGGGGCTGATAACCTGACGGAAATATCCCTGACGGTCCTCGATCAGGCTTCCAAGAGCGCTGAACCCGTTGTGCTCGCCCTGAAT
Organism: uncultured Porphyromonadaceae bacterium; assembly: GCA_947175605.1. Taxonomy (GTDB): domain Bacteria; phylum Bacteroidota; class Bacteroidia; order Bacteroidales; family Muribaculaceae; genus CAG-873. The sequence goes on from CAMWNH010000059.1 coordinate 4,636, forward strand.
GCCCTGCCTCTCGAAATGTCCATTAAGGCCATCACCGAGCAGTATCCCGAAAAGGCAGGCGATCCCATCGAACTTCAGCTTGGATTCAACGGCAACGACCCTGCAAAGGAAGTTAGCTTCCAGTACTTTAACGAGCGTGGTACATGGGCTCCTCTGGAAGTGATCAGCATCACTCCTCTTGGTCGTGCCGCAGATCTGTACTCAGTGCTTGTAAAGGCTCCCGACATTGATTTCTCGGTGGAAATCAGAGCCGTATGCGGTGCCCTTACTGCTAAGACCGAGTCTGTCGTTGTCAAGCAGGTGCCCTTCCGCCTCTTGGCTTCGGATGCTGCAAGTTATGCACACTCGACCATGCTTACCGTCGTTAGCTCGACGCTCAATGCCGCTAACGTGGCTAAGGCCGGCACGCTTAAGCTTAGCCCTGAGGCACCCGATATGGCTGTAAGTGTCAATGGCGCTTCGATCACCGTCACCGGGCTTGCTTCCGGCACAACTTACAGCGCTTCTTTTGTTTATGACGGCGAGGAATGCGGTGCGGTAAGCTTCACGACCGAATCCGAGCGTCAGCTCCACGATGCGGGATTTGATGCCTGGACTTCTAAAAAGCTTGAAGATGATTGCTATCAGTACCTATGGACCGTCGGCGATGGCTCCACTTGGGCAACCGTAAATGATCTTACGACTTCCCAGCATGGTAACGGTGTAAAGAATGGCCTCAACTGTAAGGGTGCCGCCTATAAGGCTACTTCAGGCACCATTCCGGCCAATAGCCGAAGCACAAAGACTCAAGATGGGGGCGGTATTATTGGTACGACGAAAAGCGGCGACGGCAATACTGTAGGTGATGCCAACCTGCACTCCAACATGCAGTCCAGCGGTGCAAATGCCGCATTGGTGCGCACGGTTGGCTGGGGCTCGGGTAACGGCGCCTCTTCATCTTCCGGCGGCTTCGGTACTTGCAATAACGTAACTCCCGGTGAGCTCTTCCTTGGTTCTTACAACGGCGAGCCCGCGTATGGCATTGAGTTCAATGTTCGCCCCAAGGAAGTAAGCTTCATGTATCATTACGATGTCGTAACTCCCGGCAATGGCGACTATGCTTCCGTAGAAGTTAAGTTGTATGATGTCGCAGGCGAAGAAATCGCTTCCGCAAGCGAGAACCTCACCGAGCAGACAAGCTGGGTCAATAAGACTCTGACGCTCACTTACACAAAGACCGATCGCAAAGCCGCAAAGATCAGCATTGCCTTCAAGTCGTCGGCAAACCCGGATGTGCAGAACCAAAAGAACAGCACATGGATGCGTCATCCCGGTTCGAAAAATATCAGCGGTGGCGAGTTCGTTGGTTCTGAGCTCTATATTGATGACGTGACACTGAAATATTAAAGGACGCAAGAAAATGAAAAACAAGATATTAATCTGTCTTACCGCATGCGCCTCCCTCCTGGGGTTCAGTGCCTGCGATGATAATTGGCAGCCTAAAGGACTCGACGAAGGCACCCTGAACATGCAGGGCCTCGGCATAGATGTGTCCGAAATTGAAAAGATTATCAAGGTGGATGCCTCCGCTTCAAGCCGAGCAGAGAGCGTGGATGTGAATTCGTTTATCATCCGCATTCAGGATGCTTCAGGAGCACCCGTCGAGGAGTGGTCCTATGCTTCGACTCCTGAAATCGTGACCCTCAAGCCCGGCAGCTATAAGCTGGAGGTGCTTTCTCACGAGGTTCAGCCGGCAGAGTGGGAGAAGCCCTATTTCTATGCTTCGAAGGATTTTACGATCGTAGCCAACGCTATCGAACGTATCGGCACACTCACTGCCAAGCTTTCGAATTCGGCTGTGAGCATCCGATTCGACGATGAATTCAAGAAGTATGCCGCCAATGATGTGAAGGTTGAAGTTGTAGCTAACGACGAGGGGCGTCTCGAATATGGCTTGAACGAAACACGCAAGGGCTACTTCAAGATTCTCGAAGGTTCCTCGTCGATGGTTATCCATCTCACCGGCACCGTCAACGGCTACGATGAGGATGCTACCCTTCCCATCAAGGATCTCGAGGCCGGACAGCACCGAATCATCAACATCAAGCTCAGCACCAATCAGGGTCAGGTTCCTGACGAGACCGGAACGGTTACTCCCGGTGTGGGCATTGACATGACCGTGACTGATGAGGATGTGGATGGCACGATCACGATGGAGGAAGACATAATTGTTGTCAAGCCGGAGGATCGTCCTGATTATCAGGATCCGAATGAACCTGAAGATCCCAATATCCCGGAAGACCCCACCAAGCCGGTTGCTACCTTCACTCCGAGTGCAGACCTCAGTCTGGACGGCATCAACAACTACAATGAATTCGGCGACGGCTCCGAGCTTGCTCCCGGAACAAAGCAGGCCGAGGTGCACATCGGATGCCCCGGTAAGTTTGCCTCCATCAAGGTGGACATCGAAAGTCCGTACCTTACCGATGAATTCTTGACTGGCGTAGGTCTTGCCGCAACGTTTGACCTTGCTACTCCCGGAGAATTTACTACCGCACTCGTCGGCTTCGGCTTCCCGGTTGGCGATGATGTTGTAGGCCATACGGATGTGGACTTCAACATCACAGCCCTTGTGCCTCTGCTGGCTCTTAGCGGCGACGATCAGATGGAACATAAGTTTGTAATCACTGTGACCAATCAGGCCGGTCAGAAGGCAACCCCTCTGACGCTTGTATTTGCCGGACACAACTAAACCCCGCACAGAAATGAAAAAAGTACTTTCTATTCTCGGTGTCGGCGTCATTGCGGCGCTCACACTCGGCAGCTGTGCAGACGATGTTCTGCCTGTGGGTGAAGGCCGTGTCCTCATCTCGGCCAAGGTGAACTCCGACGTCAAGGCAGCCACGCGCTCCGACATCCAGCAGACCGAGGAGGAACTCAGTGAAAAATGCATTATCTGGATTTCCAACTCCAAGGGTCTCGTACGCCGCTATCAGGGCTTGCAGAACGTACCCACGGACGGTATAACCCTTCTTAGCGATCATTATATCGTCGAGGGTTGGACCGGCGACTCGGTGAGTGCATCTTGGGACAAGCGCTGGTTCAAGGGGCGTACGGAGTTCGAAGTGACCGCCGGAAACCTGACCCGTGTTGACCTCACATGCAAGATCGCCAATACGCTCGTGACCGTCGCATATGACGAAAGCGTTGACGATGTGCTTGAGAATTACACCCTTAGCGTGGATCATTCGCGCGGCGGCCTGACCTTCGAAGGTCGTGAGGACCGCACGGGCTACTTCATGATGCCTACCGGCGACTCGGAACTGAAGTGGAAGCTTCAGGGCACGCTCAAGTCCGATGGCTCGGTTTACATCCGCGAGGGTGTGATCTCCGATGCCCGTCAGGCTTACAAGTATGCACTCAAGATTTCCTGCGGTACGAACAATGAAGAGTTCGGTGGTGTATACTTCACCGTCGACGTCGATCCATCGGAAGTTGTGCATGAATCGGAGTTCGTAATTGTAGCTGCACCCGTAATCGAGGGCTATGGTTTCGACCCCTCGCAGACTATCCTTGGTGAGGAAGGCACGTTTGGCCGTCGCTCGGTGTTCGTGAAGAGTGCCGTTGGTCTTAAGAGCGTTATTCTCGAGTCTTCGGATTTCCCCGAGTTGCTTGACTTGGGCGGCGCTGACATAGACCTCATGAAAATGTCGTTGTCCGTAGCTAATCAGATTGCAGAAAATGGTATCAGTCATGAGTATATGCCGGCTGAAGACGGGAGCTCGATGATGAAGATTTCCTTTGAGAAGGAATATCTGAACCGCATGAAGAACGGTATGCACGAGATCAAGATCTCCGCGACGGATGCTAACGGCAAGACCAGCACGATGTCGCTGACGTGGAACGTAAGCGATGCTGCTGCCGTTGCAGAAGCTACGACGCTTGATGAGGTATGGTCGCGCACGGCAACCCTCCATGCAACGGTGAGCAAGGATGGCGTCGAACATGCCGCCTTTGCATACCGCAAGCAGGGCGACAGCGAGTGGACGGAAGTAGAGCCTGTTGCCGAAAACGCTTCTCGAGCTGTGTTTGCCAAGGGCACGCGTGTAAAGGTTGATCTTTCCGATCTGCAGCCGGCTACTACTTACGAGTGGCAGTTTGTGGCTGACGATTTCCGCACCGACCTCCGCACGTTCACGACCGGAGCCGAGCTCCAGCTTCCCAATTCATCGTTCGAAGGCTGGCAGGGCACGTCGCCGCTTCTGATCTACGCTCAGGGCGAAAGCATGTTCTGGGATAGCGGTAACCATGGTTCCGCCACTCTCAAGAAGAACGTGACCGTAAGCACCAACTCGATGGTGCATAGCGGAAATCTCGCCATCTCGCTTGAGTCGCAGAAGGTGGCTATGTTCGGTATCGGTAAGTTCGCAGCAGGTAATGTGTTTGCCGGAAAATACCTCAAGACCGACGGCACCGACGGTGTGCTGGGCTGGGGCCGTGCGTTCGCTGCGCGTCCCAAGCAGCTGAAGGTGTGGGCGCACTACACGCCGGCCGCTATCAACGAGCGCGAAAATGACGCGCCTGCCGAGTACGTGAAGGGCGAGCCCGACCGCGGTATCATCTACATGGCTCTCATGGACGATTACACGCAGACGTTCGAGGGCGAGAAGTTCCCTGTAATCGTGAAGACGAAGGCAGCGGAGCGTGCACTGTTCGACGTTGACAGCGACAAGTACCGCGACCATGTGATTGCCTATGGCCAGCACATCTTCGAGGGTGCGACACCCGGTTCGCAGCTCGTTGAAGTGACCATCGATCTGGACTATCGTCGCACGGACATCATCCCCTCGTACATCGTCCTGACGGCTTCGGCCTCCAAAGGTGGCGACTACTTCACGGGCGGTGATTCGCGCCTCGTGCTCGACGACATAGAACTCGTGTACTAAACCACGACATATTAGCGAAAACAGAATGTGCGGTCCGTTGGGGCCGCACATTTTTTTTGCCATTTCTTATTGAAATTCGGCTGATAATAGCGTATTTTTTTGTAAATTTGCGTTTGATTCCGGACGAGTTGTCCGGAGTGACTACCTGAGTGTAAGACAAAATCGCAAGAACAAAACAATTATCCATAATTTACCACTCATTCATTCCAGACTATGAGCAAAGAAAAGAAATTCGTGACATGCGACGGCAATCAGGCCGCCGCCCACGTCAGCTACATGTTCTCGGAAGTGGCCGCAATTTATCCTATCACTCCCTCGTCGACGATGGCGGAGTATGTGGATGAATGGGCAGCTGCCGGTCGCAAGAACATTTTCGGCGAGACGGTTCTTGTTCAGGAGATGCAGAGCGAAGGCGGCGCTGCCGGTGCCGTTCACGGTTCGCTGCAGGCAGGTGCGTTAACTACCACCTATACCGCATCGCAGGGTCTCCTTCTGATGATCCCCAACATGTACAAGATTGCCGGCGAACTGCTCCCGACGGTGTTCCATGTGTCGGCCCGTACGATCGCTTCGCACGCACTCTCGATCTTCGGCGACCATCAGGATGTGATGTCCGTGCGCCAGACCGGTTTTGCAATGCTGGCCGAGGGTTCCGTACAGGAGGTGATGGATCTTGCCGGCGTGGCACATCTCTCCACAATCAAGAGCCGTGTGCCTTTCGTAAACTTCTTTGACGGTTTCCGCACCTCCCACGAGATCCAGAAGATCGAGGAGATGAATCAGGACGACCTGGCTCCGCTGGTAGACCGCGAGGCACTTGCCGACTTCCGCAAGCGCGCACTGTCGCCCGAGGCTCCCGTGGCCCGCGGCATGGCCGAGAACGGCGACGTTTTCTTCCAGCACCGCGAAGCTTGCAACAAGCACTATGAGGCTGTGCCCGAAATCGTTGAAAACTACATGGCCGAGATCTCCAAGATCACGGGTCGTGAATATCACCTGTTCAACTACTATGGCGCACCCGATGCCGATCGCGTGATCATTGCCATGGGTTCCGTTACCCAGGCCGCTCAGGAAGCTATCGATCATCTGATGGCTCAGGGCGAGAAGGTGGGCCTTGTGAGTGTTCATCTCTACCGTCCTTTCTCCGCCAAGCATTTCCTTGCCGCTGTTCCTGCCACGGCCAAGCGTATTGCTGTCCTCGACCGCACAAAAGAACCCGGCGCAAACGGCGAGCCTCTGTATCTCGACGTTAAGGAATGCTTCTACGGCAAGGAGAACGCCCCCGTTATCGTGGGCGGCCGTTATGGTCTGGCTTCCAAGGACACGACTCCCGCACAGATCATCGCCGTGTATGAGAACCTCGCTCTTCCCCAGCCGAAGGATCACTTCACGGTTGGCATCATCGACGACGTGACCTTCACTTCGCTTCCTCCCAAGGAGGAAATGGCACTGGGCGGTGCAAGCACTTACGAGGCCAAGTTCTACGGCCTGGGTGCAGACGGTACTGTAGGCGCCAACAAGAACTCCGTGAAGATTATCGGCGACAATACTCCCAAGTATTGCCAGGCATATTTCGCTTATGACTCGAAGAAGAGCGGCGGTTTCACCTGCTCACATCTCCGTTTCGGCGACGAGCCCATCCGCTCGACCTATCTCGTGAACACGCCCAACTTCGTGGCATGTCACGTTCAGGCCTACCTGAACATGTACGATGTGACACGCGGTCTGCGCAAGGGCGGCACATTCCTGCTCAATACCATCTGGGAGGGCGAGGAACTGGCCAAGAACCTGCCCGTTCACATCAAGCGTTACTTTGCCAAGAACGACATCACCGTTTACTACATCAACGCTACCAAGATCGCACAGGAAATCGGCCTCGGCAACCGCACCAACACCATTCTCCAGAGCGCATTCTTCCGCATCACTGAAGTTATTCCCGTTGATCTGGCTATCGAGCAGATGAAGAAGTTCATCGTCAAGAGCTATGGCAAGAAGGGTCAGGACATCGTGGACAAGAACTATGCAGCTGTAGACCGTGGCGGCGAGTACCATAAGCTGGACGTTGATCCCGCATGGGCAGAGCTTCCCGAACCCGAGAAGGCTGCCAACAACGATCCTGCATTCATCAACGACATCGTGCGTCCGATCAACGCACAGATGGGCGATGACCTGAAGGTATCGGCCTTCGAGGCAATTCCCGACGGAACATGGGAGCAGGGCACGGCACGCTACGAGAAGCGCGGTGTGGCCGCATTCGTTCCCGAATGGCTCGAAGAGAACTGTATCCAGTGCAATAAGTGTGCATACGTCTGCCCCCACGCCGCTATCCGTCCCTTCGTTCTTACGGAAGCCGAGACTGCAGCATCTCCCATGGGCGAGGCCGGCACGATTCCCGCACTCGGGCCATCGTTCAAGGGCATGCGCTTCATTCAGGCTGTGGATGTTCTCGACTGTCTGGGCTGCTCGAACTGCGTGGACGTATGTCCCGGTAAGAAGGGCGTGAAGGCTCTGCAGATGAAGCCTCTCGAGACGCAGCTTGACAAGCAGGCCGAATGGGACTACTGCGTTGAGCACGTGACCTCGAAGCAGAATCTGGTGGACACGAAGGCAAATGTGAAGAACAGCCAGTTCGCCACGCCTCTGTTCGAGTTCTCGGGCGCATGCTCGGGTTGCGGTGAGACTCCTTACGTGAAGCTCATTTCGCAGCTCTTCGGCGACCATGAAATGGTGGCCAACGCAACGGGCTGCTCGTCGATCTACTCCGGCTCCGTTCCCTCGACGCCTTACACCGTCAATGCTGCCGGCCACGGTCCCGCATGGGGGAACTCGCTCTTCGAGGATTTCGCAGAATTCGGACTGGGCATGAAGATCGCCACGGACAAGATCCGCGATCGTCTCGCCGATCTGATGACCAAGGCACAGGCTTGCCCCGACTGCTCGGAGGAGATCAAGGCCCTTGCCCAGCAGTGGCTCGAAGGCCGCCACAGCGCAGGCATAACACGCGAGGTTGCCGATAAGCTCGTGCCTCTCTGCGAGGCTTGCGGATGCGATATCTGCAAGGCTATCCTTGAGCTCAAGGGCTTCCTGGTGGCACGTTCGCAGTGGATCATTGCCGGTGACGGTGCAGCATACGATATCGGTTTCGGTGGTCTTGACCATGTGCTCGCATCGGGCAAGAACGTGAACGTACTCGTTGTAGACACCGAGGTTTACTCGAATACGGGCGGTCAGGCATCGAAGGCAACCCCCGTGGGTGCAATCGCCAAGTTCGCAGCCGCAGGCAAGCGTGTGCGCAAGAAGGATCTCGGTCTGATAGCATCGACTTACGGCTATGTTTATTGCGCACAGATCGCCATGGGCGCCGATCAGGCTCAGACCCTCAAGGCAATCCGCGAGGCAGAAGCATACGACGGTCCGTCGATCATCATTGCTTACGCTCCCTGTATCAACCACGGCATCAAGGCCGGTATGGGTCGCTCGCAGGAAGAGGAGGCACGTGCAGTTGCATGCGGCTATTGGCACCTCTGGCGCTATAATCCCGCACTGGAAGAAGAGGGCAAGAATCCCTTCTCGCTCGACAGCAAGGCTCCGGACTGGGATAAGTTCGACGACTTCCTTAAGGGTGAGGTGCGCTATGCATCGGTTCTGAAGCAGTATCCTGCAGAGGCAGCCGAGCTCTTTGCAGCCGCCAAGGCTAATGCACGCTGGCGCTACAACAACTACGTGCGTCTGTCGCAGCAGCAGTGGGGCGCAGATCCCGCCGTTGAAACTATAGAGAAGATGAACGAGAACGCTTGATAGCGAAACATACTACAAAAGCACACCCCCGCCGCAAATTCCGCGACGGGGGTGTTTGTATTACATACTTTAAAAAGTATTTTCGAGAAAGGAAACAAGCACGCAAGAGTCATGAAAAAAATAATTATTGCTGTCCGATAAAAATCCTATCAACTCATAAAGCAAGGCTCGAGCACTGATTTTATGGTGTTCGAGTCTGTTTTTTAATTGACAAGCCCCC
>CAMWNH010000060.1 GCA_947175605.1 uncultured Porphyromonadaceae bacterium
GCCGAGATCTCCACCACATCATCCTCGAAAATATCCAGCCCCGTAGTCTCCGTATCCAGCACGGCGATGGTCCGATCCGCCTTCGGATCCGTAAGCTCGCAGAAGCGTTCCAGAATCGTTCCATCCCCGTCGCCGAGCAGTTCGGCAGGACTAATGCCCATATCTATCAGCCCCGAACAGAGCCGTCTCCCTGCGCGCAGACTCTTCGCCGCGCCCGTCTGATAGAGCAGCCGCGCCCATTCGCTCACGCGGAAAGCATTCATCACCACTGCCAGATGACTGTAGATAGTCTTGAAAGCCGGCTGATGAAACATATCGTTTCTGCTAAGTTTGATATGAGTCACGCCCGCCATATCCAACGCCTGCGACACCAGCTCCGCCTGCTGATTCGTATGGACAAGTACGCTCACCGACTCATGCGGATGCATCGTCGTCATCCTCATCACCTCGTGTGCCGCCTCAAGAGCAGGCGACCCCGCATGCGTCAGCCGCAACACTCCCACCTCAGGCGCGTCATCTCCGGTAGATGGCAGGAAGTCCTCGTCAATATCCAGCCACACGCGCGCCAGCTCGTTGCACAGCTCCACAAGATTCCGTGGCGAACGGTAGTTGCGTTTCAGATGGTAGATATGGCCGTGGCATTCCTGTTTCAGACGTTCCAGCGCCGGACCGCCGGCCCCCGTGAAACTGAAGATCGCCTGCTGCTCGTCTCCCAGATAGAGACATGTCGTCCGCCCCCCGGTATTATTTGCAAGCAGACGCACTATTGCAAGTTGCAGAGGCGTCATGTCCTGCACTTCGTCCACCTGAATCCAGCTGTATGAGCTCATTTCCAGCGTATCGCCCTCCCTCGAACTCAGAGCCTCGTACGCACGCAGGATTAACTCGTCGTAATCCACCAGCATATTGTCGCGCTTATAATCCATATAGGCCTTCACGCGCGAATAATCCGTCTCCGAAAGCGTGAAGCGCAGCCGCTGTTTCAGCTCCTCCGGAAAGTCGTGCTCATCCTGAAACACCCTCACGGCCGCCTTGCGGAAGTTGGCCGCATCGCCCGCGCGGTTGATGCCGAACTCAGCGAGTAGATACTCATTCTGATCATCCTCATCCAGGATGCCCGTCTCCGGGGCCAACAGATTGTTCGTCAGCAGGAATCGGAAGCAGAAGCGGTGCATATTGCCCACGAACAGCTCCTCCGGCACATAGCCCATCAAGCTTGAGATGCGTTCGTTCATCTCGCGTGCCGCGCGGTTCGTGAAGGTCATACACAGCATGTCTTCGAAGCCCACGCCGTGTTGTGCGTTCACCTCGAAGACACGCCTTGCAAGTATATAGGTTTTGCCGCAGCCCGGCCCGGCCAGCACCAGTGCCCGCTCCCCGAAGATATTCTGTATCCTTTGCTGGTCGGAATCAAGCATCAGCGCTTCACGTATGGCTCGAGATGTTCGCGCCAGATTTCATAGCCCGGAGCAGTCAGGTGAAGCCCGTCCGTCGTGATGTCCGCGCGCAGATTCTGATTCTCGTCGCAGAAATATGGATACAGCATGATCCATTCCACCCCTCGTTCGCGGGCCATAGGCTCCAGCAGAGCGTTGATATCGCGAATGGTCTGTTCCTTGCCCACCACGCGCTTGTAGCGCCCGAAACTGTTGTTGATCGGAAGTAGCGACTGCAGGAAAAGCTCCGTATCCGGTGTCTCGCGCCGTATGCGGTCCACCAGGCCTATTACAGCCCGTGCCACCGAGTCCGCCGTCAGGTCATGGCTCACATCGTTCACCCCGCACATCAGGAAGATCTTGTGAGGCTTTCCCGCCGTCACTTCCGCAAGGCGTGCGTCAATATCCGCTGCCGTGTTTCCCACGATACCGCGGTTCACGGCGTTCGTGATCCCGAAGAGCTCGTTCCACTTGCCGCCGTAAGTCAGGCTGTTGCCTAAGAAGACAATCGACTCCTGCGTGATGCTGTCCTTCATCGCGTCAGGCGTTGTCTCCCCCCGGGGCATCTCGCCCCCGGCGGGCGTCACCGCCGTAGCGCATGCGCCCGCAAGCGCTATAAGGCTCATTGCAAATAATTTGCGTAACTTCATTGTGCCGCTCCCCCTTGCTTAGTCCTGATTCTTGCCGCGGTAGGCATCCGTAGCCTTCTTCACCGACCCGTGGAAAAGAAGCAGACGCTTGGCCTCATCGTATGGCAAGCCCAGCTCCTCGACAATCATGCGCGTGCCGCGGTCCACGAGCTTTGCGTTCGACAGCTGCATGTTCACCATCTTGTTGCCCTTCACGCGGCCCATCTTGATCATCACCGACGTCGTGATCATATTGCAGATCATCTTCTGCCCCGTGCCGCTCTTCATGCGCGAGCTGCCCGTCACGTACTCCGGACCCACAACCATCTCGATAGGAATTTCGGCCGCTTCCGAAATAGGAGCATCCGGGTTGGAAGTTATCGCAGCCGTCAGAATGCCGCGTTCGCGGCAGGCCTTCAGTGCGCCTATCACGTAAGGCGTCGTGCCCGACGCAGCGATGCCTATCACCGTATCCTTATCGTTGATATTGAACTTCTCCAGGTCCTTCCAGCCCTGCTCCGTGTCGTCCTCGGCATTCTCCACAGGATTTCGCAGAGCCGTGTCGCCGCCAGCGATAAGACCGATAACCCACGAAGGATCCATGCCGAATGTCGGAGGGATTTCCGATGCGTCCAGCACCCCTAAGCGTCCCGATGTTCCGGCGCCCATATAGAAGATTCGGCCGCCCTGACGCATGCGCGGAACAATCTGCTCCACCAGCTTCTCAATCTGCGGGATAGCCTTCTCCACGGCCAGAGCCACCTTCTTGTCCTCCGTGTTGATGTCGTGGAGTATTTCCCCCACGCTCTTCTTCTCCAAGTCGTTATATAGCGACGACTGCTCGCTGATCTTTACAAATGCCATAAGCTTACGCGCCCCTGCCGAGCGCACCTTTGTTTGTTTATTCTTTTCTTCTCAGGCTGTGTGGAAACGCACCAGACCCTCCATCGGGCTCTTAAGTATTAGTCCCACGCGGTATCCCTCGGCCTCTGCAGCCTCCTCCAGCACCGGGCGGAAGTAGTAGGCGATCGATCCCACGAAACACACATCCTTGATTCCCGTTTCGTCATACTGGCGCACATTCCGGCGGAAGAACGAGCGGAACGCACCAAGCACAAGATCATGGATTTCCTTCACGTCCAGATGCGACGAAAGGAAGGGCGTAACGGATGCCAGGAAGCGGTTTGCCTGCGGCTCCTTGTACACGCGCCGTATCACGTCCAGCAGCGTTAGATTGTATTCCGTCAGGAACTCCTCGGCCACGGCTGCAGGCAGCTGATTCTTGAGCACATCGCCCAGGAAAAGTTTGCCCAGCACTGCGCCCGAGCCCTCGTCGCCCAGGATATACCCCAGCGGCGACACATTCTTCACAATCTCGTTCCCGTCGTAGTAGCACGAATTCGCCCCCGTGCCCAGGATGCACGCGATGCCGCTCTCGTGCCCGCATAGTGCCCGTGCCGCAGCCAAGAGATCCGAGTACACCTCGACCGTCTTGGCCGAAGGCAGATTGGCCCGCAGGGCAGACGATACATTGGAGCATACTTCGGGCGCCAGACACCCCGCTCCGTAGAAGTAAACGGCCTCGATATCCGTCACGATGCCTCCCAGCTCCGGGAGGAGTTCCATGGCTATGCGCCCGCGCATCTCCTCCTCCGTCAGCATCACGGCGTTCATGCCCATGGTAAAAACCTGTTTGGCTACTTTCTTGTCATCTGAGAGCACGCACCAGTCGATTTTCGTGCTCCCGCAGTCGGCGATCAGTATCATATTTTAATGTAGATTTTTTTCTTGTAAAGTATATAGCCCACACACCAGTTCACGCCCACGAACAGCAGCGCGAACACCAGCGATGCAAGCGTGGCATCATCTCCGCAAAGTGGCATCAGCATGTCACGGTAGATGCAGCCCTTGATGCTCGTGTCTCCGATCTTCACCGCTCCTATCACGATGCTCAGCACCGCGCCGAGGCAGTACATGAACAGCGGATTGATTCCGAACGACTCGAAGAACCGGCACCACCTCTTGTGTCCCTTTATGTCGATTATCCAGATTAGCAGCGCAAGGAAGCTCGATGCAAGGCCGCAGGTCGTAAGTACAAACGACGGCGACCAGATTTTCTTGTTGATGGGCAGCCCGAAGTCAAGCAGAAAGCCCGAGAACGTCAGTATCGTGCCCACGATAAACAGGCGCACGATGCGTTCCCTGTTGTCCTTCGTGCCCATTATCAGAGCCCCGCACATGAAGCCAATCAGCATGTGCGCTATCGAAGGAAGCGTGCTCAGCAGGCCTTCCGGATCAAACTTGAGACGCACGCCGTCTATCGTGTCCGCATACATGTGGTCCGGCCCAAGCACCTTGTGGTCCACAACCGAAATCACATTGCGTTCCGAGAATTCGAATCCGTGTCCCAGCAGCAGTATCACCGAATACACCACCAGCATTCCCGCTATCACCCACGGAAGTTTCTTCTGTCCCACCAGCACGGCCGTGATCGATCCTACGCCGTAGCAGATAGCCAGACGAGGCATCACGCCCAAGATGCGTATATGGTCGAAATTCCACATCGCCTCCCATAGCGTGGCCTCATTGAGCACCCCGCGCAGGAAGAGCCCGAACCAGGCTATGGCCAGACCGATAAACCAGATTACGATTGTCCTGCGAACGACCTTCCCCAGCAGCGCGCCGCTCAGGCGGAAGTCATATTTGCGCAGCGACATGTACGTGCTCACGCCCATGATGAACATGAAGAACGGAAACACCAGGTCCGTCGGTGTCAGTCCGTTCCATGACGCATGTTCCAGAGGCGCGTAGATGTGCCCCCAGGAGCCCGGATTGTTCACCAGAATCATCCCCGCGATCGTTATACCGCGCAGGATGTCCAGCGACAGCAGGCGTCCTTTCGGGCCGCCTCCTCCCCCCTTGATTGCAGTGCTCTGTGTTTTGCTCATTGTCTGTGTTGTATCTTTGCTTTCTTGTTCTGGGGTGGGGGAGTGCTCAGCGCGTGCACTCATCCACCAGATAGACTATTGATTGATATGGTATGCCGCTGTTCGTGGTCAGGCCTATCTCGCACGTGCGCGAATTCGAGTACCCTTCCTGCGCTCCGCACTCCTCTATGGCCTTCCGCAGTTTGCGCAGACCCCACTTGTTCAGCTCAGGATGCGTGAAACCCTTGTCGCCCGCAAATCCGCAGCAGCCGATTTCAGCCGGAACCGTCACATTGTCCGAGCACATCGACGCCAGCGCCACGAGTTTGTCGCCCACGCCCATCAGTCGTGTCGAGCACGTTATATGAACGGCCACGGGCCTGTGCGTCTTCCGGAACGTCAGTCGCTCTCGCAGATAGTCGTGGATAAATTCCGACGGCTCGTACAGGCGTAGACTCTTGATGCACTCCCGCATACGGTGCAGACACGGGCTCTGATCGCACACGATCGGAATCCTTCCGCCCTCCGAGGCTGCCACCAAAGCCGTCTCAAGCTCCCTCACCTTCTTTTCAGCCTGATCTGGCATTCCTTTGCTCTCCCAGATCATGCCGCAGCACAGCCCCTCCATGTTCTTCGGAAAGACCACTTCATAGCCCGCGCGCTCACACAAGCGCACGAAAACCTCCGATAGCGGCTCCTCTGCCTTGGGTGCGTCCTCGGCCGGTCCCATCACGCGGTTCAGGCACGACGGAAAATAAACGAGCTTCGGACGTTCCTCCGGGTGCTCTTCCGCCCGCACCCTCTCCACGAGATTCGCCGGGTTGTATGGCTTCGGAAGCGAGGGTGTCCACAGCGGCAGCCCCGCTTTGTGCAGCGCGGTCCCCGTAAATTCCACACCCTTTACGCCTAATACTTTTCTTGCAAGCGAGGCAATGCCCAGTACCCCGCGCACCCCACGGCTCACGCCCGCCAGATGGTCCGCTGCATAGCGGCCCACGCCGTGGCCGAGCGAGCCCGGCGGAATCTCACGCTCGCGCAGCACGTGCACCAGATCTCCCGTATTTATTTTCATCGGACACGAGGTCGAGCATAGTCCGTCGCCCGCGCATGTCTCCTCGCCGTAGTATTTGAATTCCTTCTTCAGCTCCTTCAGGCGCCCGCTCTGCGGCTCCGTAGCCTCCAGGCGCGTGATTTCGCGTTGCGACGCTATGCGCTGTCG
Source organism: uncultured Porphyromonadaceae bacterium (assembly GCA_947175605.1). Lineage (GTDB taxonomy): Bacteria > Bacteroidota > Bacteroidia > Bacteroidales > Muribaculaceae > CAG-873. Next base: position 6,212 of record CAMWNH010000060.1, read on the forward strand.
TGCCGAGAGTGTCAGACCGCAGCTCACACAGTTCACCTCGCAGAAACCGCACTCAATGCACTTGTCCACGATCGGATTCGTCAGAGGCAGCGGCTTCAGGCTGTGGATGAAACACTCCGGATCATCATTGAAGATCACACCCGGATTCAGCAGACCCTTCGGATCGAATGCCTTCTTCACGCGCTTCATCATTGCCCATGCCTCCGCGCCCCATTCCTTTTCCACGAAGGGTGCCATGTTCCGGCCCGTACCGTGTTCGGCCTTCAGCGAGCCGTCATACTTGTCCACCACCAGGTGCTCTATAGCCTCCATCAGATGACGGTAGCGATCTATTTCTTCCTGCGTGTCGAATGCCTGAGCTATCACGAAATGATAGTTCCCTTCGAGCGCATGTCCGTATATGCATGCGTCCTCGTATCCGCAGTCCTCCAGCAGCTTCTGCAGCTCGGCCGTTGCCGCCGGAAGGTCGTCGATATGGAATGCTATATCCTCGATCAGAGCCGTCGTCCCCGGCTTGCGCGTGCCTCCTACTGCGGGGAAAATTCCCGAGCGGATCAGCCACCATTTGGCCACGGTTTCCGGGTCTGTCGAGAACTCCGCGGGCTTGAACAGCTCGAAGCCCTTGATCGTATCCAGAGCCTTTTCCGTCCTGGCTTGCAGTTCCTCCTCCGAGTCCGCGTCCGTGCGCAGCAGCAGTGCGGTCAGGCCCTCGCCCGTGCTGTCGTGCACCGAGTCGAGCGACTTCCGGTCCAGCAGTTCGCATGCGTCCACAGTCCCCGACTTCTTCAGCGCCACCACCGCGCGGCAGGCCTCCGTCAGCTCCTTGAAATACACCATGGCCGAGGCCGTGAAGGGCATCGCCGCCTCCGTATTCATCCGTATCTCGCTCATGAATCCGAGCGTTCCTTCCGAGCCCACCATCACGTGTGCCATGATTTCGAACGGATCCGTGTAGAGCACGAAAGGCAGCAGGTTCAGTCCCGTCACATTCTTTATCGAATACTTGTAGCGGACTCGCTCTGCAAGCTTGGAATTCCCTTGAATCTCGTCGCGGATTTTTTCAATCTCCTCCACAAGAGCGCTATGGCTGCGGCGGAAACTCTCGCGCGATGTCTCGTCTTCTGTGTCGAGTATCGAGCCGTCCGCCAGAACTATGCGCATCGAGCGCAGCACGCGGTCGGAATTGGCGTGCGTGCCGCACTTCATGCCCGATGCATTGTTGGCCACGATGCCGCCCACCATCGCCGATTTCTTCGATGCCGGGTCCGGACTGAACACACGGCCGTAGGGCGCAAGAAGCTGGCTCACCCGCTCGCCGATGATACCCGGCTGAAGCGCTATCGCGTGTGCCTCCGGGTCAAGCAGGCGATACCCCTCCCACGATTTCCCGGCCACGAGCAATATCGAATCCGAGAGCGACTGCCCCGAAAGGCTCGTGCCTGCCGCACGGAAGGTCACGGGCAGCTCGCGCGACGACGCCTCGCGCAGTATCACCTGCATCTCGGCCTCGTCCTTCACGCGTACCACCACCTGCGGCAGAAGTCTGTAGAAGCTCGCGTCCGTGCCCCAGGCAAGCGTGCGAAGCGCATCTGTGTAGATCCGTTTGCCCTCCACGCCTCCCTTGCGGATGGCTTTGATAAAGTCCTTGTATCTTGCGTCCATGAAGGATTGGTCTTACTTGTATAGCTGATATTTGGCGCTCGATGCCTTGAAGGCCTCCGTGTCCTTGTTCCAGTAGTCTTCGATGTCCGAGGCCTTGTGGTTCGCGCTGAAACGCTTGCGGATTTCCTTCGAACCGCTCACCTTGTCGAACATATTGTAGCGCTTCTCGTTCGCGTGTTCGAATACCTTCTTGTCCGGATGCATCTCGGCCAGCTCCTCCATCACGTAGAACTGGATCATGCTCAGCGGAGCCGCGTCAAGATCCGTAATGTAAAGCTCCACGCCCTGCAGGTCGCTGCCTGCGCCCACCGAGTAGAAAGGCTTGATGTGGATCGGGCGGAACATCATGCCCGGAATATTGCGAGCGTTCAGGCGCTTGGCCAGTTCTTCTGCATCTATCCATTCGGCGCAGAACAGCTTGAAGGGCTCCGTGTAGCCCACGCCTATGCTCATGTAGCCCAATTCACCGAGTATGCCCGATGTGGGGTAGTAGAGCGCGCTCTCGGGTGTCGGCTGGTGAGGTGAGGGCAGAATCCACGGCATCCCCGTGGCGCGGAAATCCATGTCGCGGCTCCAGCCTTCCATGGGCACAACCGTCAGATTCACCTTCTTACCCTGGCCGATCAGACCCTCCTCGTTCAGATAGGTTGCCAGTTCGCCCGGCGTCAGGCCGTATAGATAGGGAATTGGGAACTGGCTCACGAACGACACACAGTCAGGCTCCGTCAGGTTGCCTTCCACCTTCGTGCCGTTGATGGGGTTCGGACGGTCAAGAACCATGAACTCCTTGCCCAGTTCTGCACAGGCCTCCATGGCCAGGCCCATCGTGGAGATGAACGTATATGAGCGGCATCCGTTATCCTGAATATCGTAGATCAGCACATCCACATCCTTCAGCATTTCCGGTGTTGGCTTGCGCGTTTTGCCATAGACGGTGTATACGGGCACCCCTGTCGCCTTGTCCACTGTGTTGTCCACATGGTCCCCCGCGTGAACATCACCGCGCACACCGTGCTCGGGTGCGTAAAGCGCCACTAACTCCACTCCGGGAGCCTCTGCTAAGATGTCCACCGTCGATTTCAGCTTGTTGTCCACACCCGTGGGATTCGTTATCAGACCCACGCGCTTGCCCTTCAGCTGCTCGAAGCCCGAATTGCGTAGCACCTCGATGCCGGGTTTCACGTTCGGTTCTGCTCCCCAGGCCGTCAGGGCCAGGGTGGCGGCTGCAATTATTGTCGATATCTTTTTCATTTTCTGATTTTTTTGCTTGGTTTTTACTTGCTCTCCTCCTTCTCCTTGCGGCCGAAGTTCGGATCTATTTTCAGGAAAGCGCATATGCCCACAGTCGCTATGCAGCATATCATCGTCCAGATGAAGAAGTGGCGGTAGCCTATCGTCTCCTGGAGCCAGCCGGCTGCCATACCCGGAAGCATCATGCCCAGGGCCATGAAGCCCGTGCAGATTGCGTAGTGAGCCGTCTTGTGCGTGCCTTCCGAGAAGTAGATCAGGTAGAGCATATAGGCCGTGAAGCCGAAGCCGTAGCCGAACTGCTCGATGAATACACAGATGTTCACCGTCAGAAGCGAGGGTGCGGTGGCGTAGCTGAGATAGACGAAGGTCAGACACGTCAGCGACATCGACCATGCCATGGGCCACAGCCATTTTTTCAGACCGCCTTTCGCAGCCACGATTCCGCCGATGATACCGCCTATCGTCAGTCCGATGATGCCAACCGTGCCGTACACGAGGCCTACTTGCCCCGTTGTCAGGCCCAGACCTCCCTTGTCGATGGGGTCGAGCAGGAATGGATTGATCAGCTTCACGAGCTGCGCTTCTGGCAGACGGTAGAGAAGCATGAAGGCCACGGCAACCCATATTTGTTTCTTCTTGAAGAAGCTCTTGAACGTGTCGAAGAACTCGCGCATGATGTCGCCCGCCGTGTTCAGCTGTGCGGCCGAGCCGTCGGATGCAGGTTTGGGCAGCGCCCAGCTGTGGTAAGCCGCTACTACGAAGAAGAAGGCCGAAAGGGCTGCGAATACAACGACCCACGCCAGAGGAATATTGCCCGAAGCACCCTCGAAGGTGGCCGTCACGCGTTCCGTCAGCTTGTGGTCTATCTCATAGTAGAGCCATGCCGTCTTGTCCCAGTTCGTCTCGTTGAATACAAAGCGCGTCGACAGCTTGTCCTGCTCCAGATGGATGCTCTGGTCGCCGCCCTTCTGCGTCACGTTCACGATTATGTCTTCCCCCGCTTCCGGTTTCTTGTTCAGGCGGAAGCCCACAAGGGCGATGTTATTTGCCGCCGGACCCTCGGCCGATACCTCACGCTTCTCGCCGAAGGTTTCGCGCACCCAGCGCGTGAACCCGCTCTCGCTCTTGGCTGCGACCGCACCGGCTGCCGCCGTATTGGCCTGGACCTCTTCAGCTGCCTGAAAGCCGTTGCGCGCGTTCATGTGCTTCACCGAGTCGCGCATCATGGCCGCATACTCGCGGAAGGGCATCTCCACGCTGCTCGAATCTTCCTTCACGATGGTCACCACGGAAGGTGTGGCGATAGCCACTGTCTTCTCTGCCATCGGCGTGAAGAACTGAAGTTCGCCCTGCAGGTCCTGTTCCGTGGCCGCGATGTCTTCGGTTGTCCCCGCGCTCCATTCCACAGCCGGATCCGCGTTCACGGTCAGCTGCAGAGGTGTAAGGCCCGAATTTGTCTCGATCAGGCCCGCGAGAATCACTAATAGACCCTGACCCGCAACGGTTGCCACGCGATAGAATGTCGAGCGTATGCCCACGTATAGGCTCTGCTCGTGTTCCGTCAGCGCAAGCATATAGAAACCGTCGGCGGCAATATCATGCGTCGCCGAGGTAAAGCCCACAAGCCAGAACACAGCCAGTGTCATCTGGAAGAAGAACGGTGCCGGTATCGAGAAGGCTATCCCGGCCATCGCGAATGCAATGATCCATTGCATCGTCAGAGTCCACCAACGTTTGGTCTTGATTATATCCACGAAGGGGCTCCAGAAGGGTTTGATTACCCACGGAAGGTAGAGCCATCCCGTGTAGAGTGCGATGTCCGTGTTGGAGATGCCGAGTCGCTTGTACATGATCACCGAAATGGTCATTACGGCCACGTATGGCAGTCCCTGCGCGAAGTAGAGCGTCGGGATCCATGCCCACGGATTGCGTTTTGTTGTCTTTTGCATCAGTTTTTTATGGTATTGATTGTTAGTATGCTTTTGTCAGCTTCGCCCCGGGGAAGTAGTGCTCAAGGATCGCCTGCCATCCGTAGCCCTCGTGGGCCATCATTGCTGCTCCTATCTGACATAGACCCACGCCGTGGCCCCAGCCTGCGCCGTGCAGACGCCATTTGTTCGGTACTCCGGCCTCATCAGCTTCAAGCCCCTCGGCCACGAATGCCGAGCTGTAGAGATGCGACTCCGAAAGACTGCGCCGGATCTCAAGCTCCTTGCCTATCACCTTTTCCTTGCGGCTGCCGCGGATCAGCAGACGTATGATTCTTCCCGATGTCCCGCGCTCCAGGGCTCGCAGCTCCAGCACATCTCCGAAATCCTCGCCCGTTCGGCGGCGAAGCAGATCGGCAAGCTCCTCCCGGCCGTATTCCACCGTCCAGCGGTAGAAGTCCGGCGTCTCGCAGTCATAGCTGTTCAGAACCTCCGAAAGCACCTTGGCATCGCGCGTATTGCAGAAAGCCTCGGGGGTGCCCAGGATCCATTCCCGGGCTGCTTCCTCTTTTCGGAGATCCGGGAATTTTTGCTCCTCAGCTCCGTCGCGCAGTGCTCGCAGGTAAGGGTGGGGCACAGGCTCCCAGCACGATTCAAATTCCTCGAATACACCGCCGCAGCACTTCGAGAAGCGTGCGTCGCATACCCTTCCCTCGTCATCCGTCAGGACAACACCGCAGGTTGCGTCAATGGCTTCCTCTACCTCCGAGCGTGTCTGGCGCGTTATGCCCTGATAGCGCTGGCAGTGGTCGTCCGCGCAGACATCGAAATTCTTGTGGTCCTCGCGGTCGTACCATACTATTTTCTCCGTCTCGCTTTCCTTTCGTCCCTCCTTGCATTTGGGCTGCTTCGAGCCCTCGAGCTGGGCGAATAGCCACGAACGCGAGATCACAGCATGCGCTTTCAGCAACTCCGGCGAGGATGTTGCGCTCATCTCCGACGAGATCACGCTCTTCAGATAGTCCTCGACAGGCAGGCGGTTCACAAGTGTAAGGCGCAGCGGTTCATCTTCGACTATGATACCAAGGCCGCCCGTGAAGCGTTGGTTTTCCTTGCGTTCCCAGTGAAAGTTCACGCCTATCGTCACGTCCTTCACCTCGAACCATGCCCCCGCTGCATCAGTCGGACGCAGTTCCACTGCCTCGTATTTCTTGCCTCCGAACTCCACCTTTCCCTCCTCGGAAAGACGGAAGCACAGCTCGCCGCTCTCTTCCTGGGCACCGCTGTCCATCCGGTATGGGCTGTTGAGATACACATGCAGCTCATCGCCGCTTACTATGCCTACATTCAGTATGGGTCCGCCTGTCATGTCCCTTCAGAGTTTGTCTACAAGTTCTTCTACTTCTCGCGGCGAGCGGCACACTTCTTCAAGTATGCCCTTCAGTACCGTCGCGTCTATGCGTGCGAAATCTTCCTCGCGGGGCGTGATGAACACTCCGCCCATGTCCACGCTCGCAGGGCTGATCAGCCAGCAGCCATCGCCCTCCGTTCCGTAGAAGTCCGGACGATGCTTTTTGCGAGGGATCACTACCAGCCTCACCAGACCCTCAGGTCCTTCTGCAGGCTCATAGCAAAGGAGATTCATCATCGGCTCCTCGTCCTTGGCGGGCACGGGCAGCTCCTTGTAGAGCGACTCGAAAATCGACGCTATTTCGCTCGGGTCATAACCCTCGATAACTGCCACACCCATCGGCAGACCGGCAGGAACGCTTATTCTTGCAGATTCACCTTTTTCCGGCACATCTAAAATGCGGTCAAGTAGCCCGGGCAGAGGCAGAAAATCCGTATTACCTGCCTGGAAGTGCATGTGATCCGGGGCGGAAGCTCCGCAGCGAGGACCATTGTAGAACACGGTCATGCCCTTCAGCTTCAGTGCCAGACGGCACATGTCCTCGATGCGGCCCGCAATGCGCTGGTCCGTATGGCTTGTGTCGGGAATGGTCAGGTGGCGCGGGAAGATCGGGAAAGGATTGATCAGAATTTCATATCGCCCCCAAGGCTCGGATATCTGTTCGGCTGGACGGTTCTCTCCGCACAGAAAGCACTTGCGTGCCTTCAGCGAGGCTGCGTCTACCTTGGCCGCCGACGACACTCGGCGGGCAGGATTGAACTGAACCTTCATGTCCAGAAGTCCCACACCGGGGAAATCCTTTACCTCCACGCCCTCGAGAGCCTGAAAATTGCTTGCCGCCATCGGCCACTGTGCAAGCTGCCGTTCCACGAACGCCTCCGTTTCAGGAGCTATATTGTATTTGTTTTTGGTCATCTTCTCGTTTCTCTTTCCCTCATCGCCCTTCCCGAACGTAGGGACGTGCCTTTGGCACGTCTCCCACGCCCAAGTGGCGCTCACTGTTTATTCATCTCTTGTCGCCCTTCCCGAACGTAGGGACGTGCCTTTGGCACGTCTCCCACGCCCAAGTGG
>CAMWNH010000061.1 GCA_947175605.1 uncultured Porphyromonadaceae bacterium
AGCGCACCTGGTTTGGGACCAGGTGGTCGCAGGTTCGAATCCTGTCACCCCGACACCATGATTAAAATGGTTTTTTCATTTTTTCCGCTACCTGGGTTGTTGCCAATCCTTGTAGCGGTTTTTTTATATACAAAAAATAAGAGCAATTTTTATATGTGCTTGTTGCTGCCAATATGTTTTTTTTGTACTTTTGTATCCATTAAGCAACCTAAACATTAAGACTTATGAAGCACTTACTTCTTCCTCTCATCCTGATGCTTGGATGCGTTGCTCCGGCCGCTTCCGCCCAGGATATTTTCGACAGCGGCAAAAGAGATCCATATCTGGGCGTCCGTCTTGGCCTTGACATCACATGTCCCACAAATGTTGATTATGGAGGCTTCAAAATGGATTGGTATAATCCCGGAGCAGGCTTCGAACTTGGAGCTGTCTACAACATCCAGCTCTGGAAAAATCTTTATTTTGAGCCGGGACTTAATATCTATTATTCTACAATGCGTGGAGAAGTAGGCACTGGTGCATTTCCGGCTTCAGAGACTATGAAAGAAAGCGTGCGTCGTTTTGGATTCCGGATTCCTATACGTGCCGGCTACTCCTTCGATCTTGGTTTTGGCTCAATATCAGTATTTACCGGGCCTCGCATAAGCCTTCCTCTTATAGGACGATACCACGCTAAAGTTGACAAGATCAGCGAAAGCCAGAATCTTTACAAAGATGGGATGTTTATGCATCGCGTAGATCTGGGCTGGCAGTTTGGTGCAGGATTTACATACGACCATTGGGTGTTCGAAATCTCAGGTACTGCCGGTATGCTGGACATGTACAAGGGACCGGCTTCAATGCACGACAATGGTGTTGATATCACATTCGGATATAACTTTTAATAGCAAGCTATAAATTTCAGCGGCCACCGTGATTCTGCCCGGTGGCCGCTGCTATTTTCGGTTCATTCGCCCCATCGCTCTTTTTGGCGCGAGCGCATGGTATCTTCCGCCGGATTAGGAGCGGGGTTCCAGAATCGCTTATCGGCAATTGCATCCGGCCTATATTGCTGACGCACGAAATGTCCGGGAAAGTCGTGGGCGTATTTATACTCCTTGCCATAGTCGAGTTTCTTCATCAATGATGTAGGAGCGTTTCGCAGGTGTAGGGGCACGGGAAGATTGCCGGAGTTACGCACTTCTGCAAGGGCCGCATCGATTGCAAGATATGCGGAATTACTCTTGGGACATGTAGCGAGATATATCGCACATTCTGAAAGCGGAATACGTCCTTCTGGCATGCCAATCTTCTGCACCACTTCATAGCAGTTGTTCGCTACCATCATCGCGTAAGGTTGCGCGAGGCCTATATCCTCGGATGCAAGAATTACGAGTCGGCGCGCGATGAATTCCGGATCCTCGCCTCCAGCAATCATGCGTGCAAGCCAGTACACAGCTGCGTCCGGATCGCTTCCGCGGATGCTCTTGATAAAAGCGGAAATAATGTCGTAGTGCATCTCTCCACCCTTGTCGTATGCCTGTGGATTCTCTTGCAGACGCTCAGTAATTATCCTGTCGTTGATAACGATTTCTTCTCCGTGGCCTGTAGACTGTTCGAGAAGGTCAAGAATATTCAGAAGCTTTCGAGCATCTCCTCCAGCATAACGAAACAGGGCGGCAGTCTGTTCCACACGCACTTTGCGTGTTTTCAGAATTTCGTCATTGGCAATGGCATGTTCCATCAGGCGCTGTAATTCCGCTTCGTCAAGAGGCTTCAGCACATATACTTGTGCCCGAGACAAAAGAGGACGTATGATTTCGAAGGACGGATTCTCGGTAGTCGCACCTATAAGTGTGACGGTACCGTTTTCCACTGCTCCGAGAAGACTGTCCTGCTGTGATTTGCTGAAGCGGTGTATTTCATCAATAAACAGAATGGGCCTTGCGCCGGCACTGAACATGTCGCCGGCACTGCGCTTGCACTGATCGATTACATCACGCACGTCCTTAACGCCCGATGTAACGGCCGAAAGCGTGAAAAAAGGAGCGTTGGTAGTATTAGCTATGATACGGGCGAGCGTAGTCTTGCCAACACCGGGAGGACCCCACAGGATGAATGAGGCAACGCGCCCGGAGTCGATCATTCGCCGAAGCACATTGCCATCACCGACGAGATGAGTCTGCCCTATATAATCGTCAAGAGTACGCGGGCGCATACGCTCTGCAAGAGGCTGGAGAGACATGGGTGTATGAATTGAATTATACTTGTTATGTGAAAAGCGCGGGCGGCCCGCGAAAACTCGGAGCCGCCCGACGGTGTAATTATTAGATATGCTTATTCAGCCTGTCCGCCGGAAAGCAAATCATTGATTACCTGAAGATTTGCCGTAGCCTCTGCATGCTTGTCCTTATCTGGAGCAACAGCGCTGTAGTAAACCATCTGGAAGGAATAAGCTTCCTTGTAGTTGTTGAGAGCGGAGCTTCCGGCCTGCTTATTGGCGGGATCGGCATCGAGGAGCTCAAGCATCTTATCGTAGGTAGCAATAGCATCGGCATCAGGACGATTACCGTTCTTGGCGACATAGAGACGTGCCTTACGCTGATATACGGCGGGGTTGGGCTGTGCGCGTTCGAGCACCTTGTCGATGTACTCCAGACCACGCTTTCCGGCCATCTGACGCTCTTCATCATCTTGTGCAGTAGCTGCAATGTTCAGGTAGCGGGCAGAAATACCGTAGAGGTCCTGCACGGAGGGATTCTCCTGCATCTGAAGGTATGCATCGTATGCTTCGGCAGCCTTACGGAACTGCTTGTTCTTGGTGTAGACATCGCTAAGATCCTTCAGGAGCGATGCATTCTCGGGAGCATTCTTAACGGCGAGCTCATACTGAACCACAGCAAGCGAATCTTCACCGATACCGGTGAGAGCCTCGGCATACTTCACATAGTCGTTGGTGGTGAAATAGCCGTTGGGGTTATTGGCAAAGAAGCTCTGAGCATCGCGAACAGCATCCTGATAGCGGCCGAGAGCCGTTTCGTTGAGGAAGCGCATGCGCTGCATCAGGAAGTTGCCGGGCTCCTGAGTGAGGAGTTCATTAGCAACATTAAGAGAGGGCTCATAATCCTCGCCCCAGTAAAGAAGCACCGAGTAGCGGGCCTTGTCTTCGGGGAAGTGATTGGGGTTCTGGATGTATTTGCCATACTGCTCGGCAGCCTTCTTCCAATATTTGCCTTCATAGTATTTTTCGGCAAGTTCGCGCTGTGCGAGAGCAGAGTTAGGCTGAAGGGCAAGGAGCTCTTCGAGTCGCTGGATGGCGAGACGAGGATTTACGTAGAAGTATGAGTTTGCAAACTTCACGAAGCCTTCCGTATTGTTACCGGCTGCGTTGATGGCCTGTTCATATTCCATTGCGGCATCGCCGTAGTTCTTCTGGTCGTATGCCATATCGCCCTTGAGGATGAAGATGGCGGGTTCGGTGTTCTTCGAATCCTTGGAGGCCTGTGCGAGATTTTTCTCGATTTCCTTCGCATACTTCACGGCGTCGGCATTATAGTATGCGCGGGCAATGTTCACGGACACTTCGGCATTCTTCTTACCGTACTTACGGGCGGTCTTGAAGTTTTCCTCAGCCTGAGTGAGCGCACCGTTCAGAAGATCAACAGCACCGAGACCGACATAGTTGAAAGCCTGCTCAGGATCAACTTCCACACCTTTCTTGAAGAAGGTCACAGCCTTGGCTTTATCGCCCTGGGCGAGATAACTCTGGCCGAGATAGTAGTTTGCGAGCGCCTTATCGGTGGACGCGTCATTGATTGTGCGTTCGAGAATTGTACGGGCATTCTCATGCTGTCCGGCCTTGTAATACTCGATACCATCCTTATAGCCCTGGCTCTGAGCGCCGGCTACGAGCGAGCCCGCAAGGAGCATCGACATGAAGATTTTAAGTTTCATCAATACGTTTTATGTAAGGGTTATTATTTCTTTCTAAAGTGTATCTATAATATCTGAAACGCCTTCCACGGACTGTTTATTGTCCGCGGAAGGAGAATTCAATGGGGGTCAAAGTTTATTAATCGTCATTCGTCCGGTCCGAGTTGAACGACCTGTATTCTCATTCTGGCCGGAAGGATGCCGGTCTTCATGATAATCTTCTGGCCGATGTCGCCTGTCACGAAGCTATAGAAACCACCGGCGGGGCTGGAGGATGAAGCTGTCGTGATCATGTAGATCTGACGGAAGAGCGGATAAGTTCCGTCGAAGATATTCTGCTGATAAGGCTTGTAGGCCGTAACTTCGTCGTTTCTACGCAGCTTCAGCACCTTCACGCGGTTCGTGAGCGTGGCACCCTGCACTGGTTCATCCGAAAGCACGCTCTCGGCAAGTGAGTCGCGATCCATGTCGGCGGAACTCATGTCGGAAGTAATCCAGCTTACTCCTAACACGCCGATTGCATTTTTGTTCTTTTCAACAGTCGTAAATACTTCCGGCACAGAACCGGCCGAATAAACGTTGGGGCCAAGAGGTGCGCCATTCAGCAGGGAATCGCGCATGTATGTAGCGAGACTCGAACCGGTCTGATCAAGGACTACACTGATTTCACCGAGATCGTTAGGCTGCACATCATTCCACTGCGTCGTTCGGCCGCCGACAATATCGGCGAGCTCACCCAGGGTAAGCATCTCAACCGGATTGGCATTGTTCACGATGAAGGCTACAGCATCAACGGCAATTTTTGATGAACGAGCCGTGCGGCGCTTGCTCTTAAGGAAATTGCGCTCCTCCGGAGTAAGATCGCGGCTGACGACGATGGTCTTGGTATTCAGACTCATCAGAGAGTCAAAAGCCACGGCCTGGGTCGTGTATTCAGGCAGGATATGGGCATCGGGGTACTGATATTCGAAAACATCGATTTCCTGCGAGAGAATGTTCTGGAACGAGTTGTCGCACACGAGCGTAGCTGTGCCCGTTGTGGCAGTATTTTCCTTTTTCTCGTAACGCATGCACGAAGTGGCCCCCACAGAGAGGGCCGCTACGGCTAAAATAGGAACTAATTTTGTAATTCTCATTGCTTTGGAGTTTGGAGAGGTAGAGGAGAATGAGAGTCAATAGGCGGAGTCAACGCCTTTATACTGTCGCCATGCACGGTAGATGCCATAGATGACAAGAACCACACCTATAACGTATCGGGTCCAGGCCCAGTCGCCGTCCCAATTGAAGTAGTTGATGAGGAGCAGGACGCCCATGCCTACATAGACGATAATCATAATAATGCCGAACACCGCGCGCATCACCGTATTTGGATTCATACCCTTTGAGGGCTTGTTAGATTCTGAACTTGCCATAGCTTGATGAATTTAGAGGTTGGTTGGAATGTTATTTTATTATTAAAACATTCCTGGACGACTATTGTTCGCGCAGACGTGTGTCCGACGGTGCTAAATTAGCAATTTATGCTTGAAAAACAAAATCCGACGTGCTAAATTTAATTAATTTCAGCGTGCGCGGAGAGTTCAACGCATGGACAATGACTCGTCGGAGAACCGAAAGCCCCGAAGAAAGGACTCCGCAGTCATGGCACGTTTACCCGAGGGCTGAAGTTCGAGCAGCTCGAGAGCTTCGTTGTCAGAACCGGTGCCAACAAATATTCTGGAATTATCAAGAATTTCCACTTGTCCGGGTGCTAAAGAGGAGGCCTCCTTCGAGACACGTGCCTTGATGATCTTAAGTGTGGTAAGAGGCTCTGTCGCAGGCGAGCTTCCTTCAACCACGAGTTCTGTCCACGCTGCCGGATAGGGTGCGAGACCTCGGACAAAATTGTGCAGCTCTGCTGCGGAAGCGCCCCACTCTATCCGGCATGTTTCCTTGAAAATCTTGGGTGCCGGACATGGTTCGTATATATCTTCAAGTTGTTCCTGAGGCATGGGCTTAAGATCTCCTGCAGTGATGTGCGCTACGGTGTCGGCCGTAAGTTCCGCACCCAATTCCATAAGTCTGTCATGCACACTACCGGCATCTTCGTCAGGACCGATTTCAATTTTTTCCTGACGAATAATATCTCCAGTATCAATTTCATGCTTAAGGAAGAATGTTGTCACTCCTGTTTCCTTATCTCCATTCATTACCGCGCGGTTTATTGGGGCTGCGCCACGATATCGGGGAAGAAGCGAAGCATGCAGATTAAATGTCCCCAGCGGGGGCATAGTCCATACAACCTCGGGGAGCATACGGAAGGCTATAACGATGAAAAGATCGGCCCCGATTGCCCGAAGCGCTTTGACAAATTCCGGGTCTTTCAACTTCACAGGCTGCAACAAAGGCAAAGCATGCTCCAAAGCGTAGGTCTTGACAGCCGAATGAAGCATTTTATGTCCTCTGCCGGCAGGCTTGTCGGGCATAGTGACGACGGCAGCTATGTCTGCGCCTTCCTTTACGAGACGATCAAGGCTTGTTACCGCAAATTCGGGAGTACCGAAAAAGACAATCTTAGGCTTTTTCTCCATTTGTAGATTCTTCAACTGATTGTTCGAGATAACGCCACAGCGAATCGCCCGATGGCACAGGCGCTGTGACATCAATTTGTTTCTTACTCACGGGATGTTCAAAAACGACCCGCCGTGCATGGAGCGAAATACTGCCATCGGGATTGCTCCTCTTTGCCCCATATTTCAAGTCACCCTTAACCGGACAGCCAATTGAGCTAAGCTGCACGCGTATCTGATGCTTTCGTCCGGTCATAAGATTCACCTCAAGCAGATTGTATCTATCCGATGCGGCTATAAGACGATAGCTCAGACGGGCCTCCTTGGCGCCGGCTTTGGGCTTGGAGTGTGCAAAGCTTTTGTTGGATTTCTCTACGGTTGTGATATAACTCGTGAGGGTATCTTCTTCTTTAGGCGGACGATTGGCTGTGACGGCCCAATAGGTCTTGTGCACGTCTCCATTACGGAACATCTCATTAAGCCGACTAAGGGCCTTGGAGGTCTTGGCAAAGACAACAACACCTGACACGGGTCGGTCCAGACGATGGACGACCCCCATGAATACGTTGCCCGGTTTTGCATCGCGCTCCTTGATGTAAGCTTTCAGCGTCTCTACGAGTGGCTCGTCGCCGGTCTTATCACCCTGCACGATCTCGCCCGACGCTTTATTAACGATGATTATATGATTGTCTTCGTAGAGTATATCCATATTCGGAGTTTTACGAAAACTCTCTCCGAGTGTTCGGGGAAATAACGACCGGAACACAGCGGAGAGAGTGTAATGTCAGATGAATTTATCAGATGCCAAGATCCTTTTTGATAGCGGCGATCTTCTCGGCAGCCTTGCGGTTGCAAGCCTCGTAATCAGCCTTGGAAGTCATCGTATCGTGAACCTCGACATAGAATTTAATCTTAGGCTCTGTGCCGGAAGGACGGACGCTGACCTTGGAGTTGTCCTCGGTGAAGAACTGAAGGACATTGCTCGTAACGGGGAAGTCCATCTTCGTGACATCGCCTGTACGCATATCCTTGCAGTTGAGGTCGGCATAGTCCTTTACAATCACTACGGGGCTGCCACCAAGAGTCTTGGGCGGATTCGAGCGGAAGTCCTTCATCATCTGCTGGATTTCCTCGGCGCCGGACTTACCGGTACGAACCACGGAAATACCTTCTTCGTGGCTGTAGCCGTTCTGGAGGTAGATATCCTGCAGCATTTCATTGAAGTCCATGCCCTTATCCTTGGCCCATGCGCAGATCTCCGCCATAAGCGAAATGGCCGAAACAGAATCCTTATCGCGGCAGAAGTCCTCGGCGAGGAAACCATAGCTCTCCTCACCACCACCGAGATAACGCATGGTGCCTTCGTTGCTGCGGATGACATCGGCGATCCACTTGAAGCCGGTGTAGCAGTCGTACATCTTCACGTTCTGGTTCTTTGCGATTGCCTTGATGGTCTCGGTCGTCACGATGGTCTTAACCACATATTCATTGCCCTTGAGCAGGCCCAGCTCACGATTGCGAAGCATGATGTAGTTCAGAAGGATCATTACGATCTGATTGCCGTTGATGAGCTGATACTCACCGTTATTATCGCGGATTACGCAACCGATACGGTCGGCATCGGGATCGGAGGCGACAACAAGATCCGCGCCCACTTCCTTAGCCTTTTCAATTGCCATGGCCATTGCGGAAGCATTTTCGGGATTGGGCGAATCCACGGTGGGGAAATCACCGCTTGGAACGTCCTGTTCGGGCACGTGGATAATATTCGTGAATCCATAGTTGCGGAGGCTATCAGGGACGAGCTTCACACCTGTGCCATGGATAGGCGTGTAGACGATCTTCAGATCGGCGTGGCGCTTGATAACTTCGGGGTCGAGCGAGAGGGTCTTGATTTCGGCAAGGAAAGCCTTGTCCATAGCATCTCCGATGATCTCGATCTTGGAGGGATCGCCCTGGAATTTGATCTCGCTTACGTGCTTGATACGATTAACGTGGTCGATGATATTCACATCATGAGGGGCGATAATCTGCGCTCCATCGCTCCAATATGCCTTATAGCCATTGTACTCCTTGGGATTGTGCGAGGCAGTGATGTTCACACCGCTCTGGCAGCCAAGTTTGCGGATGGCAAAAGACAGCTCGGGGGTGGGACGGAAGTTGTCAAAGAGATATACTTTGATTCCGTTTGCCGAGAAGATGTTAGCCACGGTTTCGGCGAAAAGGCGCGAGTTATTACGCACGTCATGACCTACTACAACGCTGATTTCGGGAAGATCGGCAAAGGCTTCCTTAAGATAGTTTGCAAGGCCCTGAGTGGCAGCACCCACAGTGTATATGTTCATGCGGTTTGAACCCGGGCCCATAATGCCGCGGAGTCCACCCGTGCCGAATTCCAGATCCTTGTAGAAAGATTCGACAAGGTCCGTCTTGTCTTCGGCTTCCAACATGGCCTTTACGGCCTCGCGTGTTTTCTCGTCATATTCGGGAGAAAGCCAGGTCTGGGCTTTGGCAGTCACCTGATCTAAAAGCTGCTTATCCATTTGTTTGTCTTTAGTGAATTTTATGTTGTTATGTTTTGATTTTTCTATCGGGCACCGGCCTAAGGCCGACAGCACAAAATTAATATTTCTCCGCCAATTACACAAATTAAGGGCGCAATAAGTTCACAGTTGAAACACAAATTTCAGAGAGGCTTGCGCTCCGACGGATTCTTTGAAATCCGCGAGAGAATCATTTGGGGATGACACACAAGTGGATGGTCCGAGATCAAGCACATCGAAACCCTCGGCAAGCGCATGCGAATATAGAGCATCGGCGAGGGCAACCATGGGATACTTTCCCCGGCACTCTGAAAGATGTCCCCAGTATATCAGCTGCAATACGCCGGGAGCGACACGATAACTTATCGAGGCGGCCACGGCACGTCCTTCATGCCTCAAAACGATATACTCCTGCTGAATTATGCTTGCAGTCGCCTTCAGATCGTCGAGACTCATGGCGAGAGGATATCCACGTTCGAGCCTATTCTGTCTAATAACTTCGTATGCCTCCTCAATCGACGGATTAAAATCCGTTTCGTAGCCACTCCGCCATGCCCGGCGTAGATGCTGACGCATCTTTTCACTCACAAGTGATTCGAACGGCCGCTCCGGGCCAAGCTCGTATAAGTGATTGAGCCAGAGTTCACGACGAACAGCGAGTGCGTCGAGCGCATAGGTATGCTGTGCAACGAATGCCGGAGCGTATTGAGGCGGGGGAAGAGTGATATGCATCCCGGACGCCCCACAATATTCCCTGATCAGCCTGTAAGCCTCGCAAACCTCTTCAATACGCATTTTACGCGCCATGTCCATTCCTCCGAAAGGCGCCGAGAAGGGCGAGCGATACGGGGCATTATCATCCCAACGCCCTAAAATAATCCCTGCCACCGGGCCATCCCCCTCAAAAAGGACAAGATAGACCACTCTCCCTACTTTCGAGGCATTCAGCTCGCTGAACGGCACAGAAGTATAAGCGCTCAACGGGTTTACGATCAGCGCTGCATAATCTTGAGAAGTTACTTCACGGATAATCATAGATCATTCTTGAAAATCACCAAGCCCTTGTCGAAGAATTTCCGGATTCGACGAATCGGTAAGATCCACAATAGTTGACCCCTCGGCAAGACCATCGCCGCCATCAAGCAGAAGATCTGCAGTGTGTTTGTAGATCAGCGCAAGAGATTCAGGACTGACAATATCATCCTCGCTCTCGGCCTCTACAGATGCAGACAACACAGGATTGCCCAAAAACTCGGCCAAGGCCCTCGCTATATCATTATCCGGGATACGGATGCCGACAGTCTTACGTTCCTTGAAGACTTTGGGGAGTGTGGTTGAGGTGTTGAGTATAAACGTGAAGGGTCCCGGAAGATACTCGCGGAGATAGCGGAATGCCCTGTTGTCGATGCGCGCATATTCCGCAGCCTGCGACAAGTCGGAGCACACGATGGACAGCAGATTTTTTTCCGGATTTAAGCCTTTGGCCCGACAAAGATTTACGATTGCCTTATTGTCCAAGGCGTTACAGCCCAATGCATAGAGCGTATCCGTGGGATAGACCACCACACCGCCATCGCGAAGCACGCTGACGGCTTCTTCAATATGTCGCTCGTTGACCGAGTCGGGATAAAACTTCAGGATTTTCATATCGTTACTACTCGCTTTTGCAAGTGCATTTTCTGCGCTGCATACAAAGTTAGGCAAATATTTTGGAAATGTGATTAAAGGGTCGTATTTTTGCACAAAACTTTCAAACGCACAAAATGGAAAGCCTACAGGACAACATCAGCGAACTAATTGCCCACGGTCTCGACACCATACAATACCCCACCACAGCCCCGGCACTATATGTGCCGATAGCTTACACGCTTGAGAGCGGCGGAAAACGACTGCGTCCCCGCCTGCTTCTTTCGGCTTTCGCTGCATTTGCCGGCGACAGGCCTCTAAAGGAGGCTCTGCCACAGGCCTTAGGCTTAGAAATCTTCCATAACTTCACGCTGCTGCATGACGACGTCATGGACAATGCAGACATCCGTCGCGGGCGGCCGACCGTGCATAAGCGCTGGAACGAAAACGCCGCCATTCTTTCCGGGGATGCCATGCTTACCTTGGCAACGGAATACATTGCAGACTGCAAAGTAGAGCTTCTTCCCGAGGTTCTCAAACTGTTCAACACTACTGCTATGGAAATCTACCAGGGGCAGCAGCTCGACGTGGATTTCGAGGAACGCAACGATGTGAGCGTGGAGGAGTACATCGAAATGATCCGCCTGAAAACTTCCGTTCTGCTTGGATGCGCATGCCGTATGGGGGCTATGCTCGCCGGGGCTTCAGAGGAGGCATGCCGGGCGATGTACGAATATGGAACAGATCTCGGACTGGCATTCCAGTTGCGCGATGACTGGTTGGACACATTCGGCGACCCACTTGAATTCGGAAAAGAAATAGGCGGCGACATAATCAATGCCAAGAAAACATGGCTTCTCATCACGGCACTTCAGGAAAGCGACGGCGAGGTTGAAGCCATCCTGAAAGAGGATCTCGAGCCGGAAGAGCGTGTGCGTCAGATTGTCCGAACTTATCGCAGTCTTGACATCGACAAGCGTTGCAATGCCCTGGTCAAGGAATACAGCGAAAAAGCATGCGGGGCGCTCAAGGGCGTGGCCATGGACGGAAAGCTGTATGATTATTTTGTAGAACTCGCCCGCAAATGCGCGGACAGGACTCATTAAATCAATGCTGACTGACACGCATACACACCTGTATGACAGCGCATTTGCGAATGAAGGCACCAACGGCCCCGCCGATGCGGTGCGCCGGGCGCTGAATGCCGGGGTAGACAGATTGGTTTTTCCAAACGTCGACCTGACGACCATCGAGCCGATGAAGAGACTTGCGGCCCAATTTCCACAAAATATCACGATGGCAATCGGGCTTCACCCGACCGAGGTCAATCCTGAAAGTCTTGAGGATGACATTGAAAGGATTCAAAAGGAGCTTTCCGGTGAGACAAACTATGTTGCCGTAGGAGAAGTGGGGATGGATCTCTATTGGAGCAAGGAATACGAAGATGCTCAAAAGCAAGCATTTGACCGGCAATGCACTATGGCCGAAAACGCAGGCCTCCCGGTTATTATCCATTGCCGAGAAGCATTGGAGCAGACGCTGGAAGTCCTTAAGAGCCATCCGAATGCGCGGGTCGTGTTCCATAGTTTCGGCGGGAGTGTGGAAGATGTCAGAAAAATCCGCGCACTGATACCAGATGCTTATTTCGGAATAAACGGAATAGTGACCTTCAAAAATTCCGGACTAAGAGAAGTGCTCCCTGAGATCGGTATTAACCGGATACTCTTGGAAACTGATTCGCCGTATCTGGCACCGGTGCCGAAACGCGGGAAAAGGAATGAATCGGCTTACCTGAAATATATAGCCGAATGTGTGGCAGGAGCTCTCGAACTGACTTGTGAAGAAGTTGCAGACCGAACAAGCAAAAATGCAAGCGAGTTTTTAGGAATCTGAATATTTTTCAGTCTCACCCTTCGGACATTAGCCTATTTTTTACTAACTTTGTAGCGCGAAAATCAAATTTCTCGCCTGTAAACCTATGTTAATGTCGATGACCGGCTTTGGCCGCTATACGGTAGAGCTTACCGGGAAGAAAATCACTGTCGAAATCAAGTCGCTAAACTCCAAGCAGATGGATTTAAGCGTGCGCATTCCTTCCATATTCCGTTCCCGCGAAATAGAAATGCGGACCTATGTTGCGTCAGTACTCCAGCGAGGGAAAGCCGATCTAAACGTAAGTGTTGAAACCATAGGCGGATCCGACACATTATCGCACATTAACGACGCAGTTGCCGCGGCCTACAAAAAACAGATTGAAGATATGGCCCACACGCTTGGGCTGCCCGAGCCGCAGGATTGGTACAGCGTTTTGCTCCGCATGCCGGAAGTGCTTCATGCAAACACGGTTGAAGAAGCCACTGAAGCAGAAAACGAAGCCTTGCTCACGGCCTTGCACGAAGCAGTGGGTCTGATGATGGCACACCGCCGCGCCGAGGGGGAAAAACTCGAAAAGTTTTTCCGCGAGAGAATATCGGCTATCGGAGACCTGCTCGAGAAGGTGGGGCCTTTCGAGGGCGAGCGCATCGAACGCATACGGACAAAACTTGAAGAAAACCTCACGAAAATACCGGTAGCAGATCTGGACAAGGGCCGACTCGAGCAGGAAATGATTTTCTACATCGAGAAGCTTGACGTGAACGAAGAAAAGCAGCGTCTGAGTCAGCACCTAAACTATTTCATCGAAACGATGAACGCTCCAGAGC
>CAMWNH010000062.1 GCA_947175605.1 uncultured Porphyromonadaceae bacterium
TAATGTTTAGGCTTCCACGGCTACCAACCCCCCGGAATTCTGTCGCAGCGTCTGCAGTGTAATAGTTCAATCATTGCCTGATATTTAAGATTACAACAACCCACACACATTTATTGATAATTTTTTAACCCCCCCCCGTTTAAACTCTTTTTAACATAAAATTGTAGATTTTTATCTAGTGATATATTTTTCCATTGCTTTAGTCCGGATTCCATCCCCAACATTTTTTGCGTATCTTTGCGAATCAGTCCTATGCATCGGACAAAGACTTTGCCAAAATATCTCATCTCTTGAAAATGAACACACGTATCATTGCTCTGGCATTGTGTGCGCTTGCCTTTTCGGCAGGAGCGCGGACTGT
Source organism: uncultured Porphyromonadaceae bacterium (assembly GCA_947175605.1). Classification (GTDB taxonomy): domain Bacteria; phylum Bacteroidota; class Bacteroidia; order Bacteroidales; family Muribaculaceae; genus CAG-873. The sequence continues at coordinate 362 of CAMWNH010000062.1, forward strand.
CCAGAAAGGCTTTGTGCAGGAATATAAGGAAAAAGCAGCCAAATCGCCTCTCCCCGGAGTAGAGATCAATATTCGTTCGGCCGGAAGCACCGTTTCGGCCAAGGACGGGGCTTTCACCCTCGAATTCCTAACTCTCAATCCAGGCGAGAAGGTGAATGTGCGAGCGATCGAAAAGACCGGATACGAAATTTTCAACAAGGAGGCAATCGAGCAATGGAACATCAATCCCGACACGCCTTTCACCATAGTGATGTGTCGGTCCGACCGATTCAAACGCATACGCGACGCATACCACAAGGTTTCGTCGGCGAGCTATGCCCGTCAACTGAAAAAAGAGCAGGACGCTCTAAATAAACTCAAGGAAGAAGGTCGACTGAAAGACGAGGAATACACCCTGCGCCTGGCCAACCTTCAGGAAGAATACGAGACACGCCTCGACAAACTTGAAACGTATATCGACCGCTTCTCGCGCATCGACATGACGGAACTTTCCGCTGCGGAACAGCAGATTATCGACATGGTGCAAGCCGGCAATATCGACGAGGCCATCAAACGATACGAAGAAATCGACTTCATCGGCAATTACCGCCGCGAAATGGAGGCTGTTCAAAAGCTTTTGGATGCGCAACAAGCCATCAATCAAGCAAGGCAGAACAAGCGGGAGAACGCGTCCAAACTTCGCGAATCAGTCATGCGCCAGATCGGAACGCTACGGCTGGCCGGCGGCTACGAAAACATGCGCCGCGCGGGCGAGCTCCTCAAATCCCTTGCCGATGCCGACAGCACTGATGCCGCCTCTGCTCTTGAATTTGCGTCCTATGCCTTCGACCACAACGACTTTGATATTGCCCGTACATATCTTATCAGAGCTGAACGATATGGTAAAGACGACACTAAATATGCTGCTCAAGTTGGACTGCAAGGTATCGAATATTTGACCGGCGTCCCCTCTGAAAATAAAAAGCATGCTCTCCGGGATCTCCTCGACAATGAATTTACGAAACAAAATCGCGAGCTAAGGTGTGCTTTATTGATCATGGCTCTGACAAACCCCGGGGACAACGGAATTTCCGATGAAGATGCCGCAAAAATTTTTGAAGAAGTTTACGCCTACAGACCTCGTTCCTTCATTGACCACTATATCCGAATGTTGGCAATGACCGTGGAAACGGAATACAAGAACAAGAAAGGATTGTTTGCCTCTCCGACCGAACGTAAGCATGAAATCCTTACGCACATTGAATACGGGTTTGACGTACGTAGCAAATACCCGGTGTCCGTTGGGTTTGACAATATTCTTCTCTCTGAGGTTGTCATATATCTTAGCATCGCTCTCCCGGAGAAGGATTTTGTCGGTTTTGACCGGTTCTGCCCCGACGGCTTCGAAATAGCCTCCGGAATGTTTGCTTCCGACCCAACAAGATTTGTCGGAAATTTCCAATCGCTGAACATGCTGCGTATAGTCCGGCTCATGATGCAACCGACCGAGACTCCGCTCGCCGATACACTGCGCTCATATTTCGCGCAGTACCGTCCCCTACGCACGACCGAACCCGGTATCTTGCAGAGCCTCGGCTCGGAGTGTGTCACTTATATCGGATTCGCTCCGTCCTTCAATATCGACCCGACTGTCATTACCGACACGCTTTTCGAAATGCTACCTTTGGACGCCCAGGCGCCGCCTGAGTGGCATAACATGGCTGCAGGACTAATCTACACCCTATCCAATGCCGGCACGGATATAAATAAATATAAAGAACTTATCAACCAAAGCCTTAAGATATATCCCGACTCGGCACCAATGAACCAAATAAAAGCTATCGTGCAATAAAAAAACCGGGCACGCTGCCTCTCGGCGCATGCCCGGAAATATCGATCAAAAAGGGAATCATAGGACGCCCTGAGCCATCATTGCGTCAGCGACTTTCATAAAGCCGGCAATGTTGGCGCCACGGACGTAATTTACATAGTTATCATCCTCGCGGCCATACTCCACGCATTTCTCGTGGATATCGCTCATGATTCGGCGCAGGCGATTGTCCACCTCCTCGGCAGTCCACGACAGCTTCTGCGAGTTCTGGGCCATCTCGAGGCCGGATGTGGCAACACCGCCGGCATTGGCCGCCTTACCGGGTGCATAAAGGATGCGGGCCTTGATGAACTTGTGCACAGCCTCGGGAGTCGAAGGCATGTTGGCACCCTCGCTCACTGCGATGCAACCGCCTGCAAGCAGCGCCTCGGCATCCTCGCCGTCAAGCTCATTCTGCGTTGCCGAAGGCATGGCAATATCGCACTGAACCAACTTCCAGGGGCGCTGGCCTTCGTAATATTTAAGTTCGGGGAAACGCTCCACAACCTCATACATGCGGCCGCCCATGTAGGTTTTCAGTTCGAAAATATAGTCGAACTGCTCCTGCGTGAAGCCTTCGGGAGCAATTACCGTGCCACCCGAATCACTCAGGGACAGCACCTTGCCGCCCAGCTCCATAATCTTCTTGGCCGTATACGTAGCCACATTTCCTGCACCGGAGATAGCCACGCGCTTGCCCTTCACGTCCAGGCCGCGCGTTGCAAGCATACTCTCGAGGAAGTAGCAATTGCCATAGCCCGTTGCCTCCGGGCGCACAAGCGACCCGCCGAAGCTCAGACCCTTGCCCGTAAACGTTCCCGTGAATTCGCGAGCCATCTTCTTATAATAGCCGTACATGAAGCCGACTTCGCGGGCACCCACGCCTATGTCACCTGCAGGCACATCCGTATCCGGACCCAGCTGGCGCCAGAGCTCAGCCACGAATGCCTGACAGAATCGCATGATCTCCATATTGCTCTTGCCGCGGGGCGAGAAATCGCTGCCGCCCTTGGCACCGCCCATGGCAAGCGTCGTGAGCGAATTCTTGAAAGTCTGCTCGAAAGCAAGGAACTTCAGAATCGATAGATTCACCGACGAGTGGAAACGGATACCCCCCTTGTATGGGCCGATGGCATTGTTGTGCTGCACACGATAACCCATGTTGTTGCGAACCTTGCCCTGATCGTCCACCCACGACACTCTGAATGCGAAAATACGGTCGGGAATACACAGACGTTCGATGAGATTATAGCGGTCGAACTGGGGATTGGAGTTGTAGACATCCTCGATGGAGGTCAATACTTCTTCTACTGCCTGGTGATATTCAGGCTCATTGGGGAAACGCCGTTTCAGATCGGCGATTACTTCTGATGTTTTCATCCGGAAGACTTGTACTAATTGGAAATTTGCACTGCAAAATTACACATTTCTGACAATATGCACAAATTTTTTACATAAAAATTGCTTTCAAGCACAAATTCTTCCAATTACTCGTCCTCGCCGGTCAGCTCATTCTCGAGAAATTCGGCCGCATCGGCCACGCAGTCAGGGCAGGCGCGGAGCACACGCCCCGTTTCGATGCCCTTCAGGACCTTGCATACCGTGGCGCCATTGCGCTCCTGAAAACGCGCCATAATACGGCGCATAGCCTTCATGGCTTTCGCGCGGTCCCCGCTATAATGCAGCCCCAGCACAAGCCCCGCACCCGTGAGCGCCCCGCAAGTACCCTCCATACATCCCATACCGTTGCCAAAAGCCGCACCCATAGCAGCCATCTCCTCCGCGCCGCGCCCCGTAGCCTCACAAAAAGCGCAGGCCACTGCTTGCGCACAGTTCAAGAGCCCAGACGCCTTAGCCTCCCGGACCCATTCAATCCTATTCATATCCATATACTTAAACGTTTAAAACACCATCACAAAAATACAAAATCCCCGACATACCCCAAAACAAATCTCACCATTTCTGCCCATCCAAAACCCTCATTTGTGCCTAAAAATTACTACCTTTGCAATAAAATCAAGTAGTATGAAAGTTCCGTATCTATTATTTTCGCTCTTTGCCCTGTTTGCCGCGGCATGCTCCGGCAATATACATCAGAAACAAGTTGAACCCGCGGTTGATGACGCCCCCGAGTCCGGTGAGAATGCTGATATCCTCGGTCAGTGGTATATCGAGAACATCTGTTTCAGCGACTCCGACTACGTCCGACCCACGGAAGAAGTGCCCGGTAGCCGTATGTACATACTGTTTGAACCAGACGGCAGCTACTCCGTAATGACAAACTGCAACCACGGTGCAGCCCAATACAAACTTACCGGACAAGCCATCTCCTTTGAGGATGCCGCTTGGACTGAACTTGCTTGCGACAACATGAAAGTCGAAGAAGCCATGCGCAAAATTCTTCCCTTGCTTCGCACCGTCGAACTCGAAAACGACTCAGTCATGCGCATAAACTCCGAAGCCGCCCCTTACCTTATACTGACCAAAGCCAGAGAGATCAAGTAACCTAATTCTGTAAAACTAAATTACTTCTTCGGAATTACCTCCCATTGTCCGCTCCTGTCGGAACCGATTCGCCTGATTCGTCCCAGAGATTTTAGTTTCGCTAATTGTCTCTCTACACCCTTGTTGGAGATGCCGATAATCTCCGCAAGAGACTTTGCCGTGTGATGCGGATTCTCGCTGAGCATCATTAAAATTCTTTCGGATGTTATCATTTTATTCGTTGAGGAAGGTTGCTCGTCTATTGATTCCTCGAATGCAATGATGTCATTGGAGAGATGCCGTATCATAGTCTCGTTCATAAATCGTCGGAATATCCCAAGATCTTCCGAGGCTCTTGTTTCCACCAATGCCTTTATATAATCTTCCTTATCGTCTGCAAATATGCGGGAAGGGATAAGGCCATATTCAAACTGAAGCCAGTTCATGACGAGTCTTGCCATACGTCCGTTGCCGTCAGCCCACGGATGTATCGTCACAAGATCATAGTGTGCATCGAAACTCATATCATAAAGCTCTTGCATGCTCATATTGTGTGAACCATCACGTCTCCGGTTTATATTTTCACAAAATTCGGCCAAACGCTGCGGCACCTTATTGAAACTCATATAAGATTTGCCACCAACTCCGGCGCTTACATTAAGCAAACGCAAATCCCCGTTTGCAGAAGAAAAGTCGCCGAGCAAAGTGTGATAGATAGTCCCGGTATTTTGCATTGTTAGGGCAGACAGTTCCTTTAGCCTTTCCACCGTCACACTCGCATGCTTGCGTGCTAACAACAATACTCGTTCGTATGCGGCTTTAAGATCAAGATTCATATTCTGCTCGATAAGACTTTTACCTTTCAGTGCGATGCCATTATCAAACATAATCTGGTTCTCAAGCTCCGTGATAGTAGAACCCTCGATTGCTGTAGAATGTGTAATTATAGAATATAGATAGAACTTGTCATAGTCCAGCTGACGGTCTATGCCAAGCTCGCGGTATCTCCCTACCAGTTCTTCGAGTTTGCTGATCATAATAGTATGTAATTAATGCAAAAGTAGTAATTTTCTCCCTACTTTTGAGGCTTTTCTCCCTACTTTTTTGTGTCCCTCCGCCTATTTTTGAAGCTTTTCTCCCTACATTTTAGGACTTTTCTCCCTACTACCCCCCCCTACACTCATCAACCCAATACATACTACATGGGGCAGCGTCGAATCTCTCGACTCTGCCCCATGATTATATGATTAGGCTAAAATCCCGCTTTATGCCTGCACGGCAGCCACACCGGGAAGAACCTTGCCTTCGATAGCCTCAAGAAGTGCGCCACCGCCGGTCGACACGTAAGAAACCTTGTCGGCAACACCGAACTTGTTCACACATGCCACCGAGTCACCACCGCCTACGAGCGAGAAAGCACCATCGGCTGTAGCCTTCACGATTGCGTCGGCGATAGCGCGCGAACCGGCCGTGAAGTTGTCGAATTCGAATACACCGGCAGGACCGTTCCAGAGAATAGTCTTCGAGCCTTCGATTGCATTGGCAAAGAGCTTGCGCGTTTCGGGACCGGCATCAAGACCTTCCCAACCTTCGGGTATATCCATTACCGAGCATACCTGCGTGTTGGCATCGTTCGAGAAAGCGTCAGCAGCCACGCAGTCCGTACCCAGTACGAGGTTCACGCCCTTTTCCTTGGCCTTCTTCATGATGTCGAGAGCAAGATCAAGCTTGTCAGCCTCGCAGATGCTGTTGCCCACGTTGCCACCCATAGCCTTGGCGAATGTGTAGGTCATACCGCCGCAGAGAATCAGGTTGTCCACCTTGTCCATCAGGTTTTCGATAATGCCGATCTTCGTCGAAACCTTCGAACCACCCATGATAGCCGTGAAGGGACGCTTGATATCCTTGAGGATATTGTCCACAGCCTTCACTTCCTTCTCCATGAGATAGCCCAGCATCTTGTGGTCTGCGTCGAAGTAGTCGGCGATTACAGCCGTCGAAGCGTGGCGGCGGTGTGCCGTGCCGAATGCGTCGTTCACATAAACGTCCGCATACGAAGCCAGAGTCTTGGCGAATTCCTTCTGGCGTTCCTTCATCTCCTTCTTGGCTGCGTCGTAGGCGGGATCTTCCTTGTCGATGCCCACGGGCTTGCCTTCCTCTTCAGGATAGTAGCGGAGATTTTCGAGCAGGAGCACCTCGCCGGGCTTCAGTGCTGCGGCCTTGTCAGCTGCCTTGGCGCAATCTTCTGCAAATTCTACCGGTGCGCCCAGGGCGGTGGCAACGGCATCCTTGATCTGCGACAGGCTCAGCTTGGGGTTCACCTTGCCTTTGGGCTTGCCCATGTGGCTCATGATAATCAGCGAACCGCCGTCTGCCAGAATCTTCTTAAGGGTGGGGAGAGCGCCGCGGATACGCGTGTCGTCCGTAATTTTGCCGTTTTCGTCCAGGGGCACGTTGAAGTCCACGCGTACGATGGCCTTCTTGCCGGCGAAATTGAAGTTGTCGATTGTCATATCTGTTTGTTTTTAGGTTATGTGTCTTATCTCTGCAAAATTACAGCTTTTTCCTGAAATATGTTCATTTCTCGCGCGAAATTTTCCAGATCGTGCCCTCGATAAGCGAAACATAAACATCTCCCGTTGTCGGGTCCACGTCTATTCCGTTGACTTCGCTCACGCCCAGAGGCAGATCGGCTATCACCTTCTGCGCCACGGGATCCACCATCACGACATGCCCGCGACGGCTGCCGGCGTACACCACGCCGTCCTTTTCCACCACCACACACGGCGCGTGCTCATATCCCAGACCCATATCCACCGTCCATAGCTCACGGAACTCGGGAGCGGTCGCGTCCAAAGCCACCAGCTCGCCGTCCATCGTCTTCGAATAGATGCGCGTCAGATCCTCGCTGTGTCCCATTGCCTCACGATAGCGGTGCGAATTGTCGCGCCATATGGTCTTGCCGCTCTTGCGGTCTATGGCTGTCATATAGCGGTCGGGAGCAACAACATACACTCGTTCCGGCGTTATCACGGGCACGACATTGCCCGGCCCGAGCATATTGGCCGGCTTGCCGTTGTTCCATACCCATTTCAGTTTGCCCGTGCGCAGGTCAAGACAGCGCAGATTCGTGTCCCAGGCACCGAAAATCAGGTCCGTGCCATCCACGGCCGGTGCGGCCTGACAGTAGTTGAAAATCGAATCGTAGCTCCAGATGAGTTTGCCATCCTGCGGCCGGCGGCTCTCGAAACGCTTGTAGCCCCCTTGGAGATACATCTTTCCGTCAGGAGAGATTGCGCCGTCGGCCACATAGGGTCCCTCCTTCGAAGGCAGTTCGCGCATGACGCGGCCGTCTTTGGCGCGCACCATCATGATTCCCCCGTCTTCCGGCACGGCCACTGTCTTTCCGTCAGGCATGACAACCGTGCGGCTGTAGAGCGACGCACCTGTCGGAATATCCCACACAGCCTTACCCGTTTTCTTGTCCACGGCGCGGGCGTGTCCGGTCGAAGTGCCGAAATAGATATTCTTGTCGTCAATCCCGAGGCGGGTGAACACCGAGGCGCTGTCCGTCCATACCTTGGCCACTTCAAATCCTGCAGGAGCTTTCACCTCCTGCTTCTCGCGAGGCTTCACGGATGTATGCTTGGTGCGCACGGGCAGTGCGAACTTCGGTTCGCGCTCCTTGCCTATCGGTTTGTTGTAGAACGCAACCCAGTCAGGTGTGATGTCCACCACGGCATAGCCCGGCGCGTCGTCGCGCATGTCGAGAGCTCGCACTATGGCTCCCTCGATATCCGAGCCGGAATCCTTCCCGCCGGCCGTATAGTGGCGCCAGCTGTGATAGTGGCCGCAGATGTGCGCAATCACCGGATAGTCCTGAAGCACCTCGATATATTCCGTGTAGTTGTCAAGGTCGTCCAGAAGGGGATAGTGGTTGAAGGACACCACCTTCATCCCCGGCTTCACGCGCTCTTCGAGCGTCTTGCGCAGCCAGTGCAGGTCTTCCTGCTTTATGTGGCCGTCGCCCATCTTCATGTAGGGACCGCTGGCAATTCCCACAATCACGAGCGAGTCGCCCAGAGTGGCCGCGAATCGATCGTTGCCCCACAGGCGGGGGAAGGTGTGGGCCGCGCTTTGGCTCCACGTGCTCTCATGGTTACCCGGAAGCACGAACAGCGGAGCGCTGATGGAGTCGAGGATAGCCTTCACGTTTGTCAGCTCCACATCGGTGCCCTCATTGCCCAGATCGCCGTTCATCACCACGAAATCATAGCCTCCGGCATTGATCTCGCGAACGGCCTCTCGGAGCGAAGCTTCATTGGCATTTCCCGGTGTCACGTGCACATCCGACAGCACCGCAATTCGCTGTGCTTCTGCGCTGAACAGCACACACACGGCCGCTGTGGCAGAGAGTAGGAATTTCTTCATTTTCATCTGTTTTTGATTGGTCTTGGGTATAGATTTTTCGCAAAGATACTCAAAAACACCGAGCCGAAATCTAAATTTATGCAATTAAATCACAATTAACATTTCATAAACCACCCCCTCTGCACATGCTTGAAGCATTCGAAAATTTTGATATCTCGCAGGAAAGTAGTAACTTTGAGCCGCAGGGACCTCTTGCGAAGGCCCCGCAAAACTTTCGGGCAGGACAGGTGTTCTATCTATAGACATACGAAAAACACACCAACTCCTCTCCGTTATGAATATTTCATTGATTATCTGGAGTTCCGTCAGCGGGCTCCTGTTACTTTTGATTATCGCGAACCTCATCCATGCCTTCCTTCAGAGCAAGCATCGAATCCTGCGTATGGGCAGTGAACGCGAGGAATTCTTTGTTCCCGGCGACCCCATGCGCGACTCGGATCTCGACGAGGATATCTGATAGTCTGTCAGCATATTCGATCCTATGAACCGACCCTGCACGTGCCCCGACGCATCCACGCAGGACGTCGGACAATTCATTGCCTCATACGCCGCTTGCCTCATGGGTTGCGGCGCCACCTGCATCCGTATCGAAAAAAACGTCTGCCGTATCGCCAAGGCATACGCCAAACGTGTGGAAATTACCACCTTCACGCGACATCTCCAGATTTCCGTCTACGACCTTTGCCACGAGACGGACTGCCGCACCCTCAATGTTGCCGTGCGCCACCTTCCAATCGACTTCACCATCAATACCCGGCTAAGCGAACTCTCATGGGAGATTTCCGATATGGGAGGTATGCCGCTCGACGAGGCACGCCGCAAGCTCGACCAAATTATCGACGCTCCCCGTGCCAACCCCAATGTAGTGCTCCTGCTGGCCTCCTGCGCTAATGCCGCCTTCTGTCGGCTCTTCGGTGGCGACTGGGTGGCCATGGCCGTTGTCTTTATCGCCACTCTTGCCGGCCTGTGGCTCAAGCAATTCCTCCTCGCACGCAAGATGGATGTCCGTGCGGTTTTCGTCATCTGCGCTTTCGTCTCCACCGTCCTCGCTTGCACCGACCGCCTTTTCGGACTTGGCGCCACACCTCATGTCGCCGTTGCCACCAGTGTCCTCTATCTCGTCCCCGGCATACCATTCCTCAACTCATTCAGCGACATGCTCTATCGCCATTACCTCTGCGCCATGAGTCGCTTCTGCGACGCCATGGTTCTCACCTGCTGCCTCTCCCTGGGCATATGCCTCGGAATGATGGCCATGCGGGTGGGCATGTTCTGAAAACAATACGCTTCTCATCACACAAAAAACCCCTGCAGCATGATTCTCGACATCGTTCAGGACGCCTTTTTCGCCGCAATCGCCGCAATTGGATTTTCGGCCATCAGCCATCCGCCATTGCGCGCCTACTGGGCCTGTGCGCTCACGGCTGCCGTGGGCCATTCCCTGCGTTTCATCCTCGTCAACTGCGGTCCTGCACCCATGCACATCGTGCCCGCAACACTGGTCGCCGCTCTTGCTGTCGGATTTCTCGCCGTCTTCCTCTCGCCCCTCACACGCACTCCCGCTGAAACTGGCCTCTTTCCCGCACTCCTGCCCATGATTCCGGGCATATATGCCTACAAATCATTCGGCGGCCTGGCAATGTGCGTGCTTAGTACCTCCTCCGAGGCTTTTTCGCACTATCTCAGGCTGTTCGCCCAGAACGGTCTCACGTGTCTCGCAATCCTCCTCGCCCTCACCATCGGAGGCACAATCCCGATTTTTATCTTTAAGAAAATTTCCTTCCACGCCACTCGCGCTCCGCGAACTTCCCGAACCTGAATCATGAAGTTAAGTCGCTATCCCGCCCTCGGAATAATCCTTTCGCAGATTCTCATTCTCGCCATTGTCTGTCTGGCGGGACCCCTCGGATTCTATATCTATGTCGGCTATTTGGCATTTCTCGCCATTGGTGTGCTCCTGTCCTTCTTCCGCTCCTCCGACCTGCGTCCGCATGTCCACTTCCACGAACGCCACGAACGCATGTTGCGCATCACAGCCCGCATCATGCTCCTCTTCCTTTTCACGGGCGCCATCCTCTACTCCTTCGCCATTCGCTTGGCCTATCCGCCTATTGTGCCCAATGCCGAACTCGTGGCCCGCTCGTTGCGCTGCTCGCTTGATCTTTTTGCCCTCAATCTCAACACCAATATCCTCGACCGTGTCAACACCCACCTTTGGCTCAAAGGCCTGATAGCCGTGCAGGGAGGCCTTTCGATTGCCTCCTCCGTGGCCTTGCTGTTCAGTCTGGTCTTCACCCGTCTCCGCGCGTGGTATCAGCTCCATCGCCGCACATCTGTGAGCCCGGACAGAAATAAAATTTTCATTTTCTTCGGTATGGACGACAACTCGCGCCTGCTTGCACGTCGTGTGTCCGAGAGCGTGTCCGGGGCGATGTGTATTTTTGTCGAATCCGCCACTCCCGGCAGCGACGACAGCACGGACAGCTGGACCGGAATACTCAACATCTTCACCCACCGGCGCCGCACTTTCGTCTTGGCCGACGAGGCCGGGGCCCTGGTCGCCATCGCCTCCCGCACGCTCCGCACTGTCGAACATCCGGATAACTACAACGATTGCGCCGACATTCTCGGCGAAATAGGCCTCGCCCGCATCGCCTCCCTGATTTCGACCTTGCGCGACTGCCCCGAAGACGCACGTCTGGAGATTTTCTTCCTGTCCGACAATGAGGACGACAACATCCGCGACCTCATGACCCTCGCACGCGACACGACTATCCGCAGGCTCGGCAACACCCGTATCCCCCACCGGATTTCTGTGCGAGCCCGTCGCAACGGCCCCAATCGCGTTATTGAGGACTTGGCTGTGAAAGATGGTCTGAAAGTCGAGATTGTCGATTCGTCCGAACTTGCTGTCACCCTCCTGAAAGCCAATCCCGCCACCCACCCTGTGCGAGTTGCCGCCCTATCGCCTGTCGGTCCGGTGCTGGTAGAGGAGCCGTTGGAAGCGCTTGTCGTGGGCTTCGGCGAAGTTGGACGCGATGCGTTTCGCTTTATCTATGAATTCGGAACATTCATCGGGGCTCCGGATGCCGATGGCATCCCCGCCACACTTCAACCACGTATCACGGCTGTTGATTCGCGTATGTCCGAGCTCGAAGGGCGCTTCCGTGCCGGCCTCCCCGGTGTTGATTTCGAATCCGGACTATTCCGCATGCTGCAGCTTGATTCAGGGCAGGAAGCTTTTTACTCCGACGTCTTGAGTCCCGACAACTGTCGCAAGCTCAACTACATAGTCATCTCCACGGATGACAGCGACGTGAATATCGACCTCGCCGTCGTCATTTTCAACCGCATCCGTCGGTTCCGGGCAGATATGA
>CAMWNH010000063.1 GCA_947175605.1 uncultured Porphyromonadaceae bacterium
TTGCAGTGTTGAATCCCGGTAGCCCCTGTATATCAAGCTATCGGGTTTTGTTTTATTTACGTTCTAATGGAGTCCCGGAGAATAGACTATCAACATACTCACCTACTGTCATACGCTTTTCGGTAAATTGCCTATCTCCAAAAAAGATTCTATATCTATCAATTTCTTCGGGTTTTGCTGTTGGATGAAATACAACTTCTATTTTTGCATCTTTTCTTATAAATCGAGATAGTAACTGACGTATTTCAAAGTCCGCTGCTGGAAGAGAATACCCAATAAAAACTACTTTTGTAGCTTCAGATAACTCTATCCCGGCATTTTGCCATATAAGTCGGATTTGAATATTACTTAAGTCTTTAAGAAAAGTTGGTAAGATGAGGTTGCCTCTAAGTCTAATAGATGCGGCTTTGTCCCCAAGGTTATAATTAGACTTACAATGTTTACAGTATTTAGTCTTAAACATTGTCTTTTCCTCGAACTTTACATACATTCTTTGGCAAAGGGGGCAGTGTAGCCAATTCATTGAACCATGAAGCTTGAGATATTTTATGTTATATCCATTTCTACCCAACGCCAACAATCCGGGTTTGATAAATGGATCATTATCTAATGAACTGATGTAACAGCAGTAATCCACAACTGCAATTGGTCCATGTTGAGTATCTCCTTCACATAAAATTTGGGATTCATGCCTTGCTAAATCATACAGACTATTGTCTAACAAAATATCCCAATTTGTTGTAATTATTCCTATGCCATCCTATTCTGGATTTGCAATCCTTTGTTTAGCAATGGAATTTATATAGTAAGCGAATTTTGTGATATAGGTTTTATTATGACCTTGAAAATCTACACCGTATTGAATGGAGCGGGCCATTAACATATGTAGCTTTTCTCTTAAATCCATTAAGCTTTTTGCAGAATATGAACCTAACGACAACCCTCGTGAAATACATCTGTCAATTGGCGTAAAAACATCTTCTAATGCAATTTCTGAAAACTGTTCCTCTGATAACAGCAACTCTTTTTTAAGGAACTCCTTAAACTCATCAATGGATTTTACCACACTTTCATTATCAGAAAAACGATCATAAAAATCCGGACTAAGGATATTTTGGATAATCTCATTTTGAATGGGACCTCCGGCATCTTTAGAGAAACCAGCACCAAGAAAAAATATGGTTTTATTGGATTCCATGTTAGCTATTGAATATGAGTCGATTTAAAACACAAAGATAATAAATTTCAATGATATTTACAACATAGTAAGTTCATATTAAGGATATGAAAGGACATCGGGTATCCCCTCAGCGCGCGGCCTTCCCCCGAGGAGGAGTGTGGAATTGGGCGTTGCACTTCTTATTGGAAAATTTGGAGGATGGTAATAGGATTTTTGTGAGAACTGTATATTTGCCGTCGTTTGCGGGGGTGAGTTTTTTTTTGTACCTTTGTCCTCCGGTTATATTTCCCGCTTATCTCAATGATGAAAATTCTTGTTACAGGTAGTAACGGTCAGTTAGGACGCGAACTCCGTCGTCTTTTTGAGAAGGATGCAGATACTGAAACAGTTGTTGTCTATGCTGATGTCGATACGCTCGACATCACGGACAGAAAAGCTGTGGAGGCTTTTCTGCGTCAGGGCGAATTCACACATATCATTAATTGTGCGGCTTATACAGCTGTGGATAAGGCAGAGGAGGACAAGGCTCTCTGCAATGCCATAAACGCCGAAGGCCCCGGCAATCTCGCGCGTCTCGCTGAAGAACTCGGGTACAAAATAATCCATATCAGTACGGACTATGTATTTGACGGCACGAGCCATCGTCCTCTGACTGAAAGTGATAAGCCATCGCCTCTGGGGGTGTACGGTACGACGAAACGTCGAGGCGAGACCGCTCTTCTGGGGCTTGCGCCGGACAGTGTGATTATTCGCACGGCCGGTCTGTACTCGCCTTTCGGACATAACTTTGTCAAGACAATGCTTTCGTTGGCACTCGAAGGCCGAAAGCAGGTGCGTGTGGTTTATGATCAGATCGGAGCTCCAACGTCTGCCCGCGATCTTGCTGCTGCCATATATTCAGTGCTTGGTTCCAATAAATGGAAGGGTGGGATATATCATTATTCCAATGAGGGCGTCTGCTCATGGTATGATGTCGCACGGGAGATCTTTGATAATCTGCCTGACGGCGTAAAGTCGCCGGAACTTGTGCCTATTCTTAGTTCCGAGTATGCAGCCCCTGCGGCACGCCCTCTCTATGGGGTGCTTGACCATTCCCGTATCCGTGCCACGTATGATATATCTATACCTCATTGGCGTCACTCACTTAAGCGTGACCTCCCTGAAATCCTTAACTCGCTCAAAACATCAGCATCCTAATGGCTAACCTCGAAGAAGAAATCAGCCGGCGACGTACGTTCGCCATCATTTCGCATCCAGATGCGGGCAAAACCACATTAACGGAAAAACTGCTCCTTTTCGGTGGCGCAATCCATATTGCCGGTGCTGTAAAGAGCAATAAGATCAAGAAGACCGCCACATCAGACTGGATGGAAATCGAAAAGCAGCGTGGTATTTCAGTGGCTACGTCGGTGATGGGATTCAATTACGGCGATTATAAAATAAATATTCTCGATACTCCCGGTCACCAGGATTTTGCTGAAGATACATACCGCACGCTCACGGCTGTTGATTCCGTCATTATCGTGGTGGACGTGGCTAAGGGTGTAGAACAGCAGACAAGGAAACTGATGGAGGTTTGCCGCATGCGCAACACCCCCGTAATCATCTTCGTGAATAAGCTTGATCGCGAGGGTCGCGATCCATTTGATATTCTTGACGAACTGGAAGCTGAACTGAAGATTGCCGTTCGTCCGCTTTCGTGGCCGATCAATATCGGGGCAAAGTTCAAGGGTGTCTACAATATCTTCGAACATTCGCTGGACCTTTTCACGCCGGACAAACAAAAAGCGACTGAGCGTGTGGAGATAGATGATATCAATTCCCCGCTTATCGATGAGGCTGTGGGTGAGAGGGATGCTGCCAAACTGCGTGAGGATCTCGAACTTATCGAAGGTGTATATCCTGAATTCAATGTCGAAGATTATCTGGCCGGCCGCACGGCACCCGTATTTTTCGGTTCGGCTCTGAATACGTTTGGCGTTAAGGAGCTGCTTGATTGCTTTGTGCAGATTGCTCCTGCTCCGCGTCCGGTTCAGGCCGAGGAGCGCATGGTGAGTCCCGAGGATCCCGGCTTCAGCGGATTCGTGTTCAAGATTCACGCCAATATGGACCCCAATCACCGTTCGTGCATCGCGTTCGTAAAGGTATGTTCGGGCAAGTTCGAGCGTAATGCGCCCTACAAGCAGGTTCGCACGGGTAAATCCATGCGTTTTGCCGCTCCGACCGCGTTCATGGCACAGAAGAAAAATATCGTGGATGAGGCTTTCCCCGGCGATATTGTAGGTATTCCCGATACGGGGAATTTCAAGATCGGTGATACACTCACTTCCGGTGAGGACATTCATTTCCGAGGGTTGCCCAGCTTCTCACCAGAGATGTTCATGTATATCGAGAACACGGACCCGATGAAGAGCAAGCAGCTCGAGAAGGGTATCCAGCAATTAATGGACGAAGGTGTGGCCCAGCTGTTCGTGCACCAGTTCAACGGACGCAAGATAGTCGGTACGGTGGGTCAGCTGCAGTTTGAAGTGATTCAGTATCGCCTGCTTCACGAGTATGGCGCGCAGTGCCGTTGGGAGCCCATGTCCATGTATAAGGCATGCTGGATCGAAAGTGATGATCCGGAGGCTTTGGCCAACTTCAAGAAACGCAAACACCAGTTTATGGCCACGGATCGAGAAGGTCGGGATGTGTTTATGGCTGATTCCCGGTTTGTATTGCAGATGGCTCAGAATGACTTCCCTAAGATCCGTTTCCATTTCACAAGCGAATTCTAAGACATTGGAAGTAAGTGTTGACTTCTACGACAGCCCATGCGGACGCCTGATTCTCGGCGAGGTAGAGGGCTGTCTTGTTTTCTGCGACTGGGCTCCCGGTAAAAATGCCAGGAAAGTGCTTTCGCGTCTCGGGGCTTCTATGCGCCAATGTCCGACTCCGCTGCTTGAAGAGGCATTCCATTGGCTGGACAGCTATTTCGCAGGGTGTCCATTGGACCCGGAGCTTCCGGTTCGGCTAATAGGAACTCCATTCAGAATCCGCGTGTGGGAAGGTCTGAAGAAAGTCGTGCGGGGACAGCGTGTGTCTTATTCTATTTTTACGAGTTTATTGGGACTCGAATCACGACATACCCGAGCCGTCGCGTCGGCAATTGGCGCAAATCCTTTGTCCATTTTTTTGCCTTGTCATCGGATAGTGGCAGCGGATGGAAAGCTTGCAGGATATGCCGGAGGCCTTGGTGCAAAAAAATATTTGCTTAATATTGAATCTTGAGTGACCTTTTTGGGACTTTGGATTGTTATAATTTCATACGGCAAAATTGCTGTAAAAATCTAACTCCTTAAACTATGCAGTCCAACGAAATTATCAAGTGCATCCTATCCCGGACCAGTGTACGTCGTTTTACACAAGCGCCGGTGTCTCCTGTTCAGATTGATACGATTCTGCATGCTGCGATGTCGGCTCCTACAGGAGTGAACCGACAGCCTTGGGAATATTATGTGATTCAAAATAAGGAAATATTGAAAAAACTGGCAGCAGCCCTGCCATATGCCAAGATGGTTGCAAATGCCCCGGTGGCTATACTAGTGTGCGGAGATACTTCCAGATTCCTTGACGGTGAAGATTCCACATTGTGGGTGCAGGATCTTTCTGCCTCGTCGGAGAACATACTGCTTGCCGCGCATGCTCTCGGTCTTGGAGGTGTTTGGACTTGTATATATCCTCACGCCGACCGCATGGAGGCAGCCCGTGAAATTCTTTCCATTCCTAACTCACTTGTGCCTTTCAATCTCATTCCGATAGGACAGCCGATGACAGAAGGAAATCCGATGAAAAAATATACATCGGCAAAGATCCACACTATCTGATGGGGCTGTGATTAGGAAATGTTAACATTAACGAATACGTCGAACTAATTTTTTTGGGACGTGTTAGAAATTTGTAGTAACTTTGAAAATTCTTTAGTCACTACAAAGACTACCGATGATGACTGACATTTTAAAACACGATAATAAGAACACTATAGCTGCGGAGCTTCCCGAGGTTCCGGAGGAATTTCGCGATATCGCTCCGTACGATGATCATGTGTTTCACGAGAAAATCGACTCGCTGGTGCGCGAATCTGGATTCGAGCATGCCGTGCGCTATGTAATGCCTGACGTGGACTATCCTGCATTCGTGGAGAATCTGCGAACGGTTCGGAGTCAGGATGATTTTCAGAAGAAGGTCATGGGGCCTTTCCTGGAATTGCTTGCTGCGACGACAACCAAGGGGGTGTCGCTGGACGGTATCGAAAACATTGTGCCCGACCGCGCGAATACGTTTATTACGAATCACAGAGATATTGTGCTTGACGCCTCGTTCCTCAATCTTGGAATGATTCGTAAGGATTTGCCTATCACACAGGTGGCTATAGGCAATAATCTGCTTATCTACGATTGGATAACGGATTTAGTGAAGATCAATAAGAGTTTCATTGTGAAGCGTGATATCCGCCCTGCACACGCTTTGGCCGCTGCGAAGCAGCTGTCCGGCTATATGCATTGGGCTGTGGACGTACGACGCCAGAGCATCTGGATTGCACAGCGTGAGGGACGAGCCAAGGATTCGAACGACCGTACGCAGGAAAGCCTCGTGAAAATGATGTCGCTTGAAGGTGGTGGCGACACGAAGGGGAATCTTCTGGCGCTGAACATTACGCCGGTGTCGATTTCGTATGAATACGATCCGAACGACTATTTGAAAATCAGGGAATTCCTGCTCAAGCGGAGAGATCCTGATTTCAAGAAAAGCCAACGCGACGATCTCTTCAGTATGGAGACGGGTATTCTCGGACAAAAAGGCCGTATTCATTTCAATATCGGAGTCTCTATCAATGAGGAACTCGCGCTATTTGAAGGTACGGCGCGTAACGAGGTGATACGTCATGCGTGTACGCTTATCGACCGCGAGATTCATTGCGGATATTATCTGTTTCCGGGCAATTATATCGCTGCGGACGAGCTTGACGGCTCGAATGAATATGCGGCCAAGTATACGGATGAGGATGTGCGTGTCTTTAACGAATATATCGAGTCGCAGCTTTCGAAGATCGACGAACCCGATATTACGGCTGACGAACGCGAATTCATGCGTCGAATGATGCTGACAATGTACGCCAATCCATTGCGTAATCATTTCGACGCACGGGAGTGCCGTCGTGAAAAGCAAAAGTAATCAATGCGTATTCCCATTATTTTTGCTGTGACGGTGCTATTGTTGGTGCTGTTTACGGCATGGTATATTTGCCGCGCTGCTGACCGCCGCTGCCGTTCGCGTGTTCCCGGAATCATTGCGAGGGTGGTGTGCGGTGTGCTTGCGACTCTGCTTGTCGTGCTTTTTCTGATTCCGAAACGCACAGGCGCTGACACTCAGTTGCGGATGATAATGTGGGGGCTCTTCACATTCAGCTCCGTGTTTATTCCGGCTCTCATTTTTGTTGTGTTCGACCTTGTGTCCAGAGTCCCGCAGTTGTTCCACCGCAATCGCATAAAATGGCTGGGCATTACGGGCGCGGGAGTAGCCTGTTTTATTTTCGGAGCAATGTGGTGGGGTGCTCTGGTGACGGTGCACCGTACAGATGTCAGAAAGATAGATATAGCAGTGGAGGGACTTCCTGATTCTTTCGAGGGTTATAAAATCGTGCAGTTTTCAGACTTCCACACCGGCACGTATGGTACGGACACGAGCTTTGTAAGCAGGGTTGTGGATGATATAAACGCATTACAAGCTGATGTAGTTTGCTTTACGGGTGATATAGTGAACCGCAGGAGTGAGGAGCTTGCGCCTTTCACGCGTGTGCTTGCACGTCTTTCGGCTCCGGACGGTGTATATTCCATTTTGGGCAACCACGATTATGGTGACTATATGGAGTGGCCTGATGAGTCGGCAAAGCAGGCGAATCTTCAACTGCTAAAGGACATGCAGGCTTCGATGGGTTGGCGTATGCTCAATAATGCTACTGATACTTTGCAACGCGGTGATCGGGACAGCATTATGCTCATAGGCGTTGAGAATGTTGGAGATCCGCCATTCCATACTTACGGAGATCTTGAAGCTGCGTATCCCGGGGATCTGGCCGATGGAAATGTGAAGATTCTGCTTTCGCATAATCCCGCGCATTGGGTGGATGACATAAAGGATGCTCCGGATAAGAATATAGCTTTGACACTATCGGGACACACCCATGCCATGCAGATGCGCTTTTTGGGTTGGTCGCTGGCTAAATTCAGATACCCTACATGGGGAGGTCTGTACGATGGCGGGGAAAACTCGGGCAAGCTTTATGTGAACATAGGGCTGGGCGAAGTCGGTTTTCCGGCGCGTATAGGAGCAACTCCTGAAATAACTCTAATCACTTTGCACAGGAAATGACGGAGCACGCGTCGGCCATACCTCGGCATGTAATTGCATGTATCGGTAGCAATATGTATGATTGCGAAGCGAGGATATGTCGGGCAATAGATTTTTTGCGCGAGCAGAGTCGCGATGGTGTAGTAATGGCTTCGCCGATATATCATTGCGAGGATTCGCCGTACGGCAATGCTGTGGTACGGCTTAGCCCTTCGGATTCCTTGCCTGATTTAATTGAAAAAGCGAAGGCGTACGAACGCAGGTGCGGGCGTACGCCTGAAAGCAAGGAGCGAGGTGAGGTGGTGATCGACATTGACATTGTCATTGCCGATGGAGAAGTCTTGCGTATGGATTACTTCGCTCCATATTTTTCGCAAGGTCTAAAGCTGCTGGATAAGGAACCCTGAACTTGTGTCAGATTTATGCTTAGAATGGGGTAGAGGAGGGGTCTGACAGAGGCGACTGCTCGGGTTCGTCAGGAGCGAATGTTTTTTCTGTGCCTGATAATGTGGGAGTTTCCCATTCGTCTATCCGATTGCATTCTCCTCTGAATCGGAGCTTTACAGCGCCTTCGCTGCCATTATTGTTCTTGGCAACTACAGCATAGAGGACGCCTTTGTTATCGTATGAGTCATAATATAGGCTATTGTCCTTTTCCGTCAGTTCCGGTCGGTCAAGGAGAATGACGAGGTTTGCGTCCTCGCATATGGTGCCGCTGTCGCGTAGATCGTGCATTTCAGCCTTGCAGAATACATTGGTCCTACCGGGTTTGTATTCCGGACTGCGGTTTACCTGAGAGGTTGCGATAATCGGAATGTTCAGGGTCTTGGCGAGTTCTTTGAGTTTTCGCGTGCAGTAGGCAACGTCCTGATATCTGTTTTCTTTACTCTCGTGAGGCGATAAAAGCTGCAGGTAATCAATGAAAATTACTTTGATTCCGTGCTTCTCCACCATCTCTTTGGCGTTGGTGCATAGTTCCTCGAGATCCATCGTTTTGTCAGACACATACAGAGGGATATCTTCCAACGCAGCTGATGCTGACATCAGACGCATCCATTCTTCCTGGCTGAGATTGCCGCATTTCAAGTGAGTGTTGTCTATTTCGGAAATGGATGACAGGAGTCTTGTGACAAGCTGATTCGAAGACATATCGAGAGAGTAAAACAATACAGGGGTATTATATACACCGGCCATATTCGTCATCATGTTGAGGATGAATGTTGTTTTACCCATCAAGGGGCGTGCACCGATAATGATCAGATCAGGCCCCTCGAAACCACCTGTAAGGCGATCCAGTTCTGCATATCCGGATTTTATCCCGGGGATCGCGCCATCCCTCATGGAAATGCGTTCGATGTTGTCAAGTACGGGTTTAATGAACGATTCTAATTTTTCTGGTTCCATAGTAAATTATTAGTGTTGTAGCGAATTGAGAAAAGCCATGGATGTTTCTTCTACGTCGATTTCAAAATTATCCATGATATATGTTGCCAGTTCGCGCAGCAGGGGTTGCATCTTGATGCGCAAATCACAGAGCTTGTGGAATGCTTTCTCTGCATCGTCCGAGATAAAGAGATCGTTTTGAAGGCCATGAAAGCGTACCATGCGGCTTCCAGGGCTTGATGAATAATACGGTAGACCGATTATCTCGGCTTCATGCCACAGCTTGTGAAAATCCGTGATGAGGCGGCGCAGGGTGGGGTCGTAGATGCGGAAGGTAGAACTTCCGATCAGTGAGTTCCATATGTCGATGGATATGAAAACGCGTTCGTCAACACCATCGGGATAGCCGGAGACATAATCATCCATCAGATAGAAACTGAAACCGCCGAGGAGACGGTCGAGCCATTTGCGGTCCTGGCTCTTTCGGAAGTCGGAATCAGGGTTTTTCAGCGCTTCCTGTTCGCGGGGAGAAAGATCCTTGTAAGTGAATGTCGGCACAGGTCCGAGCGTTGGTCGGGCATATTTCGGCACGTTATAGATTTCGCGCACCAGCTCTTCGACTAAAGAATCATACGCTGAATCGTCCCTGAAGTCAAAGCCTATACGGCTGCTGATAAGGGGCGGCAAAGCAGTCTCGAATGTGCCGCTACGGACTATGGGCAGAAATTTGGTCGTGGCGATATTGCGCATCAGATCCACGTGGATGATACTCTCTTCGTAGGTCACACCTCCGGAAAGCGATTTTATGCTCTTTTCATGGTATTTGGGTGTGCCGATAATGATGACTCGATCAGCAACATCAAGCCCTTTGTTCATGAAATATGTCAATGGATAGCCGGCGGGGAGATATTGATCAAGAAGGACATATATACCTCTCGGAGCCAAATCGTTGGCCAGCTTCAGAACCCATTTTTTATGCTCGTCGTCATCCCATGAGTAACTGAAGAAGGCAACCTTCACCCCCGGAGGTATTGTGTCGAAAACAGAGTCTACGGCCTTGGCCGGAGGTTTTGCCGGCTCATGATCAACCGCCTCCACAGGAAGTGCAGGCGCAATATTTTGCGCGTTTCCGGTAAGTGGATTGGGTAGTTTGTAATGCTCAAAAATACCTGCGATAGAGTCAGCGACGGCGCTGATTTCACCGGTAGCTTTCATTAGGGCCGCAAGTGCTTCAGGGACACGCAGCGTGTTGTTAAGGTCTGTGAGACGCTTCAAGGCGTATTGCGTACGCGAAAGATTGGCAGCGTCGGGAGTAACTATACCCAAGTCAGGAAATTTGTATGTATCAGGAAACCCCAGCCCATTGAACAGGCGTGTAAGTTTCGGTCCGCTCAGATAACCCGGCGCATTTGAATCCTTAAGAGCAAAGACTCCACCCAGGTCGGCAATCAGAGCGTCAGGGTATTTTTTATTCGTCGCCATGGCACAACAGAATTTTTTCGCTTCCATCAGGGATTTCCACCTCGCTTATATCTCGGCCCACAACAATTTCAAATCGTTTGAACAGGTCGAAAAACCGCTCGGGCGACCAAGGCTCCGGTGGAGCGAATTTTACAAACTCATTCGTCTCGCGGTCGAGGCATACGAAAGAAACATAAGCATAGTTCCGCTCGCTGATATACACCGAGCATCCACGGCAAGAAAATCTCTCTCCGTCATAAGATGTATAGGAATCAACGAGAAATTTTTGTAGGGAATTGAAGTAGCGGTCGGCCACATCCGCCGCCGCAGTTCCGACAACGTCATTGTATTGAACACAAGCTATCATATTGTAAAGAAATTAGAGTAAGACAAGTCAAAATCGAATAAAAATCCCCTGTGGCAAAGGTAGGCAATAGTTTTTAAATTTGCAAGGGAGACTGAAAAATAAATTTGTTACATAGACATATGTAAATTGAAATATAAAATAGGATGGGATTATATGTGTAAAAATATGCAATATTAATAATTTATATTATCTTTGTGGATGAGTTACACGATATGTTTAATTATATGACCATTATATGAAACACTATAGCATGAAAACAAATAATAATAGAATTTATATGAAAAATTTAACGATTGAGTTTTCTCCTTCTAAGTCTGATTTCAGGAAGTTGATTTGTCAATTAGACAAGTATGGATTTTATAATGGTGAGTTACAGCCACATGATAGAGAACGAATCGTAAATTATTTTGATAAAGGTACCAAATAGAAAACGCAATAAAGCTATATGATTATTATACCCGATATACATGGTCATCAGTTTTGGAAGGAAGCTGTAGCAAAAAGACGTGAGGGTGAAATTGTGATTTTCTTGGGAGATTATCTAGACCCACATAATTTCTCAGAAACTAATATTACACATGATAGAGCATTTGATAATTTTATGGATATTATTGAATACAAAAGAGCTAATTCAGACACTTGTGTTCTTTTGCTCGGAAATCATGAACTAAGCTATGTTTTTGTCGAATTTCTAGCATTTCCGCATGACTTTAGACATCATTTTAGGAATCGTAGATTTATTATAGATAACATTCATTTATTCCAGTTGGCCTATTATACCAAACAGAATGGCAATGAGTATCTTTTTACACATGCTGGTGTACATCCCAAATGGATTAAACAAAATTTCAAGAATTTTGAAACACCATTTGAGTTCTATTCTTATACATTGAACATCCCATTAAAAAGGCTGAAAAGGAAACTAAATCGGATGACATCAGACGGGCCATTCCTAAAAAAAAGGGGATCGTGTGTGTGGTTGTATATAAAAGATTGGTTTGACTTTGGTTCAAATCTAGAATTTGGTAATTGTTTCCAAATTTTCGGACATACTTATTTGAGAGAGGCACAACCAATCATTACAAAACAGTTTGCAGCACTTGATACTAGACGGGCCTATCGCTTAAATGAATATACGGGAGAAATATCCATGTTGTAAGACGCCATGACGAATATATAGCTTTGTCCAGTTTATGTCGTCACATTTCTTAAAATATCAACTTCCATGTGATACGAACGTATAAAAGAATTGCGAGATAATTATTGAAGCTTTAATGAGTTATTTGACATTGTGTCCAGAACAGGAGCACGAATATTGAATTATATTGGACTGTGTTTTAAGTTTGCCGATTTTGGATTTACTCGCTAATATAC
>CAMWNH010000064.1 GCA_947175605.1 uncultured Porphyromonadaceae bacterium
GGCTGGAAGTGGACTTGATTAGCACTCTGGGACAAGAAAGGGTTGCATACGAGATAAAGTCCGGCAACACATTTAATCCGAGTTACTTCGATGGACTGAAGAAATGGGCAGCCCTATCCGGAACTCCATCTGATCGTCTGGCTGTCGTATACGGAGGAGAGACATCTTTTCAAACATCATCCGGCAAGGTGATATCCCTTCAAAATAATTTTGATATTTAAGCGGCAATCTATTTTCTTGAGTGCGGAACGGACTCGGAGATGAAATTTTTTGTATCTTTGCAATGAATATATTCGACATACGTATGAAAAAGATATTCTGTCTTATAACAGTTATGCTTATGGCTGTCTGCGCAACTTCAGCCGCCGAGCGTTCGTATACCATCACGTTCGGTGCACAGAGCGCCGGCACCAACAGTCTGACGAACGACAACTTCGTGTCGACCTGCGTAAAACAAGGTGCAGCCCACATAGCGCAAGTTACAAGCGTGGTAAACGTCTTCCCAGAGACGGACGGCATCAAGATGTCATCGTCCAAGAAAGCGGGAAAATTCAATATCCACCTTGCCGAGGAGGCACAGGTCGTAGCAAGCCGCATCGTAGTCAGCGCCCGGCGCTTTGACAATGACAAGGACAGCGAGGCCAACATCATGCTCAATTCCGAGACCCTCATGATTCCCTCGCTGGACTGGGCGGACTACACGCTGTCCATCCCCTCGCAGCCGCAGAAAATACTGACCAATCTCATCGTCGATGCCGAGCACAGACTCTACATCGAGAGTATAACCATCTTCTATGATGATACCCATGGGACAGTCGATCCTGTGCTTGAAACAGTAGCCACGCCTGTCATCAGCCCTGCTGGAGGGCTCGTCACGGCCGGCACAGCAGTCGAGATAAGCTGCGACACGCAGGGCGCTACCATTTTCTACACCGTGGACGGCACGCTGCCTTCCAGCGGCTCATTCGTTTACGAAGGCCCGATCACGGTGAGCAACGACATGCAGATCAAGGCATTTGCCGCAAAAGACGGCATGACACCGAGTGAAGTGGCTTCGGCCACATTTGCCGTGCGCACGCCCGAAGCCACGCTCACAGCCTTCTTTGACTTCAGCAATCCCCAATCGCTCACACCCTCTGTAGAAGCGCCGGCCCAGAAAGAAAGTGTGTGGCTCGACGGCCGCTCGTTCAGCGACGGCGAAGTCGTGGTGAGCTTCATAGCTGCTCAAGGCGGCAACACCGCTGTGCGCCTCTACCACTCCTACGATGCCGGAATTGACCTGCGCCTTTACGATGGCGATGCCATGCTTGTGCGCACGCTCAACCCCGACTACAGCATAAAGCAGATACACTTTTCAATGTCGCTGAGCGGAGCATCCACGGGGACTGGCGATCTCAACCTCGAACCCTCTACGGGGACATTCGACTGGGCTGCGGAAACGTGGACTCCCGATGCCGATACACACGATCAGAGCGTGGAGCTGACCTCCTTCATGCAGAGCCGCATAGCATCCATGACCGTGGAACTGGACCGCAACTCCGGTCTTCGCGCCATAATGCCCGACCACGATCACACGGCCGTGTATTTCGACATCACGGGACGCCGTATCTCTGCCGCTACACCCGCTCCCGGGCTCTACATCCGCGTGAAGGGCGAGCATGCCGACAAGGTGCTAATCCGTCCCTGATCCCCACCCCACTCCGCCCCGCATTCCCAATCTGACCATTACTCCACCACCTCCGAACCTTGAAAGTCAAAACCGTATTACGCCGCATAGCCGGCTCGCTATTAGGAGTACTTCTCGGACTCGTGCTCTTGCTTACAGGCACGCTCATGCTTCTATACTCGCCCTGGGCACAGGGACTGATACTCAAGGCTGTGAACGAAAAATTCGGCCACAGCGACGGCATGTCCCTAAGCATCGAATCGCTACGTCTTAGTTTTCCGCTGAACCTCGCGCTTCAGGGGCTGAAGATGGAGATGGAAGGCGGCATGAACATCGCCGCCGAAAGCGCTGACCTGCGTGTGGCCGTGCTGCCGCTGCTCGGCGGTAAGGCCGACATAGAACGTGCGGTCCTGATCAAAGGCAGCTATGAAATGGGAGGGCCCGACTCCGCTCTGTGGCTGCGAATCGACGCCGACTCGCTTGCGCTGGATCCTGCCCGTGTGGCACTGTCGACCATGGACGTGGATCTGGAGAACGCCACGATAGCGCGCGGACGGATGACGCTCGTAATGGGCACCGACACGACACCTCCCACACCTCCATCGCCTCCCACCGACATGCGCTTCCGTCTGGGTAAGGTACATCTGCTCGACTTCGGATACACAATGCGAATGATGCCCACGATCGACACGCTATCGGCATACATTCCGCAGGCAACGCTTCAGGGAGGTTTGGTGGATCTCTATAATCAGCACATCACCCTCGGCACGCTCACGGGACGCGGACTGGACGCCCGCTACATAGTTCCCGACTCGGCCATGATCGCCGCTTTCGGACCGGAGCCCGTTCCCGCCCCGATACCCGACTCTTTGGCAGCCGCGCCGTGGATCATCGAAATTGATACGATAGGTTTCGACCGGTCGCACGCACTCTACACCACCGCCGGCTATCAGCCCACACCGGGACTGGACTTCAGCTATATCGAAGCGGACAGCGTGAGCATAGGCGTCCGGCACTTCTACAACGAAGAAACCATCGTGCGCGCACCCCTCACCTTCGAAGGGACCGAGCGCTGCGGCGTGCGCCTGCTGGCCCGCGGCACGCTCGACATCGACTCCGTGGCGCTGGGACTCAACTCCTTCAGCGTTACCACTCCGGCAGGCACGGATCTCGCCTTCACCGGGCTTATGGGCATGGGCGATCTCACCACCGATCCCACCCTGCCTGTGGCTCTCGATGCCACGGCCGCATTCGCTCCCGCCGACCTCCGCCTGATGTTCCCGGCCTTCCTGCCTTATTGGGCGGCCCTTCCGGCCAATGAGCCTGTGAGACTGCGTGCCGACCTAAAAGGCACGATGGGCTCGTTGGAGATAGACACCCTCGGACTGGCACTGAACCGATGCGTATATCTTGACGCCTCGGGACGCGTGGACAATGCCATGAACCCCGACTTACTTGCCGGACATGTGGATCTCCGGGGCCGAATCGTGAATGTGGACCGCATCAAAAACGCACTTTTAGAGCCCGCTACAGCCAAAAGCGTGAACATCCCGCCGATGACACTTGCAGGCAAGGTGGACATGCGCCGCGGAGGAGTGATCGACGGAGATCTGTCTGCACGGACCGGTGCCGGACAGCTGCGCCTCCAGGCCCTGTGGAACTCAAAGATGGAGAGCTACGACGCCTCCGTGAAAGCAACGGACTTCCCCGTGCAAGCGTTTATGCCGCTGATGGGCGTGAGCAACCTCACTGCCACTGCATCGGCCAATGGAAAGGGCTATGATCCGTTCGCGCTCTCCACACAGCTGAAAGCCTCGGCAGCGATCTCATCGGCAACATACGGAGGCTATACCTATACAGGAATCAGCGCTGACGCATCCGTTGAAAACGGCCATGCCAACATAAGACTCGACAGCGACAATCCGGGCATGCTGCTTACGCTCACCGCCGACGGCAATCTCAACGGCGACGTCTACCGCTGGCATGCCGAACTCGACGGCGAGAACATCGACCTGCAGACGTTGAAATTTTCCGAAACGCCGGCAAACGTGGAAACGAGGCTGAGCGCGGA
Source organism: uncultured Porphyromonadaceae bacterium (assembly GCA_947175605.1). Lineage (GTDB taxonomy): Bacteria > Bacteroidota > Bacteroidia > Bacteroidales > Muribaculaceae > CAG-873. The sequence goes on from CAMWNH010000064.1 coordinate 3,738, forward strand.
TGCGGAGATAGGTCCGGGCATGAACAATATCCGCGCGGACCTGAACTTGAACGACCTGTTCTACCGACAGACTTCGGGAACAATCGGCCTCGCGGACGTGAAGGCACGCTTCACTGCGCTTGTGGATTCGGGAGTGCGTCTGACGCTGAACAACCGCGATCTGAACGCGGAATTCACATCGCCTGCACAGCTCGACACTCTCCTGGCGCATTTCAGCGAGGCAAGCACGCTTCTGGACAAACAGATAGCCGAGCGTGACTTCCGCATTGACACCATACAGCAGGCACTCCCCAAATTCAAATTCACACTCACGGGCTCCAACTCCAACCTGATAAACGATGTCCTGCGGCCTTCGGACATGGGTCTTCAGAATATCACGATCAAAGCCCGCAACGACTCCACCCTGCGCCTGAACGGACGCATCCTTGAGTTCAATTACGGGTCGACGATGATCGATACGATCTATATCGCCGGCGGCATGTTCCGCAAGCATCTGCATCTTCTGGCAGGCGTGGGCAATCGTCCAGGGACACTGGATGCTCTTGCACGCGTGTGGCTGCACGCGAGCGTGGACGGCAATCAGGCACGCCTGAATCTGCAACAGCGCAATATCAAGGGCGATGTAGGCTTCCGTCTGGGCTTCAAGGGCATTATGGCCGACTCGGCCGTGACGGTGAGCGTCGATCCGCTCAAGCCCATAATCGGCTACCAGCAGTGGGAGGCCAACGAAGGCAACTTCATCGAATATTTCTTCCCCACGGGACACCTGGACGCCAATCTGCACATGCAGGGCGGCAAGTCGGCCATCGCGGTCTACACCGAAGAGAGCGGCGAGGAACATGCCGAGCACAGCCATGAGCATCAGGACGACCTGATAGTGAAGCTCACGGATATCCACATCCAGGACTGGATAGCGCTGAACCCCTTCGCCCCGCCTATGACGGGTGATGTGAGCGCGGACCTGCGTCTCAACCGCTCCACGGGCACACTCTTAGGCATGGGCTCCATGGGCATATCCAATTTCTACTACAACCGCAAGAAGGTCGAAGACATCGCGGCATCATTCAACGTGGCAGCCAGCACGGGCGGCCAGATCAATGCTTTCGCCTCGCTGAACATAGGCGGACGCAAGGTGATGGACCTGCGCGGCGCGCTGAACGACTCCACCAGCGGCTCGCCGCTGGCCATGGACCTTTCGCTGATCCGCATTCCGCTGGACGCCGCCAATCCCTTCATTCCGCCCACGATGGGCTCGCTGCGCGGTGTACTTAACGGCTCGATGGAGGTATCCGGAACAGCTGACAGCCCGCTGCTCAACGGCTGGATGTCCTTCGACTCCACGGCCGTGACGCTTGCCATGACGGGAACGCCTTATGCCTTCAACGATGTGAAAATTCCGGTGGAGGATTCGCGCATGCAGTTCCGGGGCTTCACCATTTCGGGCACTAACGAGAATCCGCTGACCGTGAACGGCAGCGTGGACCTCCGCGACCTATCGAATATGGGTGTGAATCTCAATCTTAAAGCACGTAACACACAGATAATAAACACCAACCGACTGAAACGCGGCGCCGACATTTACGGCAAGGCCTTCATAGATCTCGACGCCACGGCTAAAGGCAACATGCGCTTCATGGCAGTAGATGCCGCGCTGAAGATCCTGCCAGGCACAAACGTGACGTATGTGATGCCGGACGCCACGACCGAGATTGCGAACTACTCGAGCGGCGAACTCGTGAAGTTCGTGAACTTCAACGACTCCGTGGCTCTCGCACGAGCCGACAGCATAGCCTCGCCGTCCATGGCGATGATGCTTGACGCGTCGCTGACAATCGAGGACGGGTCCACAATCAACGTGGACCTCAGCAGCGACGGCAAGAACCGAGTAAGCATCGAAAGCACGGCGAGCCTCAACTATACTATGACTCCTGTTACCACGGGCCGACTCACCGGCCGTCTGAACCTCAACGGCGGTTTCGTGCGCTACACCCCGCCTTTGATGTCGGAAAAGCTTTTCAGATTCAACGAGGGCAGCTACATCGCATTCAACGGCGATATGATGAATCCCACGCTGAATGTGCATGCCACGGACGTGGTGAAGGCCAATGTGACGCAGGAGGGCCAGAATTCGCGCCTGGTGAACTTTGACGTAGACCTGGGCGTGACCGGCACGCTTGAAAACATGAACGTGGCCTTCGATCTTTCGACCAACGATGACATCACCGTGGCCAACGAGCTGCAGAGCATGAGCCCCGAACAGCGGGCCAATCAGGCGATGAACCTGCTCATCTACAACGTGTATACCGGACCGGGCACGAAGGGCAATGCCTCGCTGGGCGGCAATCCGCTCTTCTCATTCCTCGAGAGCCAGCTCAATTCGTGGGCTGCCAACACGATCAAGGGCGTGGACATCTCTTTCGGCATCGACCAATACGACAAGACTGTGGACGGTTCAACATCCTCCACCATGAGCTACAGCTATCAGGTATCGAAATCGCTCTTCAACGACCGCTTCAAGATCATCGTCGGAGGCAACTACTCCACGGACGCCAATACCGACGAGAACTTCTCGCAGAACCTGATAAGCGACATCTCGTTGGAATACTTCCTGAACAATGCCCGCAGCATGTACGTGCGCCTGTTCCGCCACACGGGCTACGAGAGCATACTCGAGGGCGAGGTTACGCAGACTGGCGTGGGCTTTGTCTATCGCCGCAAGATCCTGCGCCTGTCCGATTTGTTCCGCTTTGGCCGCAAGCCCAAGAATACCACAACCACAGAAGCAAACGAAAACAGCGATGAAAATTAATCGTCTGACACATATACTGGTGACTGCCGTGGCCTGTCTGTTGCTGGCTTCGTGCTCCACCACGCGCCGCATTCCCGAGGACGAAGTGCTCTACACGGGGCTTAAGGGCGTGAAGTTCGAAACACCCGAAAACACCAAATTACCCTCGGAGATGAAGACGGCGATAACGGAGGCGGTGAATATCCGGCCCAACAATTCCGTGAGCATCATGGGCTTCGTATGGCGCTACCCCTTTCCTCTGGGACTCTGGGTGTACAACAACTGGCCCAATCCGGAGAAGGGATTCCGCCACTGGCTGTACGAGACGCTTGTCGAGGAGCCCGTGCTGGTGTCGGATGTGCGTCCGGAATTACGCACCCACATGATTGAGCAGATTCTCGACAACAACGGCTTCTTCAGCGGCACAGCCACGTACGACATGGTGCAGGGCAAGGACAAGCGGAAGGCCAAGTTGCTCTTCACGGTCAATTCAGGGCCGGGCTATCCTATTGATACCTTGGAGATGCTTCCGGATACGTGTCATCTCTATCACCTGATCGACTCGCTGGCAATGCGCGATCGCTACCTTGCTGCCAAGAGTCCGCGCTTCTCGACGGACTCGCTGAACATAGCGCGCACACGAATCGTGAACGGGCTGCGCAACAAAGGCTACTACTACTTCACGCCAAGTTACATCGAATTCCTTGCGGACAGCTTAATCCACCGCGGCCATATCGCACTGCGCATGACACTTGCGTCCAACATGCCCAAATTCGCACGCGAACGCTTCACGACGGGCAATGTAACCGTGCATCTGGACCGATATCAGGGAGGCGGCACTCCCGACACCATCCAAACACCCCGGGCCACACTTATTCAGATGAAGCCTTCCCGTTTCCGGAAAAAGCTCCTGGACGAGTGTGTGACCATGCGCAAGGGCCGCACATTCTCCGTGCGCAACATGGACCGCACGCAGAGCTATCTGTCGCGACTTGGAATATTCAACGGCATAGAAATTGTGCCCCGTCTGGATTCCACGGCCGTGGAGTCGCGTGTGCTCGATGTGGATATTTACGCCACCTTCGACTCGCCTCTGGAAGCTTCAATAGAGGTGAACGCCTCATCGAAATCCAACTCGTATATAGGTCCGGGACTGACGCTGGGCCTGACGAACAAGAACATATTCGGCGGCGGCGAACAGCTGTCGGTGAAGCTCACTGGCAGCTACGAGTGGCAGACGGGGTCGGCCAACCGCGGCGGCGTATTCAATTCGTATGAAGCCGGTCTGAATGCATCTCTCGCCTTCCCGCGCCTGCTCGCACCTAAATTCTTCCGCGGCACGCGTCGCGAACTCAACTGGACGCGCATCAGTCTGGGAGCCGACCTTCTGAACCGACCCCACTACTTCAAGATGGCACAGTTCAATACAGGTATCAGCTATGACTGGCGTTACCGCAGGCATGTGGCCAACAGCTTCACACCGCTGAAGATCACCTACACCAAGCTCCAGAACACGACACATGAGTTCGACTCCATAATGGACGCCAATCCGGCCGTGGCCCAGAGCTTCAAGAGTCAGTTCATCCCTCAGATGTCCTTCTCGTATGTCTACGACCGGGCTTTCGGGCGCAACAACACACTCAACTGGTCGTTCACGCTCCAGGAGGCCGGCAATATATTCTGGGGCATCTACCGCGCCTGCGGAAAGAAGGGCGAGAAGGAGCTCTTCGGACTTCCGTTCTCGCAGTTCGTGAAGGGTCAGGCCCAGCTGGTGTGGGGACGGCGTCTCGGACAGGGCGACAGCTGGCTTGTGACGCGAGTGGCCGCGGGCGCCGCTCATGCATACGGTAACTCTACGCAGGTGCCCTACTCCGAACAGTTCTATATCGGCGGCGCCAACTCGGTGCGCGCCTTTACGGTCCGCAGCATCGGTCCCGGCTCGTACCGCGGTCCTGCCGGCACGAACGACATCGACAACTTCGACCGCACGGGTACATTCAAGTTCGAGGCCAATATGGAATACCGCTTCCCGATAATCAGCATACTGCATGGCGCCTTATTCATGGACTCGGGCAATATCTGGCTGCTGAAGGAGGACGCACAGCGTCCCGGGGGCACACTGCGAGGCTCCACCTTCCTCAAGGATCTGGCACTGGGCACGGGTGCCGGACTGCGCGTGGACATCAGCATGCTTGTGGTGCGCCTCGACCTGGGTATAGGCATCCACACGCCCTACAACACAAGCAGGCGCGGCTACTACAACATGGAATCCTTCAAAAAGTCGCTGGCCCTGCACCTTGCTATCGGCTATCCGTTCTAAACCGCAACGACTATGACTATCAGACAATTATTCAGCCGCCAGACTTTGCAAGGCGCCGCTGTGCGTATCAAAGAATACTTCGACCTCACGGGCTATCTCATCCCGCAGAACGAAGCGGAAGCCGCGGTGCGCGAGGGTGTGTCCTTCCGCGGCATCAATATCATGATCCTGATAGTCGCGATATTCATAGCCTCACTCGGACTGAACACCAATTCTACGGCAGTGATCATCGGCGCGATGCTTATATCGCCGCTGATGGGGCCTATAATCGGCATAGGTCTGGCGGTGGGCATACATGATTTCGAACTGATGAAACGTTCGTTCCGGAATCTTGTCATGGCCACGCTCTTCTCTGTGGCCACCTCTTGTCTTTACTTCCTTGTGTCGCCCGTGAATGAGGCTCACAGCGAGCTACTTGCGCGCACTTCGCCTACGATCTACGACGTATTCATCGGCTTTTTCGGCGGCGCAGCGGGCATTCTTGCGATTGGCTCGAAAAACAAGGGCAACGTGATCCCCGGCGTGGCGATAGCTACGGCACTGATGCCACCGCTCTGCACGGTGGGCTACGGGCTTGCCACGCTGCAGCCGCAGTACTTCCTCGGAGCTCTGTATCTGTTCTTTATCAACGGCGTGTTCATTGCCTGCGCCACGACCATCGGCGTGCGACTGATGAAATACGCTCCCAAGGCCTTCTCCAATCCCGTGCGTGCCCGACGCGTGCGCCGCATCGTCACGACCATTGCCGTGCTTACGATGATCCCGGCTGCCTATCTGACCTACTCGATGTATGTTCAGAATAATTTCCGTCAGAACTGCGAGCGATTCGTGAATGAGGCTTTCGACCTCCCGGGGACGCAGGTACTGAGCCAGAAATCGACATACAGCAAACACGGGCGCACACTCACGGTGGCACTCGTGGGCCGCATCCTTCCTCAGGATTCGCTGATGCTGGCTAAGGAAAGCGAACTTAGCAAATACGGACTTCAGGGGACGGTGCTCCGCATAATTCAGGGAGATGCTCCGGCTGTATCGGCAACGGACGTGGCCCAGGCCTCGTCGAGTATGCTGCGCGATATGTACACTATCACGCAGGGCACCATCACGCGCCAGCAGCAGGAAATCGACTCGCTGCAGCGCGTGTGCGCTGCCGTGACGGCGAGCGACACGGCGGCAGTGGCCCTTGCGCCGGAGATGCGTGTGCTGTTCCCGAGCGTGCAGCGCTTCTCGGTGTCGACCACCGTGGGCTGCGATCCGGCAACAGGCAAGCGCGACACCCTCGATGTGGCGCTCGTGAGCCTCTCGAAGCCTATGCCCGAGGCCGAGCGCACCAAGTTCCGCGCCTACCTCAAAGCCCGCCTCCGCCTCCCCAAAGAACCGCAGATAGTGCAGCTGTAAGCCTTTTCCTCCATAACACACTTTATGTGAACGGCTCAAAATTTAGCACATCATACGCACCTCTTGATTGGTCGAAATTCAACCCACAAAAGAATCATCAACAACACAAGAGAGACGATGGATATGATTGCACCAGTTTTAAGTCCGGGAGTAAAATATCTGAATATGATTTCATGACAACCCGCGGGTACAACTATGGCAGATAGTCCAAAATTAACCTCATAGATTTTAGCTTCCTCCTCATCAATTAATGCCGTAAAACCGGGATCTGCCACGACACTGAAAAAAACCAATTCGGGCTTCTCAAAATCGGACCGGCATGTGAACCCTTCGGTATCGCCAATAAAATCTGTCACAGTGAAACGTCGTCGCTCCGCGGCCAAACTATCAAGACGAACGCACCTTTTTATCTCACCGTTTGAAAGATATTCAGATAATTCCGCTACATCTTTATCTTGAATAACAATGTTATCCAACAATAAAACAGGTATATCATCGGGAGCTTCTTGTTCTAAATATTCCTCTAAGTCAGATTGCGTCACGTAATTATCATACGTGAATCCAATAGGGATATAATTCATATTAGTATAAATATCGCAAGTATCACTTTTTTCCTCAAGCATAAGCCCAGACTGATATAACGCGAACGGCCGTTCAGATGACTTAAAAGATTCTAACGGTTTTCTATAATCCATCACCGTCTTCACAGAAAAAAGCGCACCCAAAGATTCCCTTGATCGATAGCATATGAAAGCTGGAGAATGTCCAATCAACCCATTTTGACCTACAAATCCACGCATACGATTCAACCGTGTATTTGCCGAGGAATGAAATCCAAATATACCTGGGGTATTCTTAAGTAATGACCAATTCCAATAATTTATATATGCATCAGTTCTATATTCGAACGTAGGAGCCCAGCCTTCAAGTTTTTTACTAAAAACATGTATATAATATACATCTTCTATACCATTCGTAACTTTCTTATGAGAATATATGTATAGTGTTGCTGTCATATTAAAACATCCCAAGACGGCTACAAATAAAATCATTGTTCGTACTCTTAGCTTATAAATAATCCACAATGAAAGGCCTACTAAGTTCAAAACGAACAGACTTAACTCTAATGTAATCACTCTTGACTGAAAGATTGATCCCATACCTAATATATAATGAAACACAATACTTACTATAAGAATAAAAATGCATATACACCAATAATACATTAACGTTCTTTTTGAAC
>CAMWNH010000065.1 GCA_947175605.1 uncultured Porphyromonadaceae bacterium
CGTTCATCCTGAGCCAGGATCAAACTCTTCGTTGTTGTTTATCTTGTTCTTTTTTTCTTCAAAAAAATCAGGCAAGACAAATTGCGTTTGTTTTATTGCCTTCACAAGTAGCATCCGAATCGTTCCCTCGCGGGATGACAATCGCTTTATTGAGCTGTGCTGGAAAAGAATTGACTTGAGACTTCGCCGCTCCTCCCTGCCACTGCGGACAGGGCGCTTGCGTTTGCTCTTGTACTACTCTTAGTCTTTCCTATTGTAATCGTTTCAATGTTCTCTTTTACATCGGCCCTCGGTGCTTACCGCCCGAAAGCGAGTGCAAAGTTACGCCAACTTTCGCCCCAATGCAAGTAAATTTCAATATTTAACATTTGTTTAACACTTCAAAAGGCGTGTTTTTTGAGCAAATATGGCTTTATACGACTGCTACTCAACAACTTAAAATTGTTCACACAGTTTTGCCCCTTACTGGATATAAATAGTGAGCAATTCGAGCTCGCCGCCCTCGGGCGTGAGATGGATCCGACGTATACTTGCAGGCACAAGAAGCGTATGCCCTTGCTCCAGAACCGTGCTTCGACCAAGTTCGTCCGTGACTGTCCCTTGCCCACGCGTGGCCACAAGAACACGAAATGAATTATAGCGCGCCACCGGAAGCGAGAAACCCGATGTGACGTTTATGACCGTAACCGTAAAATACGGACACTCCTTGAGCACGATCTCGCGATTCACCACCGGCTCGAAATGCCGCATGTAATCCTCGTGCACACGGAAGTCTATGGCCTCAAGCGCAAGATCCGTATGAAGCTCGCGCGGATTGCCGTTCAGATCAAGCCGCTGATAGTCGTAGATCCTGTACGTAACGTCCGATGGCTGCTGCACCTCGAGCAGCAAAGTGCCGGCCCCTATGCTGTGTATCCGCCCCGCGGGAATGTAATAGAAATCTCCGTGGCGCGGATAGAACTTTGCCAACAGCTCCGTGACCGTGCCGTCGGCGATATGCTGACGCAGACGTTCGGGCGTCGTGGTGCTCTGCAGGCCAGAATAGATGTATGCCCCCGGTTCGGTGTCGAGTGTATACCACATTTCCGTCTTGCCGACCGACCCATGGCGCTTGGCAGCCAGATAGTCGTCCGGATGGACCTGAATGGACAAATCCTTCGCAGCATCAATAAACTTCACAAGCAGCGGAAAGCGCCTGCCATATATCCTGAAAAGCCTCGGACCGAGAATCTCCTCGGCATGCTCCGTCATGATATCATGAAGCGTACGGCCGGCCAGAGCACCCTCACCCGCCGCACATTCACAGCCCTCGAGATCCGAAACCTCCCAACTCTCGCCGATAGACGACCCCTTGGAAGCCTCGCCCTTATAAGCAGCGATACGCTCGCCACCCCACACCACCTTACGGTAATATGGTTCGAGAGGGATTATGGGGAGATGTTGCATGGTGTTCGGTCAAGAATTTACTTCAGGCCAGGCAGAGGATAAGCACCTGCGCAGCCACTACACGCAGAAACATCGTGAGAGGATAAACCGTAGAGTATGCCACGGCAGGAGCGTCGTTGCCCGTCGAACCATTGGCGTAGGCCAGCGCCGGGGGATCCGTATAGGAGCCCGAGAACAAGCCCATGATCGTAAGGAAGTTCAGACGGTCCTTGCCGCGGGCAACACAGCCGACCACCAGCAGAGGTACAACCGTGATGACGAAGCCCCAGATGACCCACCACATGCCCGTGTAATTGAACACGGCATCCGCAAAACCTTTGCCCGCGGAAATTCCGACGGACGCCAGGAATAGACAGATGCCGAGCTCGCGCAAGAGCAGCGATGCCGACGACGAGGTGTAAGTGATGAGCTTAGCCTTATAGCCGAAGCGGCTCAGAAGGATAGCCACCACGAGCGGGCCACCCGCCAGACCCAGCTTCATGCCGAATCCAAGGTTGACGGAACCGAGAATGATACCCAGAATGATTCCCACGAAAATCGTGATGAGATTGGGCTGATTGAGGCGCTTCATCGAGTTGCCGAGGCGTGCGGCCAGACGGTCGATGTCCTCAAGATTGCCCACGACCGTAATGCGGTCGCCCATCTGCAGGCGAAGGTTCGGCGAAGCCAGCAGGTCCACACCCGCACGATTCACACGCGTGGCATTGAGCTTGTATCCGTTATGCAGGCGCAGCGAACCAAGAGCCACGCCGTTGTATTTGCTCTGCGTCACGACAATGCGGCGCGAGAACACAGGCGTCGGAGCCGACTCCCAGTCGGTCTCAACCTCCGGACCGATCACCGCATTGAATCGCGCCGCATCGAGCTGCGAGCACACGATCAGCAGACGGTCGCCCGTATGAATCTGCGTGGTAGACTTCGGAATCGTAATAGTCCCGTTCTGGTCCATGATACGCGACACGACGAAATTGCACTGCACCACATCATGGAGCACACGCAGCGTCATGCCGTCGACAAGAGCGTTGGTCACGGACACAGAAATCAGATAAGGCTTCAGGTGCGAATCCTCCTGATCCTCCTCGATCTGCTTGATTTCCGCATCCGTCTTGATGCGGAACACAGCCTTGATGACGAACATCGAAGCGATTATACCCACCACACCAAGAGGATACGCGGCCGCATAGCCCGAGGCCATCACATTGGCAGCCTCCGCACCGCCGGCCATCTGGCTCACAGCCTGCTGCGCGGCCGCCAGACCCGGAGTATTGGTCACGGCACCGCTCATCACACCCACCAGAGCCGAGATGTCATGAATATTACCGAAATAATATATGCCGAGAACGATAAGGACATTCAACAGAATCCCAAGCACCGCAAGGAAATTGAGCCTCATACCTCCCTTCTTGAACGACGAGAAGAAACCCGGGCCAACCTGCAGGCCTATCGAAAAGATGAAAAGAATGAGACCGAACTCGCGGACAAACTTGAGGATATGATCATCGACTACATAGCCGAAATGCCCCATAAGAATACCCACGAACAGCACGAACGTAACTCCCAGCGACACACCGAATATCTTCATCTTGCCGATAAAGATACCCATGGCTATCACGAAAGAGTACAATACCAGCGTCGAGGCTATGGAAGTAGAGCCGGGCGCCAACAACTCTGTGAAAATGTCCATGTTAGAAATATGCTATTGGATTGGATTTTGGTTTTCGACTGCAAAGTTACGAAATTTTTCCCGTTCTCAGTCCACAAAGTTCAATAATTGATTCGGCATGGAGATTATATGGTCGGCATAAGCCTTCTTCAACTCAAGAATCGAGCGGAAGCCCCACGACACACCCACACTCTCGATGCAGGCGCGCCGCGCCGTCTCCATATCCACGGCCGAATCCCCCACATACAGGCATTCCGCCTTGGGTGTCGGGCATAGGCTGAGAGCCTTGAACACGATCGATGGATCGGGCTTCACCGGAAGGCCCTCCACATGTCCCAGAATCGCGCTCCACGAAGCATCCGGAAAATAGTGGCGGATAAGCTTCACCACCGCCGCCTCATACTTGTTCGACGTCACCGCCAGGTGGAAATTCCTGCGCGTCAGCTCCTCCAGCAGCTCCGGAATGCCGGGATAAGGCTTCGTCGCATCGCAGCAATGCTCGTCATAATAAACCTTGAACGCCTGCTGCATGCGCGCCATATTGGTTTCGTCGCGGGCATCCTCCGGAAGCGCGCGCTCCAGTAGCTTCGACACTCCGTTTCCCACCATCGTCGGATACACCCACAGCCCGTGCTTCGGATAGCCCAGGCTCTCCAGCGCATGATTCGTGGCCGTAGCCAGATCCTCGATACTGTTCAGCAGCGTCCCGTCAAGGTCAAAAATCACATAACGTTTCATATATTGTAGTCGTATCGTCTTGTTATCAGAAAGGATATCCCACCGAGAAATGGAAATTGGCGTCGCGGCCCCAGCGGGGATGCAAGAGCGGCCATGGCTCCTGATTTGCCGCAGGATTGTGGGCCTTCATGCCCAGATCGAAGCGCAGCAGGAAATACGTGAAATCCATGCGCAGGCCCACGCCGTAGGCCAGCGCTATCTGCTTGTAGAACTTATCGAACTTGAATTCTCCGCGGGGCTGCGTCTCGTAGTTGCGGATGGTCCATATATTGCCCGCATCCACGAACAGCGCGCCCTCGAACACCCAGAACAGCTTGGCCCGATACTCCACATTCATCAGCAGCGAGATGTCGCCGCACTGATTGATGAAGTCCGTCACCGAATTGCGGGCGTCGAAAGCACCCGGGCCCAGCGTGCGCACGCCCCAGCCGCGCACCCCGTTGGCGCCGCCGGCATAGAAACGCTTTTCGAAAGGCACCATCGTCGAGTTGCCGTAGGGATACGCGATGCCCAGACCCGCATGCAGCGACAGCGCATTGCGCGAATTCAGATTGCGCGTATATGTATAATCAGCCTCGCCCTTCACATACTGCGCATACTGGATGCCCAGCACCTTGTACACACCGTCCGAGCGCCGCTGTCCCACCGCACTCGAGATTGCGTAGAGCAGATTACCCGCCGTCTCGATGGAGGCGCGCACGGTTGTCACGTAAGGCTGGATCGAGAAAGCACTCTGCTGAGCCGTAGGCACACGCCGGTTGGTCCTGTAGTAAGTATATCCCATGCGCATGATGAAGTGATCCTCATAGCTGTAGCGCAGCAAGGGATTGTCCGGTGCTATCTGGTTGATGAAATCGTAGGTCGAACGCGGCAGACGCACATAATTGATATCCACAAGATCATACGTATGGCGACGCATGAATCCCGGGCGTTGCTGCTGCCACTTCCACTTCCAGGCCGCGCCGGCTATGATGCGCGTATACTCCGGGCGCTCCTGATAGTTGAACGACACGGCAAACTCCGTCGAAGCCATCACTCGCTTCTTGAAATTGCGCGTCAGGAACGGACACTCGAACTTGGGGAACGTTATGCCCACCTCGCCCGCATACTCCGAGTAGCGGTTGTTGATCAGGCCCTCCACATTTCCCGAAAGACTCTCGTAAGCCGTACGGAACTTGGCCGTCAGCAGCTCCGAGCCCCGCGCAAGATTGCGGTGCTGATAGGTCAGCCCCACACCGAAGCCCAGATCGCCCTCCGAATTCGTGCCCTCAAGCTCCAGCGACACGCTCTGCTTCTTATTGCGCGAAATAAACACATAAGCGTCCAGAAGCCCCGTCGGAGACCCCGGCAGCGACACCGGCACAAGCTCGATATTCACGAACTTCACGATACTCAGCCTCCCGAGAGCCTCATAAGTGCGGTCCACAGCCCGCGCACGATAGCGCATCCCCGGCTCCAGATAGCACTTCTCCTCCAGCAGCGAAGGGCGCAGGAAGGGATCCGTCCCATATATGATATCCAGCCCCCGGCGCGCCACAGTGTCAAGCTTCGTCGTCGCGGCCGCTGAACGCAAGGCATCCACCGAGCCTATATTGTTAGCCACAACCAGAAATACCCGTCCTATATAATAAGGCTTGTTCAGCACCGGAGCCGTCTCGTCGCTCCCGCTTCCCGCAGCGGCCGGACGTCCCGCGGGTCCCGGCGCACGTAGGTTCAGCGTCAGTCCCACGGTCTTGCTGTTGGCCGCCGTATCGGCCGTATAGGTGATGCAGTCACGGTTTATTTCATAATAGCCCGCATTCCGCAGCAGATCCACTATCCTTCCGCGCTCCTCGTCGAGGCGGTTGCGGTCAAAGAGATCACCGGGCTCCAGCCCGTCCGTCACCGTCGTATCCGCCAGCACAATGCGCCGCACGGCCGAATCGGGAATATTGTAGTCTATCGAACCTATATAGTGCGGCTGCCCGGCGTATATCCCATACTCCACAGCCATCCTCTTGGGCCCGCGGCGAGTCGTATCCGTTACCACGCGCGCATCCATATACCCGCGATTCACCAGCGCCTGACGCAGCTGCCGCGCCGAAGCCGCCGTAAGCTCCGGATCGTAGATCACCGGAGCCTGCCCCACCCTGCGCAGCCAGCGGTTATACCACTTGGTAGAGTCGCGGCCCGAAAGACTGTACGTGGCCAGCTGAAGTTTGGCAAACCCCAGCACCTTGTGGTTGGGTTGCTGCCGGAGGAAATTATAGAGCTCCTCTGTCTCTATCTCCTCGCCGTCCTTCACGCGGATGTCCACACGGTCCAGAAGGTATTCATCCTCCGGGACATGCTTGGTCGAACTGCAACCCGACAGGGCTGCAGCCAACGCGATTATGGACAGCACACGGGCCAGAAACCTCATTTTCCCATCTCAAGCGGAAGCGTAAATACAAAGCGCGCACCCCCGCGGAAATCAGTATCCACAACGACATCGCCCCCTAACAGCCGGGCCACCACGCGGGCTATGTAAAGCCCCAGACCGCAGCCGCTTACACTCGTATCCAGCTGACGGAAACGCTCGAAAATCTTCTCCTCGTTGCCCTTGCGGATGCCTATGCCCGTATCGCTCACCACAAATTCCAGCACACCCTTTTCCGGACGCACATCAACTTCGAGAGTCACCAAGCCTCGCTCCGTGAACTTCGCGGCATTGTCCAGCAGATTCATCAGCACCTGACACACACGCTCGCGGTCCGTAACGACCACTGTGTGCTCCGCTTCCTCCGACGGCTCGAACTTAAATTCCACCCCGGGGCGCACAAGCTCCGAAGCCGTAGTCAGCACGGGCGCGCACATATCCACCACCGCGCAGGCCATAGGCTCGATGCTCAGCGCGTTGTTGTCCAGCGATGCCACATCCAGCACGTCCGTCACAAGGCGGTCGATCAGCTTCACGTTCTGCTCTATCACGCGACCGAACTTATCCAGAAACACGCGCTTATCCTCCGGAATACAATCCACGATAAGGCGCGAGCATTCGTTGATGGCTGTCAGCGGCGTGCGTATCTCGTGGCTCATATTGTTCACGAAATCAGTCTTTATCTTATCCGAGCGCTTCGCCTCATCGCGCGCGGATATCAGCTCGCCCTTCATCTCACGCAGCTTGTCGCGCTCCGCCACAAGCGAAGCATTGATATTCTCGATCGTAGCCGCCTGCTCCGTGGCACGACGTTTCTGTCGCCACATCACGATCAGCAGCGTAATCAGCATCAACACCACGAGCACCGACGATATAGCCACCGTCATCGTGCGCGCACGCTGTCTTTCGGCGAGCTCCTTCTGGATCATCGCATTCTCCTCCTTCAGGTCATTCACCGAGTAAGCCACTGACAGCTCGCGTATACTCTCGGCCTGGCGGTTGTTCAGGCGCTCGCGCAGCATTTCCGTATACACCCTGTAGGCGTCAAGCAGCACTGCCTCATTGCCCGTATGCTCAGCCGCCGTAATCAGAGCATTATAGAGGATCTCACGGTAAGGCAGACTGCGCGACTTATTTCTGATTCTCGACATGATCATAGGCACAACCTTATCGTATTCCTCCACGGCGATAAGATAGTAGATCTGCGCACGCTTGTCCACCTCCATATCGTGTGCCACGTCCACATTCCGCGACGCTATCTCCTGAATAGCGCTCCACAGCCTGTCAATTTCCGGGCGCCGAAGCCCCGCGGCATTAGCCAGCATACGCCTGTATATGCCATATCGTGTGGCATCGTAGCTGTGGAAGATACGCCCGCTCTTATCGTAGCGAGCCTCGATGGAATCCAGATTCGTCAGCAGACGGCGATCGCTGTCCAGAGCCTGACGGTAGAGCCCGAAATTGGTGAAACCCACCGCACTGCGCGTGAACACGGCATGACGGATGGCGCCCGTAGCCAGCGGCAGCTCCTCGAGAGCCTCGCGCATCAGCTGTGCATAATGCTCCATTTCCTTGCCCTCGCCCAGATTGCCCATATAGGTGCAGATAGCGAAAATCACCTCGAAACGCTCATAGGGGTCCGTCGGCGGATTCGATATGTAGCGCGCGATCAGTCCGTTAAGGCTCGTCTCGAGAGTATTGTCGCTGATTTGGACCGAATTGCCCACACGCTGAAGCACCTTCTGCATCTTTATGTAGGTTGCCGTCTCGCGTGCGAGATTATCATTAGGGCCCATCATGTTCTCGACAATATCCAGACAGCGGTCCACAACAGCCGCGCTGTCCATATACAGATTCGCCTTCTGCCGCAGCATGTCAAGCTGCGCATCGCGATTGCCCGTACGCACCGCAAGATCATAGATCGTATCTATCATCGGACCGCTCACATCCACAGGACCGAGGTCAAACAGGTCATAGCACATGCGCAGACTGTCCTTGGCTGACGGCCCCTTAGCCAGCTGGCTACGGATATACTTGTGCAGCCGCACACGCTCGGCAGTAGTAGGAGATGACGGACGCGCAGGCATAACCTCCGCCGGATACGGCCGCAGGGCCCCGTAGATTACACCCCCGAATATCAGTACGAATAACAGCGCAAGCAGCGGTCGATTGCTTATCTTCATATCTTTTTAAGGCTCATGCTTGCTCGCGTCGCACGTGCGCGCAAGCGCATATTCATACAAAATTACCATTTATCCCCAAACCGCACAAATTTTTTTTGTAATTTTGCAGAAAATACGCGCTCCCTTCGCGCGGTGCACACACATTCATTATGGGACGACTGATGTCTATAGATTTCGGCCGCAAGCGTTGCGGCATAGCCGTGACCGACCCCCTGCGAATTGTCGCCAACGGCCTCACTACGGTGCCCACTGCCTCTCTCGAAACCTTCGTCAAGGACTACATTGCCCGCGAAGGTCTCGACGCGATAATCGTCGGCGAACCGCGCGACATGCAGGGACGGCCCTCCGAGAGCCAGCGCTTCATGAGGCCGGCCATCGCCCGGCTCCGCAAGGCAATACCCCAGGAGATTCCAATCGAGTTCTTCGACGAGCGCTTCACCTCCGTCCTGGCGCATCGCGCCATGCTCGATGGAGGCCTTTCCAAGACAGCTCGCCGCGACAAAGCCCTGGTCGATGAGATATCAGCCTCCATAATTCTGAACGAATATCTTCAAAGCAAACAATATACCCAGAAATGAAACTCCCTGTATATCTATACGGACATCCTGTCCTGCGGGCAGTCTCCGAGCCCCTGACTCCGGAATACCCCGATCTCCGGAAACTCATCGAAGACATGTACGCATGCATGTACGAGTCGGAAGGCGTAGGCCTGGCCGCTCCGCAGATCGGCCGTAACATCCGCCTCGTGGTCATCGACGCAAGCCCCGTGGCCGATGCCTTCCCCGAATGCGCCGGGCGCAAGCTCACGCTCATAAATCCCGAAATCGAAATCCTCGACGGCAAGCCCGAAGTCCGCGCCGAAGGCTGTCTCAGCCTCCCGGGCCTCTCCGAGAACGTCCCCCGCGTGGAGCACATACGACTCTCCTGGCTCGACGAGAATTTCCAACCCCAATCCGAGGAGATCTCAGGCTTCCTCGCTCGCATCGTTCAGCACGAATGCGACCACCTCGAAGGCAAGCTCTACATCGACCACATTTCCCCGATCCGTAAACAACTAATCCGATCCAAGCTCAACAGCATTATTTCCGGCAAGACCCGAGTGGACTACCCCGTGAAATACGCTCCGAAAAAACGCAAATAAACCACTATGGCCGACGACAAGAAAGTAATTTTTTCAATGGTGGGTGTCTCCAAGATATATCCGCCCCAGAAACAGGTTCTAAAGAACATATACCTCTCCTTCTTCTACGGCGCCAAGATTGGCATCATCGGTCTCAACGGCTCCGGTAAGTCATCCCTGCTCAAGATCATTGCCGGTGTCGACAAGGACTATCAGGGCGAAGTCGTATTCTCCCCCGGATACTCCGTAGGCTACCTCGAACAGGAGCCGCAGCTCGATCCCGACAAGACCGTCATCGAAATCGTCCGAGAAGGCGTTCAGCCCATCATGGACCTCATCGCCGAATACGACAAGGTCAACGAAGCCTTCGGCGACCCCGAAGTACTCGAAGACCCCGACAAGATGGACGCGCTCATTCAGCGCCAGGCCGAGCTGCAGGATGCACTCGATGCCGCCGACGCATGGAACATTGACTCCAAGCTCGAACGCGCCATGGACGCACTCCAGTGCCCGCCCGACGATCAGCCCGTGAGCACACTCTCCGGTGGTGAGCGCCGTCGTGTGGCCCTCTGCCGTCTACTCCTCCGCCAGCCCGACATCCTGCTGCTCGACGAACCCACCAACCACCTCGACGCCGAATCCATCGACTGGCTCGAACAGCACCTCCGTCAGTATCCCGGCACGGTCATCGCCATTACCCACGACCGCTACTTCCTCGACCACGTGGCCGGATGGATTCTCGAGCTCGATCGCGGCGAAGGAATTCCCTGGAAAGGCAACTACTCCTCGTGGCTCGAACAGAAGACAAAGCGCATGGCCCAGGAAGAGAAGCAGGCTTCCAAGCGTCGCAAGACTCTCGAACGCGAGCTCGAATGGGTGCGCATGGCCCCCAAAGCACGTCAGGCCAAGGGAAAAGCTCGACTCAACTCCTACGACAAGCTCCTCAACGAAGACCAGAAGCAGCGCGAGGAACGCCTCGAGATTTTCATTCCCAACGGCCCACGTCTCGGTAACAAGGTCATCGAAGCCACAGGCCTCGAAAAGGCATTCGGCAAGAAACTCCTCTTCAAGGACCTCAACTTCTCCCTGCCCCCCAACGGCATCGTTGGCGTCATCGGCCCCAACGGCGCCGGCAAGACTACGCTCTTCCGCCTCATCATGGACCAGATGAAGCCCGACGCTGGCTCCTTCGAAGTCGGCGAGACCGTCAAAGTCGCATACGTCGATCAGACCCACCACGACCTCCTGCCCGAAAAGACCGTCTACGAAGTCATCTCTCAGGGCGTCGAGACATTCCGCATGGGCGGACGCGACGTCAACGCACGCGCATACCTCTCCAAATTCAACTTCGCCGGCGCCGACCAGGAAAAGAAAATCGGAGTACTCTCCGGCGGCGAGCGCAACCGCCTCCACCTGGCAATGGCCCTTAAGGAAGAAGGCAACGTGCTCCTGCTCGACGAACCCACCAACGATATCGACGTCAACACGCTCCGAGCCCTCGAGGAAGGCCTCGACGACTTCGCAGGTTGCGCGGTTGTTGTAAGCCACGACCGCTGGTTCCTCGACCGCATCTGCACACACATCCTCTCATTCGAAGGCGACGGCAAAGTCGTATTCTACGAAGGCTCCTACAGCGACTACGAAGAATTCAAGCGCCAGCAGAACGGCGGCAAAGAACCCCCGCGCCGACGCTACCGCAAACTCATGGAATAACTCCCCGCTCCTCCCCTGCATGGGCAAAAGCTTTTGTTTAAGGCCCCGGGCCTCAGCGCAGGGGACCGGCCTCCGACCATAAAAAAGCGGGCCTCGACATTGTGTCGCGGCCCGCGGTTGATTATCCTAAAAGCTCCGTATATCTTTTATCGGGGGTTTTAAGTTTGAGAGCTGTCTGGTATAAACATCTCCCAGCCCCC
>CAMWNH010000066.1 GCA_947175605.1 uncultured Porphyromonadaceae bacterium
TGTGTCGTAATTTATTGAGTTTATCCTCGAAACGAGCGACACCGAGCGACTGCGACCGTGCACGTTCCAGTTCTCCGGCGAGCGCCTTGCGCTCGGAGAATCCTTTTCGGGCTCCCTCGCAGATGAGGCGGAGCACAGGCAGGAAAAATTGAGGGCGGATTACGAGCATCCTCGGATAGCGATAGCTCTTGTCTACAATTCCCGCATTGTAGACTTCGGAATCCTGCTCGAGCATCGACACGAGCACGGCATATTCGCAATTCTTTTTCGTGCGGTCTTTGTCAAGCTTCTCAAGAAAGTCGTCGTTCTTGTGTTTGGTGGCCGTAGTGTCCATTTCATTTTTCATGTCGAACATCACGGACACATACTCTTCGCCTTCGATGAAGTCACGGAATATGAAGTCGCCTTTGGTGCCTTCGACCACTGCGTTATCTTTTTCGAAATAAGCTTCGGGAAACAGGCCAAGACTGCGGGCTTGCTCGAAAAGATTGGCGCAGTGTTGTTCGAGCGTCTCGCCAACCATCTTTGTGGACATGCGCATGCGGAAATCGCGGAGACGTTCGATTTCGTCCTGTTTGTCTTGGAGCTGGCGCCGATGGTCTTCATTCATCCTTGTCTCGCGCTGGGCGGCGGCAAGTTCGCCGGCCTTTATGGCAGCCTCAAGTTCGATGATTTTCTGTGTCTTCTCCTGCATTCTTGTTTCGCCGGCATTGCGCTCTTCAAGGAGTTCTACCTTGTGGCGGCTGTCAGTGGCGTTTATTTGTGCCTCCAGTTCGGCAATACGTTTGTCTTTTTCGGCCACAGCTTCGTATTTCTCCCGTGCCTTTGCGTTCTCAAGCTCGGACAGCGCCGATCTCTTTTCGGCCTCGAATGCTTTTATGCGACCTTCGAGACGCGTGAGTTCGTTGCGCAAGCCGTTCATTTCCTCGTTTTGTGCAGCAAGGCGCTGCACGGCGTTTTTCTCCGCTTCAATCAGGCGGGCTTCTTCGCGGGTTGCAAATTGCGCTTTGAGTTCATCTTCCCGCCGGCGCAGCTCTTTAGTGAACTCGGCGTTGCGCACTTGTTCGAGGATGGACGCGTACGAACTTTCGTCGACCTGGAATGTCGTATGGCAGTTGGGGCAGGATATTTCTTTCATGGAGGAGTCGAACAGAAGGAGGGTAGGGGATGTCAGATTTCTGATTTATCGGGTGAGCCGGCAAGGGCTTGGGCACAACGTATGCCGTCGACAGCGGCGCTTACTATGCCACCTGCATATCCGGCTCCTTCACCGCAGGGATATAGACCCTTGACGCCAATGTGCTGCAGGGTGTCCGGCATGCGGGGAATGCGAACCGGGGCCGACGTGCGTGTCTCATCTCCCACGAGGATAGCTTCAGGCGAGAGAAAACCGCGACTCTTGCGCCCGAATTCAGCGAAGCCTTTCTGCAGACGTCGGGAGATGGGTTTCGGTAGGAGTTGATCTATGCGGGCTGGGAAAACGCCGGGAGGATAGGAGCTGCGCGGCAAGTCGGCCGACGGGCGCGAGGCCACAAAATCGGTCATGCGTTGTGCCGGGGCTTTCTGAGTATTTCCGGAAGCCTCGAAGAAGCGTTTTTCGATCTCTTCCTGATAGTGCATGATTCTCAGCGGATCGTCGCCCGGAATGTCTTCCGGCAGAATCTCCACGACCATTCCTGAATTGGCCCAGCGTGTGCCGCGGTTGGCAGGGGACATGCCGTTTACGACGAGTTGGCCGGGAGCACTGGCTGCCGGTATGATGTAGCCGCCGGGACACATGCAGAATGAGTAGACGGCGCGGTCGTCCACGCGGGTCAGCATGGAATATTCTGCGGCAGGCAGATACTTGCCGCGCCCTTGCGGCGAGTGATATTGGATACGGTCGATAAGTTCCTGCGGATGCTCGAGGCGCACACCTACGGCTATGCCTTTGGCTTCGATGTCTACGCCCTTGCGCAGCAATAGATGGTATACATCGCGGGCAGAGTGGCCCGTGGCGAGTATCACCGGTCCGAGCCATCTGCGTCCTGAAGCATCTTTTACTCCCAGGCATTCCGATTTGTCCGGCGAAAGGATCAGGTCTTCCACGCGGGTGCCGAAGTGCACTTCACCTCCCGACTTCAGAATGGTTTCGCGCATGGCCTTGATGACTTTAGGAAGGCGATCCGTGCCGATATGAGGGTGAGCGTCGATGAGTATGTCTTTCTGGGCGCCATGGACGTGAAGTACCCGGAGTACCTTTTCCGTGGGTCCGCGCTTCTTGCTGCGCGTATAAAGTTTGCCGTCGGAGTATGCTCCCGCACCGCCTTCGCCGAAGCAATAGTTGGAATCGGGGTCGACACGGCCTTCGCGAGAAATTGCAGCCATATCGAGGCGCCGTGAGTCGACGTCCTTCCCTCGTTCAAGCACAATAGGCTTTATGCCCGTTTCGATGAGTTCAAGGGCAGCGAAAAGTCCGGCCGGTCCGGCGCCCACTACGATTGCCTGCGGCGCATGGCTTACGTCAGGGTAGACAGGGCTCTCGACAGTATCAGCATTTTCATCGATTTCGTCGATATGAAGACGCAGCCCGAGATTTACCATTACATTTCGCTGACGGGCATCTATGGAGCGTCGCGTTATGTCTACTCGGAAAATTCGTTCGGCCGGTATGGCGGCCACCTTGGCGGCTTCGGCTTTCAACAGCTCCGGCGTCGCGGCTGCGCGTGGGGTTGTCCTGAGGTCAATCTTCTGTATCATAAGTTTCCTGACTGATGCTGCGTGCGAGACGCGGATTCATATAGAGCAGTGTTCCGATTGCCAGCAGGCCGGCAAGCAGATCGCTTGTGGCCATAGCGTACCAAACGCCTTTCATACCCAGCAGGCCGGGGAGCACCCACAGCATGGGCACGAGAAATATCAGTTGGCGGGTCAGCGACAGGAAAATCGAGAGCTTGGGCTTTCCGAGACTCTGGAAGTAGTTCTGTATCACGATCTGCACGCCGACAATGGCGAATCCGGAAAAGTATGCACGGAAACCGTCGCGGGCGATGGTCACCATCGGACCATCGTCGGTGAACATGTGTGAGATCGTGTCCGGGAACAGCTCGCACAGGACCACGCCAAGAACCGAAATCGAAGCCCCGATCCAGATGCCGCGTGACAGTGTGCCTTTCACGCGCATCCAGTTGCCGGCACCGTAGTTGAAACCGAGAATAGGCTGCATGCCCTGCGTGATGCCGAATATCACCATGATGAAAAACATGGTCGTGCGGTTTATGATGCCGTATGCACCGATGGCCGTATTGCCCTCTGCGCCCGCAGCCTCGAGGAGCGATTTGTTTATGAATACGACGACAAGACATGCGCAGCAGTTCATCAGGAAAGGCGACAGGCCGATGCCGTAAATTCGGGAGAGGAGCCGAGGGACAAACCATCGGCGACGCCATTGCAGACGGACGGCGCTTTTATGCGAGAGAAAATGACACAAAACCCATATGAAGGCGCTCAGCTGGCCTATGATAGTGGCTGTGGCAGCTCCCCGTATGCCCCAGCTGAATTTGAAAATGAAAAGCGGCGCCAGCACGACGTTCACAAGTACGGAAACGATGGCCGACACCATGGCTTTGGCAGGATAGCCTGTGGCTCGCATAAGGTTATTGAGACCGATGAATATGTAGCTGATCGGTGTCCCGAGGAGGATGATCTGCATGAAGTCGCGCGCGTAGGGTAGTGTCTCCTTAGTCGCGCCGAAGAATAGCAGTATCGGATCAAGGAAAATAAGACACAGTGTGCCGATAACGGCCGCGTGTACCACGCACATGAGCATGACGTTGTTCACGGTGTCCGTGGCTTTTTCGATATTTCGCTGCCCCAGAAAAATAGAGGATATCGTGGAGCCGCCTGCCGAAATCAGCACACAGAAGGCAACAACCAGATTCATGAGCGGGAAGGTTATGGCAAGACCGGAGATGGCCATAGCGCCTACGCCGCGTCCGATGAAGATGGAGTCGACGATATTGTATAGCGACGTAACAAGCGACGCAATGATGGCCGGGAGGCTGTATTGTACGAGCAGTTTCCCGATTGGGCTTGTGCCGAGGGTATTCGGCATCGATCGCCCCGCCTCTGTCTTTTGGGTGGGTTTCATATTCCGAATAAAAACAA
Source organism: uncultured Porphyromonadaceae bacterium (assembly GCA_947175605.1). GTDB lineage: Bacteria > Bacteroidota > Bacteroidia > Bacteroidales > Muribaculaceae > CAG-873. The sequence goes on from CAMWNH010000066.1 coordinate 4,147, forward strand.
AAGCCGACGGACTTGCGGCCGACGGCTTAATCTTGTGGCGGGGGCAGGACTCGAACCTACGACCTTTGGGTTATGAGCCCAACGAGCTACCACTGCTCCACCCCGCGATGTTTGATGCTGCAAAGTTACGACATGTTTCGGGAATATCCAAATCTATTTACATAATTTAACCTTATTAACAGTCGTATGTACACGGTATTTTTTTTGGTGGATATAAAATTAATTTGTACTTTTGCACCATCAATTTCGAAGGTATGAATTCCAGTTCTTCAAAAGGCACTTCTGTAAAAGGCTCTTGCAGACCGAAGCACTCGGCATCGGGCCTTACGACGCCTCGCCGCCTCACGGAATCCCTGCCTCAAACTCATAACGACCGCCCCTGCGCATCTGCTCTCGGGCGGTCCGTCTTTTCAAGATACGCATCAATCCAATCACACACATAATACACCCATGTCAAGTTCCCTACGATTCAAAGCAGTCGAAGAGGCCAACAACCGCAAGGCCCAGAGTGTAAAACTTCCTTCGGAGCGTCCTACCGAGTATTTTGGCGAACGCGTTTTCAACCGCGCCACGATGTTCCGCTACCTCCCTAAGGAAACATACGACGCACTGCAGGATGCCATTGAGAATAAAAAGCCCATTTCACGCAGTCTGGCCGATTCGGTTGCAGAAGGCATGAAGCGTTGGGCTACGGAAAATGGAGCCCGTCATTATACACACTGGTTCCACCCCTTGACGGACGGCACAGCCGAGAAGCATGACGCATTCATCGAGCACGATGGCAAGGGCGGAGTAATGGAAACATTCTCCGGCAAACTTCTCGTGCAGCAGGAACCGGACGCATCGTCATTCCCTAACGGCGGCATACGCAATACTTTCGAGGCCCGCGGATATTCGGCATGGGATATTTCCTCGCCCGCATTCATCCTGGGAGAGACTCTGTGTATTCCCACCATCTTCATCTCGTATACCGGTGAGAGTCTCGACTACAAGACTCCTCTTCTGCGTGCGCTCAATGCCGTGGACCTTGCCGGTGCTAAGGTTGCTAGACTTTTCGATCCTGAGGTGAAGCATGTGAAGTGCTTTCTGGGATGGGAACAGGAGTATTTTTTGGTGGACGAATCGCTCTATGGCGCCCGTCCTGACCTGGTTATGACGGGTCGCACGCTTATGGGCCACGAGAGCCCCAAGAATCAGCAGCTCGAAGACCACTATTTCGGCTCGATACCCTCGCGTGTGGAGGCATTTATGCTTGATCTGGAAATCGAGTGTCATCGTCTCGGCATCCCTGCCAAAACCAGACACAATGAGGTGGCACCCAATCAATTTGAGCTCGCGCCCATATTCGAGGAGACAAATCTGGCCAATGACCATAACCTCCTTCTGATGACGCTCATGGCTGAAGTTGCACGCCGTCATAATTTCCGCGTGCTGCTCCACGAAAAACCCTTCTCCGGTATCAACGGTTCCGGCAAGCACAACAACTGGAGCCTTGGCACGGATCGCGGCAAAATGCTGTTCGCGCCCGGCAAGACTCCGGAGGACAATCTGCAGTTCGTGACGTTCGTAGCCAATGTCATGGCAGCCGTCCACAAGCACAACGGACTGCTCAAGGCTTCTATAATGAGTGCCACCAATGCCCATCGTCTCGGCGCCAATGAAGCGCCTCCCGCCATAATCTCAATTTTCACGGGTTCGCGTCTGGCCGATGTCCTTGATAAAATTGAAAACTCGACCGTTACCGACCTTATGGGCCTTTCCGGTAAGGAAGAATATTCCCTGGGCCTGGCGCAGATCCCTGATCTGATGATCGATAATACGGACCGCAACCGCACCTCTCCCTTCGCCTTCACCGGCAATCGTTTCGAGTTCCGCGCCGTAGGATCGAGTGCCAACTGCGCCTCCGCGATGATTGCTCTCAATGCGGCTGTGGCCGATCAGCTCAATAGTTTCCATGCAGCAGTCGAGAGTCGCCTCGAGAAGGGCGAATCCCGCACGGAGGCCATTCTTGCCGAAGTGCGCCGGCTGCTCAAGGAGTCGAAGGCAATTCATTTCGACGGTAACGGATATAGCGACGAATGGCAGAAGGAAGCCGCAGGCCGTGGCCTCGACTGCGAGACGTGTCCTCCCAAGATTTTCGATGCATATCTCCGTCCGGAATCGGTTGAGATGTTCGAGCGCACCGGGGTCTTCACCAAGGTCGAGCTCGAGGCACGCAACGAAGTGAAGTGGGAAATATACACCAAGAAAATTCAGATCGAGGCCCGCGTGCTGGGCGATCTGGCCATGAACCATATCATCCCGGTGGCTACACGCTATCAGTCGATGCTCGTCGACAACGTAGTGAAGCTTAAGAGTCTCTTCTCCGGTCAGAAGGGCGCTGAAATCGTGAGTCATGATCTGGACATGATCGAGAAAATCTCTCGCCACATGTTCGTCATCAAAGCCAAGGTGGAGGAGATGGTGGCTGCCCGAAAGAAGGCAAATGCCATTGAGGACGAACGCGAGAAGGCCATCGCCTACTACAACGAGGTGCTTCCGCCCATGGAGGCAATCCGCTATCATATCGACAAGCTCGAACTGATGGTGGACAACGAGATGTGGCCCCTGCCCAAGTATCGCGAACTTCTTTTCATCCGCTGATTCTACTTTCCGATTCCCTGCAATGGAACAGCTTAAACATGAGTGTGGCGTAGCGCTTATACGCCTGCTCAAGCCGCTGGAGTATTTCAAACGCAAGTACGGCTCCTACACCTATGCGCTCGACCGTCTGTATCTGCTCATGGAGAAGCAGCACAATCGCGGTCAGGAGGCTGCCGGTGTAGGTGTCGTGAAGCTTAATGCCGTGCCAGGCCACGAATACGTGTTCCGTGAGAGAGCCTTGGGAACGGGTGCGATAGACGAGATATTCCAGAACATCGGAAAGTCCCTTCCTGCCAATCTCAATTCGTTGAGTCCGGAGGAGGCCGATACCCTTGCGCCATTCATTGGCGAAATCTACATGGGACATCTCCGCTACAGCACAACCGGACGAAGCGGCATCGAGTACACGCATCCCTTCCTGCGTCGCAACAACTGGCGTTCGAGGGCCATGATGTTGTGTGGCAACTTCAACATGACGAACGTTGGAGAGATATTTGACCACATAGTTTCCTCCGGCCAGCATCCTCGCCTGTTTGGCGATACGGTGCTTCTGCTTGAACAGATAGGCAACGCGCTGGACAAGGAGAATCACCGAGTGTATCGCAAGTACCGTGATATCGTGCGCGACCCCGAGCTGTCGCGTGCCATAGAACGCGAACTTAGCGTCGAGCTGGTCCTGAAGGACGTAGCCCCGCTGTGGGATGGCGGATTCGTGATTGTGGGAGCTACGGGTTCGGGCGATACATTTGCCCTGCGCGATGCCAACGGCATCCGTCCCGCTTTCTACTACTGCAACGATGAGATTGCCGTATTGGCATCCGAGCGGCCTGTTATCCGCACGGTCTTCAATGTCGGTGCGGACGATGTTCACGAACTCGAGCCCGGCTGCGCGTTGATCGTGACGCAGAGTGGCGACGTTTCCATCAAGCGTATTCTTCCGGAGGCCGCTGATAAGCGCTGCTCCTTCGAGAGAATCTACTTTTCCAGAGGTAGCGACGAGGACATATATCGCGAGCGCAAGGCACTGGGTGCGAACGTCGTGCCGCAGCTCATGCGAATGATCGACGGCAATTTGCGCGATACGGTATTTTCCTTTATCCCCAACACTGCGGAAGTTGCTTTCATCGGGATGGTTCAGGAGCTTGAGCGGCTAAATGACATCGCCAAGAAGAACGAAATCATGGAGCTTTGTGCCCGAGGCGAGGCCGACTCCGACAGGATAGAAGCGATCCTTGACCGCAGGGTTCGTATCGAGAAGATAGCCATCAAGGATATCAAGCTGCGCACGTTCATCGCCGAAGGCACCTCGCGCAACGATCTTGCCGCCCACGTATATGATGTCACCTATGGCTCCGTGCGGAGAGAAGTCGATACCATCGTGGTCATCGACGACTCCATCGTACGAGGAACCACGCTGAAACAGAGCATCCTCCGAATCCTTGACCGCCTCGAGCCCGCAAGAATAATTGTAGTGAGCTCGTCGCCGCAGGTGCGATACCCTGATTATTACGGCATAGACATGCCTCGTCTCGAGGAATTGATAGCATTCCGTGCAGCCATCCGTCTGCTCATGGAGCGTGGAGCCGTCTCTGTCATACACGATACGTACGAGAAATGTCGACGTGCGGTACTTGGCGGAACGAGCGAATCCCTTGAAAACCATGTCAAGGCCATATATGCGCCCTTCTCGGATGAGGAAATTTCGGAGGCCATTTGCGCCATGCTTACCCCTGATCGACTTACGGCCAAAGCCGAAATACTGTATCAGACAATAGAGGGCCTTCACAAGGCTGTGCCTGCATGTCCCGGCGACTGGTATTTCTCGGGCGACTATCCTACGTCAGGAGGTATTCGACTGGTGAATAAGGCTTTCGTGGACTACTACGAGCGTACGTTCGGTGCACGGGTTCATCCTTTCAACTACTGACGTTTCGATTACTATCATAAGAATCCCCTTCTTTTCTGCAGGGTTCGGGAACTTTCCCGAGCCCTGCATTGTTCAAATTACATAAAGCGTTTCAACCGACAATCTCACAAACAATACCCCCTATGTTAAGAGATATTATACTTGCAGGCTGCGGCGGCTTTGTTGGCGCCGCAGGCCGTTTGCTTGTCTGCAGATGGACAGCAGGCATATGGCATGGCGCATTCCCGCTTGGGACATTCCTTGTGAATGTGTCGGGTTGCTTCATCATAGGTCTCCTTTTCGGGCTGCTGGAGCACGCCAAAGTTCTTACTCCCACGCAGAATCTCCTGCTGGTGACGGGATTCTGTGGCGGATTCACTACTTTTTCTACATTTGCCAACGACATGTGGCAGCTGAGCACCAAAGGCGATTGGCTTGTGCTCGCCCTCTATCTTTTCCTAAGCATAGCAATCGGCATTTTGTGTGTATGGGCCGGCAGGTCCATCATACGCTGTGCTTTCTGAATACGAACCTAACCTTTTCTTTATATGAATACTAAACTACACATCCTCGCGGCCATTGCAGCCATAGGCGCACTTCCCGCAACAGCTCGAACAGGTGCGGCTCCCTCCGGGCCGTCTTCCGACATCAACGCTTCCGACACAACCTCTTTGCATGCCGAAGAGCAGATGCGACGCGATCTCATCAGTGATTCAAAAGTTATTTTCATGAACGGGGGTGCCGGCGGTGTCGGCCGTGATTCCGTTGAGAGTATGTTGGCCAAGTTCTACGTCGACCAGTTCCGTAACTCGCAGGATCCCGAGACCCCATATTTCACGTTCATGAGCAAGGACGCGAATCTCGCAATGGGTGTCGGCGGTGTCGTCAACGTAAGCGGTTGGTTCGATTGGAACGGTACGGTGGACAATCCTAATTTCAACCCATATTTTATCACGCCAAAGACTCCGGAAAGCCTGCGAAATCTTGCGGCATCCGCTTCCGGCTCGGCTATATTCTTCAATATCATGGGTCGGCATACGCCCATTGGCGACTATCGCGCTTATATCGAGGGCGGTTTCGACGGATACGGCGGCAATGGATTCAAACTCAAGAAGGCATGGTTCCAAATTGGAGATTTCACTGCGGGTCTTACAAAGTCAACCTTCTCCGACCCTGCCGCACAGCCTGATGTTCTCGATCCGGCAGGTGCTAACGGAAAGATAGACAAGAGCAATGTGCTTGTGCGTTATCTGCACACGTGGCACGATCACTGGACTTTTGCCGGTTCGGTGGAATTCCCTTCGTCACAGCCCAGTGAGGTGGATGGATACACTAAAAAAATCAACGACTACGTCCCTGATTTCGCAGCATTGGGCCAATATCAGTGGAACAGAGGGCTTAGCCACGTGCGCCTGTCGGGTGTTATCCGCGACATGTCGTATCGCGATCTTGTTGCCGCGCGAAATCGTCATGTGCTCGGTTGGGGCCTGCAGCTTTCGAGCGTGGTGCGCGCCTGGCGCTGCTGCACATTCTCGGCCATGGGCTCTGTCGGAAAAGGAATTGCATCGTATACGGGCGATCTATCCAACGGCAACTATGACCTGCTGCCTCTTCCCGATAAGAACGGCGAGATGTATGCGCCTACTACAGTCAGTTTCACCTTTGGTGCCAAGGTATATTTCAACAAGCATCTGAGTTCTAATGTAGCGTTGGCCACGCTTAGAAATTTTGCCAAGGGCGATATTCATGACAGCACCTATAAGTACGGTCAGTACCTTGCAGTGAATATGGTCTATACGTTCTCCCCGCGAATTCAGGCCGGTGTGGAATACCTTGCAGGAAAGCGTGCCGATTACTCCGGTGTAGTCGGAAACGTCAACAGACTTCTGGCCAACTTCAGTTTCTCCTTCTAAAGGCTTGAAATGACCTGAATAAATTCGTAACTTTGCAGGACAAGACTAATTTTGAATATGGAAACAATAAAGAATCAGGAATTCGGAGGCGAGCGTCCGCTGTTTGGCAGTCATGATCTTCGTCTCGAGGACTGCATGATACATACAGGCGAAAGCGCTCTGAAGAATTGCAGCAATATCGAAGCGGACAAGTGTCGTTTCGAAGGCAAATATCCTTTCTGGCATGTGGACGGGTTCAAAATCACAGACTGTCTCTTTACGGAGGGTGCCCGCGCCGCATTGTGGTACAGCCGTAATTGCACGATGGAGAATACGCTCGTTGAGGCTCCCAAGATGTTCCGCGAGCTGAAAGGCATCCGTCTGCGCAATGTGCGTATTCCTGATGCGCAGGAAACGCTCTGGAGCTGCTGCGACGTTGACATCGAGAATGTTGAAGTGGAGCATGCCGACTATCTCTTCATGCACACCGACAATATCCGTATCCGCACATGGAAGCAACATGGCAACTATTCCTTCCAGTATTGCCGGAATGTCGAGATCGAGGATGCCGAGATCCATTCCAAGGATGCATTCTGGAATACAAAGGATGTGACCGTGCGCAATTCGAGTCTCGATGGCGAGTATCTCGGATGGTACTCGGAGAATCTACACCTCATCAACTGTCATATCTCCGGCACGCAACCCTTGTGCTACTGCAAGGGCCTTGTGCTTGAGAACTGCACCTTTGACAAGGACGCCGATCTGGCATTCGAGGAAAGCGACGTTCAGGCCGATGTGCGTGGCTATGTGAAGAGCATAAAGAATCCTACGAGTGGCCGTATCGAGGTCGGTTCTGTCGGAGAG
>CAMWNH010000067.1 GCA_947175605.1 uncultured Porphyromonadaceae bacterium
GTCCAATAGCGTAGCAAAAGGACATATTGAAGTCATGGGGCGCGGACCAGCTACCCGATACAAGCTTACCCCGCAAGCCCACGTTACTATGGAACTCAATCTCGATACATACTTTCAGAAAGATATTGACGAGCGACAAGTGCAGGGGACATACAATTTTGGACTAATCAACGATATACTTCCAAAAGTAGATATATTTTCGGAGGAAGAATTGCAAACTCTGGCCGAAGCCCAAAACCTATTCCGTCAACATCTGTCAGAAATGTCAGAAATTGAGTATAGAAAAGAGATGGAACGGCTTGGAATAGACCTTTCCTGGAAGTCCTCTCAGATCGAAGGTAATACATACTCATTATTGGAAACAGAGCGTTTGCTGAAGGATAAACATACGGCGAGCGGCAAAACAAAGGAAGAAGCAATAATGCTTCTCAACCACAAAGACGCTCTTGACTTTGTTTTGGATGTACCAGACTATCTAAAAGAATTATCCGTAGCACGAATTGAAGAGATTCATGCGCTGCTTACTAAGGATTTAGGGGTTGAACGAAATATAAGGCATCGTCGCGTAGGTGTTACTGGGACGAACTATACTCCGCTTGATAATGAGTTTCAGATACGCGAAGCTCTGGAAGATTCCGTGCGTCTTATAAACAGCAAGAGTAATGTTTTTGAGAAGTCATTGCTTGCACTTATACTGCTTAGTTATATACAGGCATTTACAGACGGGAATAAACGAACAGCCCGAATCATCAGTAACGGAATATTAATCGCCCACGGATATTGCCCAATATCATTTCGCACGGTGGATTCCATTGATTATAAGAAGGCAATGCTTATTTTTTATGAACAAAACAATATTGCAGCCTTCAAAAGAATATACATAGATCAATTTCTATTTGCAGTACGGACATATTTCTAATGTAAGGTCGTGGGGGTAGGGACTCCGGAAGATGTTGCGGCGCTTGACACGCCCACGGGACAATGGCTGCGCGCTTACATCCAGGATTGAGGTGGCTGAGATTTTGGGTGTGAAATTGCGGGGGAATGAAAAAAATTGCGTAAATTTGCGCTCTGAAATATAAACTACTTAAGCTGACTATAACACAAACCAACCCGCGACGGGGCGGCATGCCACGGAACGGAACAAAACTATAATTGAAAGATGAGAAAGAATATCGTTGCAGGCAACTGGAAGATGAACACCACCCTGCAGGAAGGCATCGCTCTTGCCGAAGAAGTAAATGAAGCTCTCGCCGGCCGCAAGGCCAACTGCGACGTTGTGATCTGCGTGCCCTTTACGCATCTTGCATCGATTGCAGCCAAGATCAACCAGGAAAAGCTCGGCCTTGGTGCTGAAAACTGCGCTGATCACGAAAAAGGTGCTTACACCGGTGAAGTATCTGCTCCGATGGTTGCTTCCACGGGTGCAACATATGTGATCCTCGGTCACAGCGAGCGTCGTCAGTACTACGGCGAAACCGCAGAGACTCTGCGCGCAAAGGTTGCTCTGGCTCTGGAGAATAAGCTCACTCCCATCTTCTGCATCGGTGAAGTTCTCGAGGAGCGTGAGAACAACAAGCACTTTGACGTTGTGAAGGCACAGATTGAAGAAGGCCTCTTCAACCTCTCGGCCGAGGACTTCGGAAAGATCATCCTTGCTTACGAACCCGTATGGGCTATCGGCACGGGCAAAACCGCTACGGCAGATCAGGCAGAAGAAATCCATGCCTTCATCCGCAAGACCGTGGCTGAGAAGTACGGTCAGGAAGTTGCCGACAACACCTCGATTCTCTATGGCGGCAGCTGCAAGCCCTCCAATGCCAAGGAGCTGTTTGCAAAGCCCGATGTGGACGGCGGTCTTATTGGCGGCGCAGCTCTGAAGTGCGCTGACTTCATGGGTATCGTAGACGCATTCTGATTCGCGGGAATCCTCACCAACTCTCCCCTCCATTTGAAATGAGAATTTCCGAGAGCATAAAAACACTCCGCGCCGCAGCGATCGTGATCTTTTTCACGGCCGCAACCGGCGCGGAGTTTATGACAAACGCAAACGAGCCTCAGCCGAGCGACTCCGTGATCAGTATCACGGCTGAAATCAACGCGGCGGGCCATGTGCGCGTGAGTCAGCCGGAGGCGCTGACTGCCCGTGTGAGCTCGCGGAAGACTGTATCGGAAGAGTCGACTGTAACCGGCGAAATGCCCGGTGACGCATCGAAAGTCGAAACGGCGGCAAGCAGGCGCCATGCCTCGGCGGTCCGGACGGGCTACCGCATACAGGTGTTCGATGACAACAATCCGCGAACGGCACGCCAGTCGGCTTCATCAGTGAAAAGCCGGATAGAGGGTGCCTTCCCGGCATATCGCGCCTATGTGACCTTTAATTCGCCTTATTGGCGTGTGAAGGCGGGTGACTTCCGTTCGCGAGCAGAGGCTGAAAGCGCTATGGCAGAAATAAAGAAGGCATTTCCGGAACTTAAGGCCTATATCCGCATAGTGCGTGACCGCGTGAATATTTATGACTAAAGAAGAAATAGCGAAACTGAGCGATGGCGAACGCATCGAGGCAGTGGCCGAGAGGATGCGCGATATCATCGAACTCATCGGCGAGGACTGCAACCGAGAGGGACTTGTGAAGACTCCGGTGCGTGCGGCGAAGGCCCTGTGGTTTCTGACGCAGGGATATCGTTCGGACGGGAAGGCTCTGATGACTCAGGCTCTGTTCGAGCACGAGGGGAGCAGGATGGTGATTGTGAAGGACATTGAATTCTATTCGATGTGCGAGCATCATGTGCTTCCGTTCTTCGGTCGCGTGAGCGTGGGCTATATTCCTGATGGCAAGATCGTGGGGCTGAGTAAGCTTGCGCGACTGGTGAATGTGTACGCACGCCGCCTTCAGGTGCAGGAACGCCTTACGGCCCAGATATGCCACGCCGTAAGCGAGGCTGTGGGCGCATCCGGTGTGATAGTGACCTGCACAGCCGAGCATCTCTGCATGAAAATGCGTGGAGTGGAAAAACAGGATTCCGCGACGACCACGGTAGAATACAGCGGTAGATTTGCCGAGGACGCCTCGCTCCGTGAAGAATTTTTCCGTCAGCTATCAATTTAAGGTATAATTTGAAGCCGGAAAATTTGGCGTTCTAAAAAAATAGGCGTATCTTTGCAGTCGCTAAGCAATACAAAACCAAAACAACAAACAATCAATGGCAACAAAAATCAGATTACAACGTCATGGTCGCAAGAACTATGCGTTTTATCCTATTGTCATCGCCGATAGCAGGGCACCACGAGATGGTAAGTTTATTGAAAGGATAGGTTCCTACAACCCGAACACTAATCCTGCTACAATTACTCTTAATTTCGAACGGGCTTTGTATTGGGTGACCGTAGGTGCAGAACCCACCGACACCGTACGTACCATTCTTTCCAACGAAGGCGTGCTGCTGATGAAGCACCTCCTCGGCGGCGTTCAGAAGGGCGCATTCGACGAGGCAGAAGCACAGAAGCGTTTCGATGCCTGGAAGGCAAAGAAGGTAGCCAAAGTTGAAGCCATGAAGACCTCTATGGCCGACACCAAGGAACTGAGCATCAAGAAGCGCCTCGAAGCCGAAGTAGCCAAGAACAAGGCTAAGGCACATGAGGTGGCATATAAGAAGCACGAGCTCGCCGCTGCCGCCGCTGAGGCTGCAAAGGAAGCGGAGGCTGCTCCCGAAGCTGAAGCTGAGGCTCCTGCAGCAGAATAAATTCCCGGGCCACGCAGAGGGCCTGAGGTTTTTACCTTCTCCGAAGCCGCGCTTCGAAAGATACGAAAAGGGTGTGTTCTCGCTACCTCACGGTGCAGGACACGCCCTTTTTTACTTAATCCAAACACTATCCCTTTCCTGAAATATGAAAAAGTTTCGTGAATATTCGTCGCTGAATCTCACTGATGTAAATAAACAGATCCTTGATCGCTGGCACGAGGCCGGACTGTTCGAGCAGAGCATGGCTGTGCGCGAAGGTTGCCCGTCGTTTGTGTTTTTCGAAGGACCGCCATCCGCCAACGGACGTCCGGGTATTCACCATGTGATGGCCCGTACAATCAAGGATTTATTCTGCCGATACAAGACCATGCAGGGCTTCCAGGTAAAGCGCAAGGCCGGCTGGGACACTCATGGTCTGCCCGTGGAGCTTGGTGTGGAGAAAAACCTCGGTATTACAAAGGAGGATATAGGTAAGAAAATCTCTGTAGACGAATACAACGAGGCCTGCCGCAGGGAAGTGATGAAATATACGCGTGAGTGGGAAAAACTCACGGATACGATGGGATATTGGGTGGACACGACGGATCCCTATATCACATACGACAACCGCTATATTGAAAGCGTATGGTGGCTTTTAGCCCAGCTCTACAAGAAGGGGCTGCTCTACAAGGGTTATACTATCCAGCCTTATTCACCGGCTGCGGGAACGGGTCTGAGCTCGCACGAGCTCAATCAGCCCGGTTGCTATCGCGATGTGCGCGACACGACCTGTACCGCACAATTCCTTATCAAGGATCCTAAGCGCGAGATGGAGGGGTGGGCCAAGCCTTGCTTCCTGGCATGGACGACAACTCCCTGGACGCTGCCTTCGAACACGGCATTGTGTGTCGGTCCGAATATCGATTATGTTGCCGTCAGGACCTACAATCCTTATTCCGGCGACCCCGTGACCGTCGTGCTGGCAGAGGCGCGCCTCGGTGCTTATTTCAACGCCAAAGCCTCCGAACTTCCGCTTGAAGAATACAAGCCGGGCGATAAACTTATTCCATATGAAATCTGCGGACGCTATAAAGGCTCGGAGCTGACAGGAATGCACTACGAGCAGCTGCTGCCCTGGGTCAATCCCGGCGAAGGCGCGTTCCGTGTTATTCCGGGCGACTATGTGACTACGGAAGACGGTACGGGTATCGTCCATATCGCTGGAACGTTCGGTGCGGATGACCTTCGTGTGTCGCGTCAGAATAATATTCCGCCGCTTCACCTTGTGGACAAGGACGGCAATCTACGTCCGATGGTAGATCTTTCGGGCCGATTCTTCGTTCTTGAGGACCTTGATCCGGATTTCGTGGAGAAGATGGTGGATGTGGACGAATATGCCCGTTGGGCCGGCAAGTATGTGAAAAACGCATATGATGCCACTAAGAGCGAAAGCGATGAAACGCTTGATGTGGAGATCTGCATGGACCTTAAGAAGAACGGCAAGGTTTTCAAGATCGAGAAGCACGTGCACAACTATCCTCACTGCTGGCGCACGGACAAGCCTGTGCTTTATTATCCGCTCGACAGCTGGTTTATCCGTTCGACAGCCGCACGCGAGGAGATGATGGCCCTCAATAATGAGATATTGTGGAAGCCGGCATCGACAGGAACCGGTCGCTTCGGCAAGTGGCTCGAGAATCTTCAGGACTGGAATCTGTCGCGTTCGCGTTACTGGGGCACACCGCTTCCCATCTGGCGTAATGAAAACGCGTCGGAGGAAATCTGCATCGACTCCGTCGAGACACTGTACAATGAAATTGAAAAAGCTGTGGCAGCGGGCGTGATGAAATCCAATCCGCTGCGCGACAAAGGCTTCGTACCCGGTGATTATTCAAAGGAGAATTATGAAAAGATAGATCTCCACCGCCCGTATGTGGATGATATCGTGCTCGTTTCTTCGAAGGGCGAGCCCATGCATCGCGAACTCGATCTTATCGACGTTTGGTTTGATTCCGGTTCGATGCCTTATGCCCAGCGCCACTATCCCTTCGAGAACAAGGAAGCAGTGGAGAACGGCTCCTTGTTCCCCGCCGACTTCATCGCGGAGGGTGTGGACCAGACCCGCGGCTGGTTCTTCACGCTTCATGCCATAGGAACGATGGTCTTCGGTAAGAAGGCTTACAAGGCCGTAATTTCCAACGGACTCGTGCTCGACAAGAACGGCAATAAGATGTCCAAGCGCCTCGGCAATGCCGTGGATCCTTTCGAGACACTCGAGAAGTATGGGGCGGACCCCGTGCGCTGGTATATGGTCTCGAACTCCTCGCCGTGGGATAACCTGAAGTATGATAATGACGGTGTTGCGGAAGTGTCGCGCAAGTTCTTCGCAACACTTTCGAACATATACAATTTCTTCGCCATGTATGCCAACGTGGACGGATTCACCGGCACGGAGGCGCAGGTGGCCGTAGACGAACGACCGGAAATTGACCGCTGGATACTTTCGCTGCTCAACACGCTTGTGAAGGATGTGCAGGCCGATATGGACGACTATGAGCCCACCAAGGCGGCCCGAGCAATCGCTGAATTTGTTGGAGACAATCTCTCTAACTGGTATGTGCGTCTGAACCGCAAGCGATTCTGGGGTCCCGGAAAGGAACAGGACAAGCTGGCAGCATATCAGACCCTCTACACATGTCTGCTGACGGTTTCCAAACTTATAGCCCCCATTGCACCTTTCTTCAGCGACCGCCTGTACCGCGACCTTACGGAAGGCGTGGAAGGAGCCTCTGCATCCGTGCATCTCGCACTCTTCCCGAAGGTGGACGAGGCGCTGATCAAGCCAGAACTTGAAGAACAGATGGCCGTAGCACAGAAACTTACATCTCTCGTACTGTCCCTGCGTAAGAAAGCATCCATCAAAGTTCGCCAGCCGCTCAGCAAGATGCTTGTTCCGGCCATGAGCGAGGCACAGAAGGAGTGCTTTGCGGCCGTGCGCGACCTCGTGCTTTCGGAAGTGAACGTGAAGGAAATGGATATCGTGGACGGCGATAATGAAGTTTTCGTCAAGCGCGTGCAGCCCGACTTCAAGAAGCTCGGCCCGAAGTTCGGCAAACAGATGAAAGCCGCCGCCCAACTGATCACCGCACTCGACCGCGCATCCATCGCCACGCTCGAACGTGACGGAGCCATCATGCTCACCTTGCCTGACGGATCGGAAGCTAAGGTAGAGCTCGACGATGTGAAGATAATCTCCGAAGATATTCCGGGCTGGCTCGTTGCAAATGAAGGTGTACTCACCGTGGCACTGGATATTGAGATAGACGAGGCACTCGCTGCCGAGGGTACGGCGCGCGAGGTCATAAACCGTGTTCAGAATATACGCAAGAGCAGCGGTCTGGATATCACGGACCATATCACCCTCTCGATCGGCGACAATTGTCCGGAAGACGTGCGTCGCGCTTTGGAACAATACTCGGCTTACATTTCCGGTCAGGTTTTGGCTGATGCCCTGACTTTTGTCCCTGTGTCGCCTGATTTCGAAGCCCTCGACATGGATGGCCGAGAGATATTTGTAAAAATTCAAAAAGTCTGAGCTATGGACAATGCTCCCGTCAGATATAGCGACGAAGAACTCGAGGAGTTCCGTGCGATTATCCTAAAGAAACTGGACACCGCACGACGACTCTTCGATGAGCTTCGCGAATCGCTTAGCAACAACTACGGCAACGATACGGCCGATACTTCTCCCACCTTCAAAACGCTCGAGGAAGGAGCCAACACACTCGAACAAGAAGCCACGGCACGCTTGTGCGAGCGTCAGCGCCAGTTTATAGAGCACTTGCAGGCAGCCCTAGTGCGTATCGACAACAAGACATACGGCATATGCCGCGAGACCGGGCGCCTCATCCCCAAGGAGCGTCTGCGTGCGGTGCCGCATGCCACATTGTGTGTAGAGGCAAAACTCAATCGCAAATGACGTCTCCGCAGACATCAACAAGGCGTCGATCATGGCTCTGTGTTGCCGTCGTCGCAGCTGTTATCGCAATCGACCAGGTCGTGAAAGTCTGGATCAAGACTCATTTTTACCTTGGTGAGGACATGGAGATCCTGCCATTTTTCCACCTGCATTTCATACAGAACAACGGAATGGCTTTCGGGTGGGAATTCGGCAGCAAGCTTCTGCTGACAGGCTTCCGCATTGTAATGGTGGGAGTGCTCGCATGGCTTTTGTGGCGATTCGTCCGGGATCATTCCAAGCCCGCAGGCTTCCTTGCTGCACTTGCCGCTATAACGGCCGGAGCAGCGGGCAATATCGTGGACTGCGTGCTCTACGGTGAGATATTCACCAATCCATGGCCACCCCAGATAGCGACTTTCACGGACTTGGGACACGGCTACGGCCAGTGGTTTCAGGGGCTTGTGGTGGACATGCTTTGGTTCCCGCTGTTCTCCTTCAACTGGCCGCAGTGGATTCCGTTTGTGGGCGGAGAGCATTTCTCCTTCTTTGATCCCGTCTTCAACATTGCAGATTCAGCCATCACAGTGGGCGTCCTTGTGATAATACTATTTTACTCGCGCCATATCTCGATGCCCGATAAAACCGGAAAGAATAATGACTGAAAAATCAGCGGTCGGAATTCTACTTGCCGCCTTCGTTTGCGGCGGATTGTATTCGTGCCGGAAAGTTCCGGAAAACGTGATACAACCCGAGACAATGGCGCAACTCCTTGCGGAGTTGAATACCGGCGAGGCATACGCCGATGCCACGCGGCGTGAATTCTCTTCGGAAGATGACCGCAAGGCACTGAAGCAGTCGATTTATGACCGCTACGGATTGACGCAGGAAGATGTGGATACATCTCTGTCATGGTACGGACACCACATAAAGGAATATGTGGAGGTATGCGACCGCAGTATTGAAATTCTGGAGCACCGCTTAATCGAGAGCGGAAACCGCTCGGCAGCCAATGCGCTCGCCATGACAGGCGATTCCGTAGATGTATGGCCTTTTCCTCGTTTGCTGCGTGTAAAACCCACATCGCCCACCCGGACGATAAGCTTCAACTTCCGGAGAGATGAAAACTGGGAACCGGGCGACATCTATACCTGGCGAGGTAAATTCCATAATCTGTCGTCGGCCGCCACATGGAACATCGTAGCCGAATACGAGGGTGGTAAGATAGAGACACTGCAGACAAACTTCAGCGGAGACGGCTGGCAGGAAGTGTCATTCTTTACGGATACTGTCGGTCCGGCTACGCGTCTATACGGCTCTCTGACTATTCCGGATAAGGGTGGAAACTATGTGGTCATAGATTCGCTCAGCGTTGTGCGCAAGCGATTCAATGAGATCATTTTCCCGCAACACTATCGCCAACGCAGACTGTATAATATTGACGGAATTCTGCATTCCGAAGCAGACAGCATATCATGATGCGCCTCCATCCACTCCCTCCCGAAGGCGAACTCTTACTAGTGCGTAGGCTTATTTGTGGAACTTTCGACCAGTCGCCGGCTTATTTATCGTTTTCATCTAAAGGCGGACTCCGGGTGCAGCCCTTTGAGCGAGAACTCGCGTCGGCAACATATGTCAATGATGCGATAGCAGTACTCAAGCGAGACAGTCTTATTCCGGATACACTATGCGGCCGCGCATTGCTCGACTACATAAATGAGAAAGGTCTATGGTATGACAACGCCTCCCGAAGCCATGGGGCAGGGGAGGCGTCGGAAGAAAGAGCAGAACCGATGCTCTATATTATGCCGCGTATCTCATCGAGAGATTTTACGCCCTGACGTTCGCAAAATTCGATTATCCCCTCCAAGACGTCAATTGTGGCCTCGGGACGGAGGAAATTGGCAGTTCCGACCTGTATAGCGCTTGCTCCTGCCATGATGAACTCCAGAGCATCACGACCGGTGACGATACCTCCAAGGCCCACTACGGGCACTTTTACAGCCTTGGCGACCTGCCATACCATGCGGACAGCGACAGGGCGTACAGCGGGCCCGGAAAGGCCTCCTGTGACTGTGGAAAGACATGGACGCCGGCGCTCGACATCCACAGCCATTCCCATCAGGGTATTGATCAGCGAAACGCTGTCTGCTCCGGCCGCTTCAACAGCCAGAGCGATATCAGTTATAGATGTGACGTTCGGGCTCAGCTTCACCATCAGGTGGCGTGGCCAAGCCTTTCTGACAGCCCCAACAACATCGGAAGCGCCTTCGCATGTCGTGCCATAAGCCATTCCTCCCTGCTTGACGTTGGGGCATGAAATATTCAGTTCGATAGCATGAATCTTGTCAAGCGCGGAAAGACGTCGGGCTGTTTCGCAATAATCCTCCACACACTTCCCGGAAACATTAACCACGATCTCCGATTCGATATCGCAGATTCGCGGGTATATGTTACTTATGAAGTAGTCGACGCCCTTGTTCTGGAGACCAACGGCGTTAAGCATACCTGATGGAGTCTCAGCCATGCGAGGGTAGGGATTGCCCTCACGAGGCTCAAGGGTCGTTCCCTTGACAACGAAGCCACCAAGGCGTGCAAGATCAATAAACGGAGCATATTCCTCACCGAAACCGAATGTGCCGGAAGCCGTAAGAACGGGATTTTTCAGACAAAAATTGCCGAGATTAACATTAAGATTCACCATGTCAGTTGATCGATATTAAACACCGGACCTTCGGTGCATACACATACATTTCCTTTAACCGTCTTCTCCACGCAACAAAGACAAGCCCCAAGGCCGCACGCCATCATATTCTCGAGCGATACCTCGCAGGGAGTGCCCTTATCGCGGCAAACGGCAGCTACAGCTTTCATCATCGGTGCCGGGCCACAGCATTGAACCATCGAAGCACTTTCGAGCATCGTAGCGAAACACAAGCTGTCAGTAACGCGTCCGGGCGTACCGCAACTTCCATCGTCGGTAGTAATTTCAAGTTCCGCATAATCCTTGAAAGCTTCAGCTACAACCAGTTCATGCGAATTTCTCGCACCATATACCATCCTTACATCAACACCAAGATCCTTCAGCAACGCGGCTTGATAGAGTAGTGGAGCCACTCCGACACCACCTCCTACAAGAATCACACGATCGCCGGACTTAAACTCAGTGCTGAAACCTTTTCCGAGGGGAAGTATGATATCAAGAGAGTCGCCTTCGGACATAGAGCAAACAGCCTTCGTTCCTTCGCCGACCACTCGTATTAGAAGTCTAAGTATATTAGACTTGTAATCAGCGAAATGAATTGAAATAGGGCGGCGCAAAAGTTTTGAATGATCAGGAACGGAAATTTCAACAAACTGGCCCGGTTGTATATCCTCGGGGAGAACGCCTTCGACAGGACTCAAATCCAGTAGAAAATAACCGGCCTCCAATTCCAACTTGCGCAGAATAGAGAATTTTCGATGAACTTTAGGCATTTTGATTAAATTACAATGTTTTCAGCTTGAAGAATATACTTTCTCGCAAAGCTCTATGCAAAGTTACGCCAAGACGCCGAGATAGACAAATATCAAGAGAACAAATTCAAGAGATAGGACGAGAGAAGGAGATACCGGAAATACAATTTAACATAATAC
>CAMWNH010000068.1 GCA_947175605.1 uncultured Porphyromonadaceae bacterium
GTAATATTCTACCATATAGATTATTGACTAAAAAAAGCTCTTGTAGAATAATAAAAAAGCACCCATAAATTAAAATTGGTTAACCATGGGTTAAATTTCTCGATCGTATTATAAAAGAGTACCAACAATAAAAAATCATATGAAAATGGCAATCGTTGGCACTCGTAATCCGGGTGTTTCTTACCAAGAATGGGAGAGTATCTTGCTCTCAAAAATCAATGTTTCCGAGGTATTACTTATTGTATCAGGCGGAGCAAAGGATATCGATACCTATGCTAAATTCTTTGCCACACGTCATCTCATCCCATTAATGGAATATCTTCCAGACTACTCAAAATATGGAAGGAAAGCTACCCTTCGCCGAAATGATCAAATTGTGCGTGAAGTTTCTACTGTAATAGCTTTTCCATCACCGTAATCTAAAGGTACGTTTCATTCTATTCGAGAATCGGAACGTCTCTCCAAACGTCCCATCGTCGTTAATATTTTGAACGCCTCTAATAATACATAACGATGAGCCTATGAAAACAGAGACATTTGAAATAGATACATGGAAGATTGGTTGTATCGGGACAAAACATACCGGTGTGGAAACAATGATCTGGATTAGCACCAATCAAGGTTACACTACACCGATTATCCTTGTGGGATTCAATTCGAACTATCCTTCATCCTATGGGTACGCTGTAACTGTAGAATCTAACCCAAGGATCATAAAATCTAAATCCGGAGTGACAGTTTCACCAAACATCCAGAAGCAGATTTTCGGGTGGATAATTCTTAATCTTGAGGCGCTGCAGATGCTATGGAATGATGAAATAACCACAGCAGATTTTATTTTAGATTACATGAGGAAATATAACAACATAGAAGTTGCGCACGACACGAATTTAGTGTATAAATCCATGATAGGATATGCCGAACAAAAAGGTGATAATGTGTATGTATATAACACAAAAGGTGGCTTCATGTGGAATCGGTATGGAACTCTTGTGAGTTATACGGCGAACACAGTTACCATCAAGCATGGCTCGACCATATACATCTGTGGAGAGCACGGAGAGGTAAAATTCACACGATAATTAAAAATAATTTAAGATGCAGGAGAAATATCGTAAACATATGCAATGGTGGCTGGACGAGTTCTGTGCCGGCGATCAGATAGACCATTACGTTGAGCTGTTCCCGGAGCTTGACTCGCGTCTTGCAAAATTTGCCATCGGCATCTATGTATGGAACATGTCAGGATATATTGATATCAATAATCCTGATGATGTCAGTAAGGTTCGACCGATTCTAAAAGTACTTGACCAGACACCCGGCTATGACTTCTTCGATAACGTATTCAACGAAGCCGATCCCGACCCAGTATGTCAGATAATCGGGATGTCGCCTGTCGCTCCCATAGATGAAGATGAGGTCAAGTTTGATTATGGTGTTAGTGGAATCAAAAACTATAAGGATGCTCATTCGTATTTTGAAATGGTTTCATGGTGTATCGTGATTTCGGAAGAATCATTCATGGAATACACAGCAAACGGTAACCGCTTTTACTTTTGCGGAAACGGAGAAGACTGGCGGGACGTTCCTTGTATTCCCGGCATAGGTTTTCCGCATGACAAATACGGCTATTCACTGATAGCTGTCGAAATGACTCCGGAAAATAAAATCGCATCTGTGACCAGTCGCTGGAACACATGTGCAGGAGATACCGGAGATTTTCTTTCGCCCGAAAAGCTCCGAAAGGTTTTAGGTGAAGAGAACTTCAATAAACTCTTTTCAAAATGATTCCAACATAGCAATGATGATACGAATTTACGTCTATAATAAGCTATAACAGCCCCCTATGTGTGAGAAACCTGCATGATTGCTCGAATATTCAATATAATTTCGTAAATTTGCGATCGAAATCGGGAGAGCCTGATTTTGTAACATATTGAATAAGCGAAGCGTTATGCTTTCTTGTTGACGGAAACCTGAGAAATTTCTACAAGCAGACAAGGATGGCATAATGGTTTCTCACGCATAGCGTGGGCTACCATTACTGCATCTGTCTGTAAGGTTTTCTCAGGACCTCCGTTAACGATGCACGAAGGCGGTCTGCGCTTTCGTATTTCAAACCTAATAATATTGATACCTTATGACAAAAGTCCAAAGTTCAGAAATTTGTAGAATGGATCCCGCAGCAATGTTGGATCCAAATGATCCATTATTTAAAGCACTTGCCGACAATTCTCCCGAATGGTGGTCAAAACTCACAGCAGATCCTGAGATTTATGTCGAAATCAGAAAGGGCAATCTCATTCATGTATATTACTATGGTGCAAGAATTGCTGAAATTAAATATATTAGAGGAACTTATTCGGTGAAATGCCACGAAAAGTATGTAAATGGGAATCAAGCTACTGGTAGCAAATACATGTCGTGCATCAATCTTTTGGAAAATGATGTAACCCGACTTAAAGAGAATGCTCTTGAATTCTATGTTCAGGAATCAGAAGGTGAAGACACATCGGAAAAACGTATTCAAGGTAGATTGAGAATCGATAACCCACATAGGTATATAGATTCTGAGTTTGCACACGGATATGAGAAGGGAGAAAAGAAAAACCTAATTCGATTTGATTTGGTTGCTGTTGATGGAAATGAGTTGAAAGTAGAAGAACTAAAGAGAATAGGAGATTGTAGACTCAGAACTTCTGAGATGGAAATAAATCAACCCGAGGTTCTGACGCAGATGGAGCGGTACGCCACATTCATGGCTACCAATCAAGACGCCCTATGCGTTTACTATCAGACTCTTCTAAAGATAAAGAGGATGTTAGGATTACCTATGCCGATCGGCTATGACACTGAAAAGCCATTAACACTTGATCTAACTCCACTACTCTTGATCAAGAATCTTTATGACTACTCTAAAATGGGTATGGAAAGGTATAAGAGGCTAAAAGATATACGAGATATTCTTGAAAAAAAAGAAATTAAATATTATATCCTGCCATGAATATCACAATCCATCGCGGCACCGATCAGATAGGTGGTTGCGTTACAGAATACGAATATAACGGTTGGCGTTTGTTTATTGATTACGGCGAGCAATTACCCGGCACACCTGAAACATTCTTGCAGCTCGAAGGTCTTACTCATGGAGATTTGAGCAGAAGTGCATTGCTGATAACCCACTATCATGGAGATCATGTAGGTTGTATCGCTGAGTTACCGGAGGAGTTGCCAATTTTTATCGGC
The DNA here is from genome assembly GCA_947175605.1 of uncultured Porphyromonadaceae bacterium. Taxonomy (GTDB): domain Bacteria; phylum Bacteroidota; class Bacteroidia; order Bacteroidales; family Muribaculaceae; genus CAG-873. Next base: position 3,247 of record CAMWNH010000068.1, read on the forward strand.
AATATTGCAAAGGAGATTCTTGAAGGTTTATCAGAACATTTGGGCCATATTGACGATAAGCAGAAAGCATTGAGCGCACGTCTGAAATCCGTAAATACCTTCTTACCCGGTCACTTACTTGAGTGGGGGGAATTTCAAATTATGCCCATAATAATGGATCACTCCGCTTTCGATGCATACGCTTTTCGCATTGAAGCGGGAGGTTTGAAAGTATTCCATACCGGAGATTTTCGTACGCATGGCTTCCGTAGCGGCAAACTGCCGAAGGTAGTTGAAAAATATGTCGGGAAGGTAGATTATATGGTTTGTGAGGCAACCAATGTGCGCCGTACTGCGAACAACATCAAACCGGAGCACGAGTTACAGAAAGAATTCAGACAAGCATTTACTGTGAATAAATATAATGCAGTATATCTATCCTCTACCAATATCGACCGTCTTTTTGGCCTATACCATGCTGCGCTGCAAGCAGGCAGACCATTTTATGTTGACGGTTATCAGAAGAAGATAATGGATATTGTTGCCGGAAGAGATACTATATGGGGCAGATCGCGACTTTATAGATACAAGGATGGTAGCGAACCCAAAGTCCTGCACAGAGATGAAGATAATTTTAGAGTCAATGGAAAGTTTGTTGATTTTCTTTCGGATCGAGGTTATGTGATTATTGCGCGTGCAGGCGAGAGATTCGACAACCTTCTTTCTCGGATACCATCCGATGGGAGAAGAACCTACTTCTCCATGTGGAACGGGTATCTGGACAAGTCAAAGGCTGCTTATAGTCCTACTTTGGCAAAATCAGTTGGGAGCGACTATGTATCTTTACATACCAGCGGGCACTGTGATATGGATAGTCTTGAGAAATTAATTGAAATGCTCAGACCTAAGACGATTATTCCTATCCATACGGATTCCCCCAAGACGTTTGCTGAGTTATTCTCAGACAAGTGGCCTGTATTGATTATGAAAGAGGGGGATACTTTCCGTCCGATCAAACGCCCGAGCGTCTATTAGGATACGGAGTTGAGAGGCTGAAAATTTCGGTCCGGGCGATTACAAGGTATTAATCTTTTACAAATTCAAAACAAAAATAATATGAATAATATCATGATTTTGGCAATCGGTGGGGCCGGTTGCAATATGGCGGAGACCATTATGCGTGAAGCCTCCGCTCACTGGGTGCGTGAGGCGACATATATATTTGCTGACTCAGATCATACAAGATTGGCTGAATTGGCAAAAAGAGGCTATCAGACCATCTCATTGAAAGATAATGAGAATCCATGCGAAGTTGTGAAGGGAGTTGAAAAACTCTATCTTCTGGCGGGTATGGGTGATAAAACCGGAAGTGAATATGTAAATATTGTCGCTGATTCCGCAAAAGCTACCGGCGTGCAAGATGTGTCTGCCATCGTGACAACACCTTTTTACTTCGAGGGAGAAGGAAAAATTGAAAAGGCAAAAGAAGCTATCGAAAGTTTGAACGGCGTAAAAACCACGGTTCTTCGTAATGATGACCTTCTGGAGAAGTATGCGGATATAAATTTCGCAACGGCATTTGATTATGCCGACATGTCGGTATTGAAAGCTATCGAGTCAGGAGAAGTCTGATGAGAATCCTCCATTTATCAGACACACATGGCTGTCACAATCAGTTCAGGAATCTTCCCGAAGCTGATGTCGCGGTTCATTCGGGAGATTTCACCATGAATGGGAGTCAGGAGGAGGCTCTTGACTTTATGAATTGGTTTTGCGACCTTCCTTACGACCATAAGATTTTCATCTGTGGCAATCACGATGAATGTCTTTATGGGGCAAATATTGAGGGATTGGATTCCAATGTGCATTACCTCTGTAACTCCGGAGTAGAAATAGACGGCGTAACCTTCTATGGAGTGCCGATGTTTATGAGAGATTGTATCAGTGAAAAACAATCGTTTAATTACCGCCAAATACCATCCAATACAAGCGTTCTCGTTACGCATACACCACCTTTTGGCATATTGGATTTCGATGATGGAATTAATTATGGTTCAGAAGAGTTATTGAGCATTGTCTCAGCAATAAATCCTCGTTTACATCTTTTCGGGCATATACACAGAGAACATGGTATATTAAAAAGAGCACAAACGATTTTCTCTAATGGAGCCATATTGAGTGCTCGCTATTCAATCCTCCACACCCCCAACATATTAAACTTGCACTTATGATATGGGTGAGAAGAGTGGGGTATCGTTTTTTTTACTTATCTTTGCGTTGGCTCAGCTGTTCTAAAAAGCAATGTTGAAAAAATAATAATTATGTTCATAGCAATTCTGACTTATAAAAAGCCCTTGGAAGAAGTTGATCGCCATCTTCAGGCGCATCGTGATTATCTTGCGGAACATTATACCGCAGGAGATTTAATTATGTCCGGCCCACGCACGCCTCGCGTCGGTGGTGCGATTATGATAAAAGCTGAAAACCGAGCCGCAGTAGATGCTATCATCGCACAAGACCCGTTTAATATCAACGGTATTGCAGACTATCAGATAGTGGAGTTTACTCCGACGATGTTTAGTACAGACAATTTGAAAATGATTCTCGGATGATAGAAACCTCTCGTTTGATACTCAGACCTTGGCGAGAAGATGATGCTGAATCTCTTTTCAAATACGCGCAAGATCCCGACGTGGGTCCGATTGCAGGGTGGCCACCGCATACTTCGGTGGAAAATAGTCTGGAAATAATCCGGACAGTATTTGCTGCGCCTGAGACTTATGCTGTTGTTCTTAAAGAGACAAATGAGCCCATTGGCAGTTGCGGAATCATGTTCTCCAATAGTCTTCATTCCGCTGAAATGAAAAGCGGCGAAGCTGAAATTGGCTACTGGATTGGTAAACCATATTGGGGACAAGGACTGATTCCCGAAGCGGTAAAAGCGTTGCTCTCACGGTGTTTTAATGAGTTGAGCATTGATACAGTATGGTGTGGCTATTACGATGGTAACCTCAAATCAAAACGTGTCTGCGAGAAAAGCGGATTCAGATACCATCACACCAACAAAGACATTACATCTCCATTGGGAGATAAGCGGACAGAACATTTCTACATAATGACTAAAGAAGATTTCCATGCCCTATATATCAATTGAGAGTGGCAAACTGACTGTTGAGCAGAAAAAGCAGTTGATTGAGCGGTTGACCACCACAGCTTCGGAAATAACCCATATTCCGGAGCAGTTCTTTACGGTAACCATCAAGGAGATTCCAGACGAGAACTTTGGCATAGGTGGTAAATCCATCGACGAGATAAAACGCAACTACAAACTATGAACCCTGCGTTGCGTCCTTATTCATCTGCTTGCTTTGCCTTATGAATAATTGCTGGCAAGTTTGTAGAATTGATACCTTTACATTATATTTGTACTGAATTAATTTATATTAGCCTCAATTCTCATGGAAGCAATTCTTCATTTTATTTTCGTAGTCTTGGTCAATATCTTCATGTTTTTCATGTTGTTGGGGCTTCTATATTGGGCATTTATCATAGTATTTTACATACCATATGCTGCTGCCAAAGGTAAGCTTGGTCGTGTGAGGTGGTTGTAGCAGACCTCATAGCCAATAGCATCCTCTTTAAGTTGCACATCATCCGCGGAGACCTTTTTCGATTAAAGACTGTTGTAAAAAAATAAACGGAAGGTTAGGTAAAATCGAGTTCGCGGTTTGTATGGATGTATGACCACACCGGATGACATAGAACAGCTGTTCCGAGACAACTATAAGGCAATGCTCACCTTTGCCAATTGCTTGTTGCATGACAGCGAGGTCGCACGGGACATTGTGCATGATGTCTTCGCTTCTTTGATGTCGGAAGAAGTAAAATATGTCACGCCGTCTTATCTTATAAGCGCCGTGCGCTTTAGATGTCTCAAACATATCCGAAACACATCTACCCACGAGCGGCTCAATAAGATGTATGCACTCGATCTTCATGAGATCGAAGGTGAAGACTGGCCCGACGATGAGGATATGGCGAAACTCCGTAAAGTCATCGAAAGATTCCTGCCGGAACAGACTCGTAGGGTTGTTCACCTCCGGTTTGAATCCGGAATGACCTATAAGGACATTGCGGAGGAAATTTCCATCAGTCAAGTAGCTGTTTATAAGCACTTGCGTCATGCCATGAATATCTTACGACAAAATTTCAACCAACATGAAAGATAATTCTGACCGTCTTTTTGATGCTATTGAGAACTCTTCCGGTTTCTCTGATGACGAAATTCGGGAAATCCTTGCTGATCCCAACATCCGTGAGCTATACAATCATATATGCAAGACTGCCGACACGCTTACAACTACCAACGAACCGGATATTGACCTTGAATGGGAACGATTCAAGAACCGACACTGCGAGTCTGCACATCCGGGATTTATAAATTCCTTTCGAAATTTCCTTACCCGTAATGCTGCAGCAGTTCTATTCTGCGCGATTGCTTCGCTTGCGGTTGTGGCAGCTACACTGGGAGTCGCGTATTCGTTCAGCCGTCTGCAAGAGCCGCCTGAGTCTATGCAAAACCTTACCGAAATTCCCGACGGGGTGGGGCCGGAAGCACTTTCAGGCAGTGATTCCGTGCCTGTCGGAAGTACCCTCTCAGAAGTCCGTAAGACCATGATTCTTAAGGATGAGCCTTTCGACAGTGTCATTTCTTCTATAGCTGATTTCTACGGAGTTTCTATCGAATATAAGAGTGAGAATCCAAAGGAACTACGCATGTATTTTCACTGGGACCGCTCTCTTCCGCTCGGTGAAGTGGTGGAGCAACTCAATAATTTCGAGCAGATTAAGCTTCGAATTGCCGATAGTACTATAATCGTGGAATAAGCATGAAAAAAGTTCTTTTTCCACTCATGGCTATGCTGTGCGTTGTGGCCGCATATGCCGATACCTTCAATTATAGTTTCCGATCGGAACGCCTTTCGGAAGCACTCGTTCAAGTCGCCGTGCAGCATCCTGAGCTTCAAATCAATTTCATATGCAACGAGCTGGATAATTACAGGACAACAGCCACCGTCTGCACAAAAGATCCGTATGATGCATTACGTCAAATTATCGGCTTGAATCCTGTTTCAATAATTAAGAAAGGAAACTGCTACTACATAGAAGCCTTGCAACACGGGAGGTTTAATTATACGGGATCTGTTGTAGGAAGCGATAATGATCCCGTCATTGGAGCATCCGTTGTCCTGCTTACTCCTCGCGACTCAATGGTCGTCACATACGGCATTACGGATTCGGAAGGTCGCTTTTCGATTCCCTGCGATAGGAAGAAAGTGCTCGTCAAGTTGTCGTGCCTGGGCTATAAAACCACCTATAACAAGCCCTCTGCTTTTGCCATGGGAACTATTGTCATGCAGCTCTCTCCCATCCGGCTTTCCTCGCTATCGGTAGAGGCGGATAATACAATTCTTTCTTCCGATAAAAACATCTACATTCCTTCCACAAGTCAGAAGAATGCATCGCAGGATGTCGGGGACCTCTTGCGTCGTATGGCTGTGCCGCAGTTGGTGATTAATCCGGCCGATAATTCCGTCCGAGATGTTTTTGGTAATATTGTCCCGGTTTATATCAATTATCATGAGGCTCAGCCGGATGAGCTAAAAGGCATGAAAATGACCGATGTGCGTAAAATAGAGTATTTAGAATCGCCTACCGATCCCCGTTTCAAGGGCGAGCTGCGGGTTGTCAATGTCATTGTCCGGGAATATGAGTACGGCGGCTATACAAAAGCATCGGAGTCTCTCAAAGTCCTGAACGGCTTTTTCAATAATATCGACATTTTTAGCCGTTTTACTTATAAAAAGATGACTTACGACGTCTTTGCCGGCTCAGATAATCAGAATTATCATCACGCCGGATCGGATATTTCGGCTGTATATAGGCTTGAGGATAACGGATCCGCCAAGGACGTTACCCGAAAAGAGATATTCAATGAATCCCATACGCGCACAAATGAATATCCTTTGACCTTTCGCGCAAGCTATTATTCATCGCATTTCACTGCCCGCAACACCCTGTCTTTCACACACTGGTCTTCGCCCTCCCAATTTTCTTGCGGTGAACTGAGCATCAATTCCCATCCCGAAAGAAATTACGTATATTCGAGAAATACCCCCGCCCTACATAATACCGTCTCATACAATGGCAATCTTTGGGCAGCCCTTGGCAAAAATGCCTCGCTTGATATTGCCCCTGTTTTCCGCCATACGCATCGCAACAATACCTCTGCCTATGAGTCATCACTCCTTGACGCCGCTATCCGTAATTTTATTACCGAGGATTCATACAACTGGAGCATACAGGCGTCCGGGCGCATAAGTGTCGGGTCTAAGAGTCAGCTTTCTTTGTTCATGGCCGGAGGACAAAATATCAACGACTTGATTTATAGGGGCTCCAACAATGTCGAAGACCATTACTCCAATTCTTTTGCAGTCAGTGAACTTCGATATCGATATCAGACCCGAAAGCTCTCCGTTTCATCCTTTCTCGGATTAGGCTTCGAGCATAACTCGATGAACGGTAACAACCTTGACGACTTTTTCCCGCGCATGGGTGTAAACGCACGGCTCTCGTTAAGCAATAGAAGTCAGGTATCTGCCTACATTTCATATCAGTCTACCACCCCTGATATTAGCATGAAAGCCAATGACATCATTCAGAGCAATGAGTACATGTTCCTTACTGCCAATCCCAATCTTCGAAACTGGAGAAATCTGAATTCTAATCTTTCATATAATCGCATTTGCTGCAATTCATTATCCTTGGCTGCGTTTGCAGGCTACGAACAGGACTTCAACCGAGTCGCCACAATTTATAGACCGTATGGAAATGGAACGGCGTTATTACGTGACTTCGTAAACAACGGCTCTTTCAAACACTGCTATTTAGGAATATCGGCCAACTATAAGCTATTCAACAACAGTCTGCAACTGTATGCCAATCTCACCCAAAACGCGTACGAAATAACCGGCGATTACAGCGATTCATATTACCCATTCAGGATACAGCTGCAAGCTGTATATTATTGGAAAGCTTTTAATATACTTGCCTCGTGGGGCAATCCCCGGCGCACATTGACCGAGAACTCCAACAACATCATCCAAGGCCGTAATTTCCATATGTTCTCCATTGGTTGGGGCAATGGCACATGGATGCTAAATCTTTCAGCGAATAATATTTTTAATAAGGGGTGGCTACATGAAGTTTGGGAGAAGCGCACGCCCTTGTATGACGAATGTCAGCGGATATACAGCCCTTCCGTGCATCCTGCTATCAACATGGCTGTGACCTACACCATCGGATACGGCAAGAAAGTCCGGCAGGGCGACGAAGTCGGTGGGCAGGGTAGTGCGCCGTCTGCAATAGTCCGATAGTCGCCTGAAGTCTCTGTTAATAAAGTTTTTTTCGTGAATTTTAGACCCCGTTCCCCAGCCATAACAAAATTTTGGGGAACAGGGGCTTATATTTTCCGGAATACCTCTGGCCAATATTTTTATAAATGTTTTTTTGCGTTAAAGCCATAAAAAGATTGGCAAATCCTTTGACAGAAGATATTTTTTTTGTATCTTTGCATAACAAATTAAGCATTTCTTGCTAAGAATGCGGCACGCGAATGAGAAGAATAGTCACATTTCTACTTTTGATTATTAGCGTTTTTGTCGGGTATGGGGCTGCTCAGGGTGATTCGGTAAAGGTATATTTTTCCTTGAACAAAGCTATTTTTAATCCTGCACTTAACAAAAACGATGAGTAGATGGATAAATTA
>CAMWNH010000069.1 GCA_947175605.1 uncultured Porphyromonadaceae bacterium
AGAGTTTTGTCTTATCATAATTCTTTGGATAGCGTAACCGAAAATGTCCGGTTGGGAATGGTTTCTTTTGTCTGCCCATATTTACTTGTCTTTACTTGCCAATACTCACCAAGGTCGGAATATGATGCAAATATACACTATAATAGACAAGTAAACAAATTTTCGGCGGAGCAACTGCTTGAAAATAGGCAAGTTTATTTTGCGGTAAAAGGACAGAAAAAGCGATTGACAAGTTTATTTATTGTCTTGTCAATCGCTTGTATTTTAATTTTTTATGCTCTAAAATTGAGCTGGTTTCCGATTAATACTCCTCTTCGTTGAAGAGGAAGTCGTCTTTGGTGGGGTAGTCGGGCCAGATGTCTTCGATGGATTCGTATGTGTCGCCTTCGTCTTCGATTTCCTGGAGGTTTTCGATAACTTCCATTGGTGCGCCGGAACGCATCGCATAGTCGATGAGTTCTTCTTTTGTTGCGGGCCAGGGGGCGTCTTCTATTTTCGAGGCCAGTTCAAGTGTCCAATACATAGTGTTGATGTTTTATCGTTTCTGAAAAGGTGTGCAAAATTAGTGATTTTATTTGTACTAACAACTTTTCTCCCAAAATATTTCATTCGGGCTGTCGGAAATGTTGTTGATGGCTCGTGCGAGCACGAATAGATAGTCGCTCAATCTGTTCACAAATTCCACAACCACAGGGTCTAAGGATTGGGGAGGATTCGAGTTTGCCAGCTCCTGCGAAAGTGCGATTATGCGCCGTTCGGCCCGGCGTGCCACGCATCGGGCGATGTGCGTCTGTGCGCTCAGGGGTGTGCCGCCCGGGAGGATGAAGCGATTGTGGCGCGGAAGCCGTGCGTCGAGGATGTCGATGGCGGTTTCCAATTCGCGGACGCGTTCGGGACTGAGCGGTGCGGGCTGCCATTTGCTTTCGGGTTCGGTGGCGAGTATCGCACCGAGGTCGAAGAGTGTGTTCATGGCCATTTGCAGTGTGGCAGGAGCCTCTGCGGGGAGCTGCGAGGGGTAGGCGGCAATGAGTCCGAGCCAGGAATTAAGCTCATCGACGGTGCCGTATGCCTCGAGGCGGGGGGAGTTTTTGAGTACGCGGGAGCCTCCGACGAGCGAGGTTGTGCCCTTGTCGCCTCCGCGGGTATAGACGTTGCTTTTCATGGCGAATTATTTTTTGAATACCATATGGATAAGTTGGCCCAGCCATAGCACGGCAGAGGTCACGCCAATGATAATCAGCCAGTTGATCCACGACAATGGCGTGACGCTGAACAGCGGGCCTCCGACTGTGACTATTGCGATCTGGCCGATGAGGATTAGGGCGGCAATAAGCAGGAAGCCGCTGCAGTCTTTGAAGTGGAAGGCGCTGCGGCCGCTACGGAATGCTTTGACGTTGAACATGTTCCAGAACTGCATGAACACGAATACAGTGAAGAATATCGACAACTGTTGCAGGGAGAGTTCGTGGTCGGCCACAAAGGGTATGCGGCCAAACTGAGTGAGGTTTTCCAAATCGGTATGCTGCAGGTAGTAGAGCAATCCCAGTAGGATGAGGAAAAATACTATTCCCACGCCGATGATATGGCTCCACATGGGCTTGTCGATGATGAATGCACTGCGGCTGCGGGGCTTGTCGCGCATGACGTCCTCGGACGGCGGAAGTGAGGCCAGGGCTATGGCGGCAAATGTGTCCATGATCAGATTGACCCACAGCATCTGTGTGACAGTCAGTGGTGACTGGGTGCCCATGAAGGCTCCGATCAGGACAATCAGCGAGGCCACAACATTGACTGTCATCTGGAAGAGGATGAAACGCTGGATGTTGCGATAGAGCGAACGTCCCCACATGACGGCACGCCCGATTGAGGCAAATGAGTTGTCGATGATGGTTATGTCGGATGCTTCTTTGGCCACGGATGTGCCGTCGCCCATCGAAAGGCCCACCTGTGCGGCCTTGAGGGCGGGGGCGTCGTTGGTGCCGTCGCCGGTCACGGCCACGACCTCGCCTCGCTTCTGCAGGGCTTCGACAAGACGCTTCTTGTCGAGGGGGCGGGCACGGGCGATGATTTTCAGCGCGGCAACCCGGTCGAGGAGTTCCTCATCAGTCAGGGTGGCGAATTCGCTGCCGGTGATTATGTTCGTGTCACCATCCACGCTGTCGTCCCAGAGTCCTATTCTGCGAGCGATTTCCTTAGCCGTACCGGTTGTGTCGCCCGTGACGATCTTGATTGCAATTCCGGCATCGCGCACCTCGCGCACGGCGTCGGGCACATCCGGGCGCACGGGGTCGGAAATCGCGACAAAACCGAGGAAGGTGAGATTGTCCGGAATATGGTCGGTGGGTAGATCGGTAGGGGTATCGCCGTCAAAAATCCGGTACGCGAATCCGAGGGTGCGCATGGCCTGTTCCTGATAGCCGAGGAGTGCGGCGTCGATTTCTTTTCGCGTAAGTCCGGCTGTGTCGGAGCACATGCCGAACACGATTTCCGGAGCCCCCTTCACGTAGAGGATGTTCTTGCCGGATGCGGATTGCACGAGCGTGGCCATGAACTTACGCTCGGTGCTGAAGGGGATCTCTGCTATTACTTTTGCGCCATCCCGGAGAGCCTGATAGTCTGCGGAACGGCTGTGGAGCCACAGCAGCAGAGCACCTTCTGTCGGGTTGCCCAATACTTTGGGCTTTTCGCCGGGGGCTGCATCCTCGAGACGAGCCGTGGAGTTTACCGCGATGCCTTCTTCAAGAACGAGGTCGGAGGGGTTGCCAAAGAAATGGGCATCGGCTACCTGCATGCGGTTCTGGGTCAGTGTGCCTGTCTTGTCGGTGCAGATAACTGTGGTGGCGCCCATGGTCTCGCATGCGTGAAGCTTGCGCACGAGGTTGTTGGAGCGCAACATTCGGCGCATGGAGTAGGCGAGAGACAGGGTCACGGCCATTGGCAGGCCTTCAGGGATGGAAACAACCATGAGTGTGACGGCTATCATGATGGTCTGCAGGAGATAGGCCGTGAGGTCCATCCAGTTGATCGGGGATGCATGCCCATCAGCGAAATATACGATCAGGCGCCCGGCGATGATCAGTGCCGCGCAGCCGTATGCCACCCGGGTGATGAGCGTGGCCAGACGGGAAAGCTGCATGTCGAGGGGTGTCTTCACGGAGCTGTCTATCTGGGCGGCCACGAATACTTTGCCGTTCTCGGTGGCATCGCCCACGGCAGTTACTTCCATAATTCCGTGGCCTTCCATGACTTTCGTGCCACGCATTACGTGGTCGGTGGGGAACGTGGCTTCGGCATCGAAATGCGCCGGATCGGTGGACTTGGCGGCGACGGGTTCGCCCGTGAGGGATGATTCGTCGACGGAAAGGGTCACGGCCTCGAGCAGGCGTCCGTCGGCGGGGATGTCGTCGCCGGTGTTGAGAATGACGATGTCGCCGACAACAACGTCTTTTTTAGGAATTTCAGTGACGGACCCGCTGCGAATGACCTGCACCGGTTCGTCGTCGTTGACGCGGTTGAGCAGTTCGAACTCGCGTCCGGCTTTTTCCTCGAAGAAAAATGCAAGCCCGGTGGCAAGAAATATTGCCACGAATATGCCGATGGGTTCGAAAAAGACCTGCATGCCATCGTGCAGTCCGTAATATTCATAGCAAGAAATGCCAACGGAGAGTACTCCGGCAATGAGAAGAATGATAATGAGAGGATCCCCGAATTTGGCGAGGAAAACTTTCCAGAGCGGAGTCTTGGCCGGTGGTGTTATGAGGTTGGAGCCGTGGAGTTTACGGCTTTCTTCAACCCGGGCTTCGGAGAGGCCCTGATAGGATTGCTTGTTCTTGGTCATCGTGTCGTGAGATAAAACGTGCAAATGTACGAAAAAAGCGCAGACTAAGCAAACGGGCAAGCACTGTGACCGATCATGGTGACCGGTCAAGCTATTTGACTCAATTCGAATGCTGTTGTCTGAAATTATAGTCCATTTTGCTTGATTTTGCTTGTAAATTTCGCTATCTTTGCAAATAAATCAAAAAAGAACGTATTTCGGACGTTATGAAAAGAAGCATACTTCTCTCTATCGCTTTTCTCTGCCTGTTTTGTAGTGCAGCTTTTGCGGAAAATTTCGATGTAAAGGATGCTCGACGTGTTCTTCCTAAATCGGAGGAATACCAGCTGACCTATACGCATTATTCCGAGGGCGCAATCCCGGATGCGTATGTCTTCACAAAGGGCAGCGAAAAGGGTTTTACTATCGTTTCTGCTCGCGGTGATGAACCGCTGATTCTCGGGTATTCGGATGATTGTGATTTTGATCCATCTGATATTCCTCCGGCACTTCAGACTATTTTAGAAAGCTATTCAACAGATGTCGAGCTCGCACCATCGTCAAGGTCGGACCGTCCGTCGATAGAACCTTTGTGTGCTACAAAGTGGGGTCAGGGGGAACCATACAATTACTTTTGTCCGGTGATAGGTTCAAAAAAAGCCGTAACCGGTTGTGCTCCAACAGCGATGGCTCAAATCATGAAATATTATAATTATCCGGAATGTGGAGAGGGTAGTAATAGTTATAGCTATATGTACAATGGACATAGTCGTGGATTATCTATGGACTTTTCAGAGGTGAACTTTCAATGGAAATATATGACGAATACCTATGGTGGTGTTTTCTTTGGCACAACATCTGAATTTGCTGTGGCAAGACTTATGCAGAGCTGTGGAATAGCTTCAGAGGCGATATATAATCCCGAAGGAACTGGTACAGAGATTCCCATGTGTCTCTCAGCCTTAATAAAATATTTCAAATACGATAAAAGTCTCTCAATTCAGTTTAGAGAATGGTATGAGGATGTTGAGTGGGAGCAATTGGTCTATGATGAGTTGGCGCAAAATCGGCCTATATGGTACTATGGAGCGAATAACGCACATGAAACAGCACATGCTTTTATTTGCGATGGATATAGTTCCGGCGGTTACTATCATTTCAACTGGGGCTGGGACGGCAAATACGATGGGTATTACCTTTTATCAGCGTTGAAACCGAAATTAGACTTTTCCGATTCTCAAGCTATGGGCATCGGAATTAAACCGGACGAATGTGGAGAAAAAAATTTCGATTTTAGTATTCGTGGAAAACTCCAAACAGACAAACAAAGTTACAGTCTTACCGGAATTGGTTATTATGGATCGATAAAACTAAGAGGCCATTTTGCGAGTTGTTGTTTACTTCCATCCGATGTACAGGTTGGGATTAAGATCATCGATGGTAAATTTACAGATTATATGAGCCTGACATATGCCAATCAGTTGAAATGTATGGATGGATTCAACGAATTGACTATTTATAGCAAGAACCTACCTGTCGGGGAATATGATGTATATCCTGTGGCGAGACTTAAGGGTAGCAATGAATGGAAAGAAATGCGTTATGATATACGCTACTCGAATCATTTGCATTTTGTTGTTACGAAAGACAGAATAGACGTGACAACGCCGGTGAGCTCCATTGAATCGGTTACTGTGGAAGATAAAGCCGCGGTCCGGTACTTTAATCTGATGGGCGTTCCGGTAAGTAATCCTGAGAATGGCGTGTTTATTAAGGTTGAGGGTACAAAACGAAGTAAAGTGCGACTATAAAAGCTGATATTGATCAATTATAATGATAAATATGAACGATACGACCACTGAAAAGGATAAGCCTTCGCTTTGCAGGCTTTTGTTGCATCTGGATAGCCGGGAATTTACTGCCGCGATTGTTTCGACGGTTGAGGATTCTTCGCTGCGGGTGCTCCGCATCCCGCTCCCGGACGGCCCCACGGAGAGTGCGCTTGAGGAGGCGGTCTACAGTCATCCCCGACTGCTTGCGGACTACCGGAAGGTGGACCTTGTGGTGCGCACGCCGCAGTTCTCGCTGCTGCCCGGCGAAATGGAGACGAAGGATGTCGATAGCCTTGCCTCGGAGTTTGTGTACGAGGGGACGGAGGGTGTACGTTTTGTGGATGAACTGACGATCGGTGGTTCAGAACGGCTTAAGAACGTATGGGCCGTGAAGGAGCGTGAGGTAATGAATTTTCTGATGCGTACGTTCAGTGCCCCCTCGATTCACCATCATCTTACGCCTCTACTCAAGTACTTCGGACGCCGAAACGTTCTTGGCAATTCGGGCAAGCTGTATGTGAATGTTCATTCTGCGGCTGACGGTGGGGAGCGCGGCGAGCTCGATTTATTGAGTTTCGGACTTGGCGGACGTCTCGAACTGGCGAACACAATTCCTTTCGACGGGCTTGAGGATGCCCAATATTATATTCTTGCAGCGGCGCGTGCATCAGGTCTGAATGTCGGTAGCGATGAGATTCTGATCGGGGGCGACCGACGTCTGCGTGCTTCGCTTCTAAGCGGCCTGCGGCAGTTTGCGTCTTACGTTATGCCGCAGGTGTTTCCAGCCGAGGGCTTGCGCATCGGCAACGAAGCCCCGGAAATTCCATTTTCACTAATTCTTATGCCTATATGCGAATAATCAGCGGTAAGTACGGGCGACGCCGTTTCAGCGTGCCCACAAATATCACGGCACGTCCGACTACGGATTTCGCACGCGAGAATCTCTTCAATGTTCTCGACAATATCATAGATTTCGAAGGGCTGCGGGCTCTGGATCTTTTCGCAGGCACGGGTGCTATTTCTTTTGAACTATTATCGCGAGGGTGCGCTTCCGTAACGGCTGTCGAGAAGGCTCCAACCCAGCAGCGTTTCATTATGAAGGTTGCTGCGGAGCTTGGCGATGAAAATTTGTCGTTGGTCAAGGGTGACGTCCTGCGCTATATCGCTTCGGCTCCGAGCTCGTTTGACTTCATTTTCGCGGATCCCCCCTACGATATGCCGGGGTTCGAGGAGATTCCGGGGCGCATTCTCGGGTCAGCCCTGGTGAAGGCAGGCACGATGGTTGTGGTGGAGCATTCTAAGAAGCACAACTTCAGTCATCTACCGGGCTTTCGTGAGCAACGGGTATATGGTTCGGTGAATTTCTCCATCTTTGAGGTCGGAACGGAAGATTGACGCCTCGGAAATATAGCTATTGAATTATGCGGGGGCGGTGCGGTATTGTTTTTGTGCACGGGATTGTGGGTAACAATCGGATTTTTGATTTTCTCGTGCCATGTGTACCGGAAGGTTATGAGGTGAGGTTTGTGTCGCTGGACGGACATGGAGGTGATGCGTTGGCGTTCTCCCGAGCCTCAATGGCAAGATGGAAGGCACAGGTCGAGGAGGCAGTAAGGGAGATGAGCTCCCGGTGTGAAAAGGTTTTAGGTGTGGGGCATTCGATGGGTTGTCTCCTGCTTATGGAGCAGGGCGCGCGAGGTTTGTTGTCAGGCTTGTTTCTTTTGAATCCTCCGATGATAATCAGACCACGCATTTCTTTTCTGACAAATGCTTTTAAAGTGGCCGCAGGATGTGTAGGAAATGACCCGGTGGCTTTGGCAGCAAAGGATGCATACGGGGTGACGATAGACCTGAATCCGTTGCACTACTATGGGTGGCCGAGGCGATATATGGAGCTGTTCTCGGAAATAAGCAGAATTAAGAAGGAGGTAGTCAGCAATGTGAAATGTCCTGTATGGGCATTCCTTTCGGCGAAGGACGAGCTGGTGGGGCCAGCATCGGTGAGGCCACTGGAAAAACTGCCGAGGAAAACAATCGAGGTTTTACCTGACTCGACTCACTATTATTACTCGGAAGGAGACAGAAGGGTTATCATGGAAAAGTTTGCAAGTGTGCTATGATATAGGAGCAATCAGACTGATTAGTCTGATAGGACTACCGCGGCTGGCAAGGCTTATGGGTTGATTTGGATATTTGGGCTTTGGAATGGGCCGGGGGCGGGTGAACTTCGGATGGAGCGGGGGCGTTAGTTTTTTATGAACGAGATGCTACATAAGACCGGTTTTCCGCTTGCTGACGAGGGCGTAAGGGCTTTTCTCGCAGGGGCTTATGTCGAGGGCGTCGGGCCTGTGTATGCCCGGCGGCTGGTGGAACGTTTCGGCACGGATGCCATACGTGTGCTCCGCGATGGTCCCGTGGAGGCAGAAGGCATTCCCGGGCTTGGAGCTGTGCGCATCGAGCAGGCTTCGAAGAGCCTGCATGAGCTTCCTGCTTCGGCTGATTTATTAGCTTTTCTCTATGGCTGCGGATTGGGCGAAGGCTATATCGAGCGTATTCTTGGAAAGTACAGACGCCGGACAGCTGAAGTGATTGCCTCGGACCCATACGAGATGGTGGAGAATGTGTGGCAGCTTTCGTTCCATACAGCGGATAAGATAGGACGGGCATTGGGAATCGAAGCGGACGATCCGCGTCGGCTGCGAGGGGCTTTGCTGACGGCTGTGAAGCATTATGCCGATGAGGGCCATCTGTTTGCAACGTTCGAAGAAGCACTCCGGGAAGCTGCCCGCATTTCGGGAGTGGATGTGGACATATTGCGTCCGCAGATTCAGACTCTTGTGGCTGAAGGAAGACTCGTAGAAAGCCGCGGTGGACTGTATCTGCCTGTGTATTACAAGGCCGAGAAGGAGGGGGCCGTCAAGCTCCTCGAGCTTGCCTCGCAAAGGGTGCGCCCTGTGGCACAGGAGGGTATTGCGGAGAGAGACGCATTCGGACACGAGTATTCGAAGGCACAACGGAGGGCCATAGAAATGATTCTTTCTTCGCCGGTGGCTGTACTTACGGGCGGTCCGGGCTCAGGAAAAACAACAATACTACGGGCTGTGATTGAAGCGTTCCATATGGCTGGCATGAAGACGGTGCTTGTCGCGCCAACGGGGCGAGCCGCCAAGCGAATGACTGTTCTTACAGGCACGGAGGCTTCGACGATCCACCGCCTTCTGGGTTATCGCCCGGGCGAGGGCTACCATGTGCGCCATATAGATGCCGATGTGCTCATTGTGGATGAGAGTTCTATGCTGGAGCAGGTGCTGTTCAACCATCTCCTGCAGGCGCTCCGGCCTGATGCGCGGCTTATTCTGGTGGGCGATGTGGATCAGCTTCCGGCAATAGGTGCGGGCGATGTTCTGCGCGATCTGATAGAATCGCATGCAGTGCCTGTGGCCCGATTACGCGAAAATTTCCGACAGGCGGAGGGCAGCCTTATAGCGGCGGCAGCACGGAGCATCAATGAAGGGCGGATGCCTAAGGCGCACGCCGGGGCTGATTTCGAGATCGTTTATGAGCCATCGGCCTCGAAAATAAGGGAGCGGGTGTTGTCGCTTGTAGCGGAGGAGATCCCTCGTGAAAGGCATATCCGCCCTACGGATATCCGCGTCGTGACACCTCAGCAGGTGGGACCACTGGGTGCGCGAAGGCTTAACGATGAGTTGAGGGAGCGCATCAATCCTTCGGGCCCGGAGCTCAGGCGCGGCAACACGATATTCAGGCTGGGCGATCCGGTGCTTCAGAAGTCCAATTCGCGCGAGCGCGGAGTGTACAATGGCGAGACGGGACGCATCGTGAGTGTGGATGAGGATGCCCTGACGCTGGAGGTGGAATTCGATGACGGACGCCGATCGGTGTACCAGCGCAGCGAGCTCGGGGAGCTCGCACCGGCATATGCCACGACCGTTCATAAGCTTCAGGGGTCGGAGGTGGGATATATGGTATTCCCTCTGACGCTGGCACACAAGCCCATGTTGTACCGCAATCTGCTATATACGGGAGTGAGCCGTGCGGGGCGTCTGTGTGTGCTCGTGGCGGAGCCCGGTGCTCTTGAGCAGGCTATATCTACTTTGCCTGCAGTGAAGCGCAATTCCAATTTCAAGCACAGGCTGCGGAAAAAAGTCCCGTAAATTTTGCACTACGAAAAAAAAGCGTTACCTTTGTGCAGAAAAATGCGGCAGTAGCTCAGTTGGTAGAGCATCAGCTTCCCAAGCTGAGGGTCGCGAGTTCGAGCCTCGTTTGCCGCTCTTTTGGACACCCAAGCGCTAATGCGCTTGGGTGTTTTGTTAGACCCGGTTTCCCAATATTTGTTAATACTGAGGCGGTCAAGCGTTATGCAGATGTGTTCGCGCAGTGAGGGAGCAATGCGGTTGCATTGTGACCGAAACAAGCGGACGCAGATGCATGACGATTGGCCGTGCCAATGCTAACTCATGTCACGGATAAGTAAGAATAATGATACGTAAGGTTTTCGGGGCGGAGTTGGATTATACAAACCGCAACATAAACATTGCGCATGCTGCCATTGCAATCCCTTTTGAAGTGTGAAGAAATTGTTCGTAGTTTCTGTTTAATCGCCTGAAGGATTCAAGCTACGAAAATGTTCGTTCCACAACCCACCTGCCGTTAATTGGTTTGAATTCCGATGTGCCAAAATTTGATTTCACACACTCCAACTCCACTTCCAAACATTCCTTTAAGTGCCTAACTAATATTCATATACCGTACGCCACCGGGGAGAGTCATTGGGCAGTATTCGCCATTGATACCCTGTTTTGATAAGGAAAAACAAGGCATTGAGAATCTTAAATATATCTGTCTTTGACTTCGTTTTGAAAATTTCAGGAAATGTATCTGAAATAAAGTTGCGCTGCGTAAGTGTCAAGTCGGTATTATATCCCAATTTATCCTAACATGTTATAAATGATTAAAATCATATAACCGAATTTTGGCACTTGTAATTGTGTACTGTGGCAAAAAGTTACCTTACCACCGCATCTCACCGGCGCTTTTTGCCTTGTTCTT
>CAMWNH010000070.1 GCA_947175605.1 uncultured Porphyromonadaceae bacterium
ACCCATAACTGCACGGCCAGTCAGCTGTCCATCCTGATAAAAGTACATCATGGATGTTTTTATTTTGCCATCCTTATCATAAGTTCGATAGTATTGTACTCGTCCTGCGTCATCTTTCTTTTCGATCAGTCTTGAGTATCCGTACTCGCTCTCCGGAATAATCTGTCCATCCTTTATAGTGTAGAACATACTTTCGGTGGCGCCGTCCTGCAAGACTCGGGTGTAAACCTTGTATGCGTATATGTCTCCTTTATGATGTATGCTTGGATTTCCATCAAGATCTGTGAAAAATATTGTATGGCTTCCGTCTTTATGCGTCGAGTCTGTTTCAATATATCCACTTCCGGGTCTATCCATTTTTGTGATTTTTATAACGTCCGGCTGTTCATCCTTTACGTAGAGATAACTTAGCGTTCCATGTTGATTCCGAGCTTCATAGATCAGCTCATTATTGTCATTGAAATTCTTGGTGATGCTTCGAAGTGTGTCCTCTTCATTGGAAATAGTCACTCTTTTTATGCATCGACCTTTAGAATCGTATGCATAATAATAGGTTCTTTGGATTTCACCGTCAAGCATCGACGGAGCTTCAATTATATTTCCTCTCGAATCTCTCTTGAATTCGGTTCGTTCGGTCAGTTCTCCATAAGCGTATTCCTCTCTAAAATCTCGACTTTTGATTGTCTTGTAACGCGGACCGGCTAAATCTGGATTAATATCATAGTACTCCGTTTCTTCAAGACCGTCCTTGCCGTAATGTGTCGTGGTCTTGAAATATGTCGACATCTGAACCGGCTGGCCATACTCGTCAAGCGAAATAAGGCTTATAGTCGCGCTATCCGGATTTACGTATTTTTTGTATCCGTAAATATTGATATTCATGGATGCGGATGAGCCGTAGTTTGGGTCTTTATACACACGTGCACCTTCTTGGTTGAAATAAAAAATAGACGTTATATATCCCAGGCTGTCCGTAGTCAGTCGCAATCTGTCTGCTCCTGATTCAGTGAGTTTCTGAGGCGTACCATCTGCTTTTGTAAAGCTGTAATTTTCGCCTTCAACCGTCATATATCGTTTTCCGCTGAACAATAGATTTCCATCATCGTCAAGAAAGTGAATCATGTCCACGTCACCGTCATGGGTCGGGGTGAAGTCAATGCGGCGGGTTGCCATTATCGGCTTTCTTAGTTCGGGGTATCGGATAAAATCACCGAATTCAAATGGAGTTGAAATTATACGGTCTTCAATAATTTCGTTCGAGCTGCCTGCACTCACGCTTGTGAAGTGCTTTTCCGCATGGCCTTTTTTGCTAAGCGTGTAGTAAAAGGGGGTTCGGGACATTTCTTCCTTGCTCATTTTCGGACCGATGCCCACCGGCCAGCCGTTTTTGGTTTCCCAATGATAGTAGCTCTCCGAAATTTCCCAGACATATTGATATTGATTCCAAAGATATGCTCCGATAGCGGCTGCGGCTATGCCGACTGCTATCAGCGACACGATAATCACGTTTTTGCGTGCACGCTTTTTTGCGATATCAGCTGCTGCGGACAGCTCGGCTATGCGTCGCTCCTCGTTGCGCCGCGTCCTGCGCTTCACAACAACCGGGCACAGAACATCGTGGATGAACTCTATTCGCAGGTCTCCGCCGTACGAGAATTGTCGCAGGAGCTTCACATCGTCAGTCAGTCGCTTCAGTTCGCCCTCCGTCAACTGCCCCTCGCGCAGAACTGTCCCTCGGTCGCGATTGTCTCGTCGTCCGTCCTCATTCACCAATGTATCCTCTAACCACATGACTGTTTCGGGCTTAAGGCCACGAATAGCATCGGCGTAGAAGTCCTCGATAATGTTGTCGCTGTATGCCTCGACCAATTCGCTCGTAATTGTCGACTGGCCCTCGGCGGACATTTTGTCGTATAGCCGACTCAGATATAGCGAAAGAATGGCGGAATCAACCTGAATTTCGGGCACACCGTCAAGCTCAAAATTCTCGTCGCCTGTCACATGGGCGATTATCTGCTTGGCCACTTCCTTACTGACCAGGCCTTTGCGCGGTTGCAAAATGATTTCCGCAGCCTGCTCCTCGTTGATGGGCTGAAGGCAGAACCGGTTGTTCTTTAGATCGGGAATGTCGGTTGTGCTGCGTTCCAGATAGCTCAGGAAGTCCTCTCGTAGGGTGAAAATAAGATGGAACTCACTTCCCTGAAGATAGTTGGCAGCGGGTGTGGACAGCGAGCCTAAGCCAAGATCAAGCAAGCCGTCGGTCGTTTCTTCATCTCTTGAGGTGTCCGAATTCGGTGTAGAAGTATCCAGCGTCTCGGGCATTACGTTGTTGATCAGATCGGCAAGCTCGCGGAAGAATCGATCACGTTTTTCTCTCTTGCTCTCGAGCGTGAAGATCTCCTCGAACTGGTCGAAAACCACAAGCGGACGCACCGGGCGCCCATCGCCGTCCGTGCGTTCGATGCGATGGAAATACTCCCACAGAGTCTCCCCGCCGTCGGACGCTGGAGCAAGCTCGCGCACTTTCACCTTCCCCTCGGCTATCAGCGGGGCGAAAGCCTGTTCAACTGCAGCCTTGATCTGCTCGAGATATGGGGTGGTGGAGTTGTGCTCAAGACGGATATATACAGGCACAAGGCCGTGACGGCGCACACGCGGAAATACACCCGCATTGAGTATCGACGATTTGCCGATACCGGAGCGCCCGTAAAGCACAGTCTGGGTATTGCGCAGAACCAGACCGGTGAGCATGACGATTTCCTCCGAGCGCCCGTAGATTACCTCGCCCTCGGTGTAGGTCCGCAACCCGAGCCAAGGATTCTGCCCTGTGTTTGCCGTATTGTTTTCCATAGCGGATTTTTTTGTGATGAATTGATTCAGCCTTTGAATTTTGTGAGAGCGTCGAGCGCGTTGTTGATGCTTTCAAGCAGGGCCGTAAAGTCCATGTCCGGTCCGAACGCCAGTGAGTTGTGGGCTTTCAGGCCGCGAGGAATATCGGCGTCATAAAATGGAAATCCATCCTCATGCACGGGGATTATGAAGTTGCGGGCTGTGCCCATGCTCTCCTGGATGGTCAGTGCCTTTTTCCATTCCTGACGATAGACATGCGCATCCATTGCCTCCTTCTGGATATTGCTCGTGAAGATCGGAACGAATACCTTGGTGCTCTCGATGGCATCTTCTATTTCATCCATGAACTTTGAACCGCCGAGCAAATTATTTCTATCGTACCATACGTTCAGACCGTTTTCGGAGAGGACGCGATAGAGCCGTTCGGCAATTTCCGAGTCCGAGCGCGAGTAAGAAATGAACACGTCTGTGCCCTTTGCCGGACGTGCGAAACGGTCGTCCTCATGCTGTTCGCGATAGACTCGCACACGCCGTTCGATTTCGTCGACTATCTCTTCCGCACTCTTGTTCGTGGGCAGGAAGGTGTCGATGCGTCGCAGATATTCAACAAGCGTCTCGTGTGTGCGTTCGTCCTGCGCCATCAGGCCCTGCGTCTTGGAGTCGGAACTCTTGTTCATACAGAACCATATGAAGCGGAACAACCAGTCGCTGTATCCGCAGCCCAGCATGAGCAAGTACTTGTCTTTCAATTGTTCGCACAGCTCGTCGGGACGCGTCTGCGGGCTCATCCAACTTTTGCAGAACTCGAGCATATCGTTGTCCGTCAGCACATAGCGGTGGGGCTGCCCCGGCGTACGGCCGAACATGTAGTAGACCGTCGGAGCGCTCATATCATCGCCGGCAGGTATATCGCCAATGCCCGGTTTACGGTCCTTTGCGGGGTCGTTGACGAAACTTAGAACGCGCAGACGACGCCCCTGCCATGCCTCGCTCATTGCCTGTTCGACCACGGGCGCGAAACTTGTCGTGATGACAAACGGAAACAGACGCAATCCCAGCAGACGGCTCACGAGTTTTGAGGGTTTGAAATTCTGCTCGACGTTTCTCGGGTTGGAGAATATGTTGTTCACCAGCCCGTATATGCTGTCGCGGGTTATGGAAGGATTGCGTGTGGCCTTGGCAAGCTGCGAAAGAAACTCCGGATCGTATACGAGCTGTGAGAAGGTGCTGTGGCGCCCGCTCAATCTAAGTTGGCTGTCTATTGTGGAGATAATGAATTCGTTGATGTTTTTACCCCCTTCGAACTCGCACAATACGTCAGGTCCGATCACAGGCACGACATTGCCTCTGACAACAGCTTCGACAAGAGCGTCCCATTTATCTTTTTCGGGATCGAGTCCGTCGAATATATCCAGTCCGTTAAGAAAATCCATGGCAGAAATGTATAAAAATTTTGGAGACTGCGCCTTGCTTGGGCATCAATCTCCAAAGATACAACAAAAATGACGTGAAAGCAAATTATTTTTGTAAGTCGGGGGCGAGTTTTCTTGTGCCGCGTGTACAAACAAGTGTCAGAGCAGTGAGAATCAGGAACGTTATGGCAGTTGAGTGGAGTATATTGCCAAGACCCACGACCGGCGTGACAACAGCTCCGACAATGTATCCCGCGATGCCAAGAATGGACGATGCCTCTCCGGCTTGCGAACGGCCTTCGTTCATTGCCAGTGTGTTGGATGATGTGAAGATATTGCCCAAGCCAAACAGCATGACGACCATGCATATTTCAAAAATCCAGATGCTGTGCACGGTATAGAGTGCGATTGCTTCTGCAACCACGCCTGCGGTCATTATCCATGCCCCAACCACCGCTGCATTCTTCAACAGTTTGAATTTGAGCGCAATCATGGATCCGCCGGCTACGAACAGCGCATTGAATCCGATAACAAGACCATACACGGTTTGCGACAGTCCATAGTGCGTCTGAAGGATAAAGGGAGCGGCAGAAATGTAGGCGAACAATAGTCCGAGGGCCACGCCTTTGAGACTTACATGAATCATGAAGGCTCTGTTGGTGAGAAGATTGCGATAGCCGTTTATGGTTTGCGACAGGGGACCGTGCACACGTCGCGATTTGGCGAGCGATTCCTTCATCACAGGACTTAAAGCAAGGATAATCAAGGCGAAACCGGCGAGAAGCACGAATATGCCACGCCATCCGAAGTCATCGGCCATCACGCCGCCTATAACGGGAGCAGAGGCGGGTGCAATACCGTTTATAGCCCCGATCAAAGCCATCAATTTTGCAAGTGGACGCCCGGAATATACGTCGGCTGGGATAGTGCGGGCCAGGAAATAACCACCGGATGCACCAATACCCTGAAATAGTCGACAGGTGTTGAATACGTGAATAGTAGGTGAAAACACTGACACGACGGCTGCCACGATAAATAGAGTCAAGGATCCGATGAGCACGGGTTTACGCCCGATACGATCGCTCAAAGGTCCGAGTATTAGTTGCCCGAGCGCCAGTCCGATCATACCCATCGACAGTCCCATCTGCGAGAGAGAGACCGTACAGCCGAAGAATTTACGCATTGCAGGAAGCGCCGGAGAATACATGTCATTTACGAATGAACCTAAGGCGCTAAGTACTACCAAATAAAAAACGAGGAAAGCATAATAATGCCGGCTATTTCCGAGCTTGCGCTGCAAGGCGGACTGATCCGCAGCGGAATCCGCTGCCGTCGCAGATGCGGCCACATTTGTGTTAGGTGTTTGTGAATTTTCCATAGTTGATTGCGTGTTATGTATCTTAAACGCCACGCAATCATGGTTGGTTCATGAAAAAAAGTCCGGAATTCCAACAGGAAAACCGGACTGAAGACGTGCGCATGAAGGGACTCGAACCCATACGTCACAAGGACATTAGATCCTAAGTCTAACGCGGCTGCCAATTACGCCACATGCGCTTGTGATTCGGCTGCAAAGGTAGTTGATTTATTCCGAAAATCCAAATTTTATTAGTTTATTTTGCCGTTTTTGTGGTTGACTGATACTTTTCTACACGCGCATGTGTGTTATCCCGATTTTTTTTTGCAACTTTGCAGTCTGAATTGTAGTAGCGTTTCTCGAATGAGAGTGCTTAGCTAAATCTTAAAATGAAATTTCCTGCATCAATCATAGCAAAAACCTTGGGAGGAACGGTTGAAGGCAATCCTGAAATCGAGGTTTCTTCTTTCGCAAAGATAGAGGAAGCTCGCCCCGGCGACTTGACCTTTCTTTCGAATCCCAAGTATACGCACTTCATTTACACCACGGAGGCCTCTGTGGTGTTGGTGCACAAGGATTTTGTGCCCGAACAGCCTCTGAAAGCCACTCTCGTGAGGGTGGACGATCCATATGCATCGCTTGCCGTGCTGCTCGATATGGTGGCTAAGGCACTTCGCCCTGTGCCGTCCGGTATAGAGCAGCCATCGTTTGTTGCTTCCGGTGTTGAGCTCCCCGAAGGTGTTTATGTGGGTGCTTTCGCATATATCGGCGAAGGTGTCCGTCTCGGAAAGAATGTCAAGATCTATCCCCAGGCCTACATTGGCCATGGTTGCACCATAGGCGATGACACGGTGATTTATCCCGGAGTCAAGATATACCCGGGGTGTAAGATCGGACAGCGATGTGTGCTTCACAGTGGTGTCGTAATAGGTGCTGACGGATTCGGATTCGCTCCGGACGCGCTGGGTGTGTATCATAAGATCCAGCAAATCGGCATTGCCGAACTTGGCGATGATGTCGAGTTAGGTGCCAATACTACGGTTGACCGCGCGACAATGGGTCGCACGTATATCGACCATGGCGTTAAGCTCGATAATCTGATTCAGATCGCACATAATGTTGAAGTGGGCCACGATACGGTAATGGCGGCACAGGTTGGTGTGGCCGGCTCCACGAAGATAGGTGCGAATTGTGTTATAGGCGGACAGACCGGTTTTGCCGGACACATACATGTGGGCGACAGAACCACCATAGGCGCGCAGAGCGGAATCCCCAACAACGTCGCTCCTGACAGCCGTCTTATGGGATACCCGGCTGTTCCTGCCGGCGAATTCGCCCGCAATACCGTATATATCAAGCGTCTCGGAAATCTATTCGATAGCGTGGCGCAGCTTAGGAAAGATCTTGATAACCTCTCGAAATAATCAATCCCCCAACAGGGGCAAAGAACACATAAGTCTTGTAATGAAACAGATCACACTTCAGGATTCATTCACGCTCTCGGGTAAGGGGCTACATACCGGGGCAGTAATCGAAGCCACATTTGCTCCCGCTCCCGAAAATCATGGCTATAAAATTCTTCGCACTGACATTGAAGGCGCGACTCCCATTGATGCTGTTGCGGAAAATGTCGTTGCCACAAACCGCGGAACGGTCGTGGGCAAGGGCGAGAATACTGTAAGCACCATCGAGCACGCTATGGCGGCTCTATATGCATCGGGGGTAGACAACTGTCTGATAACAGTCAACGGTCCCGAGCTTCCCATTCTTGATGGCTCCGCCAAGCCGTATTACGATGCTGTTCAGGCTGCCGGTCTCGTAGAACAGAAGTTGGACAAGGAGTATTTTTATGTAAAACATAAGATTGAGCTTGCCGACTCGGAAACGGGTTCCAAGATCATGCTCCTTCCCGACGAAGACTTCACTGTGGACGTGAAGGTGAACTTTGAATCGCCGGTTCTGGCCAACCAGTATGCCACGCTCGACAATATCGCTGACTTTGGCTCGGAGATCGCTCCGGCACGTACTTTTGTATTTGTCCGCGAAATCGAACCGTTGCTGAAGGCCGACCTCATTAAGGGCGGTGACCTTGAGAACGCAATTGTCATTTATGACTCGCCTATCGAGCAGTCCGAGCTTGACAAGATTGCCGATGCAATGGGCGTGGAACACATCAAACCCGAACATTACGGCTTCATTAATTCCGATGAACCTTTCCATGAGAATGAGCCCGCGCGCCACAAGCTTATGGACCTTATCGGCGATCTGGCACTCATAGGCCGTCCTCTTAAGGGCCGTGTTATCGCTACTCGTCCGGGGCATACCATCAATAGCCGTATCGCCAAGATGATCCGCAACGAGATCCGTCGCAACGATGTGCAGGCTCCTGTGTACAACCCCAATGCTGAGCCCTTGATGGACAACAATGCGATCCGTCACCACCTTCCGCACAGATATCCTTTCCTGCTTGTGGACAAGATCATCGATCGCAGCGATAACTATATTGTCGGCGTGAAGAATGTCACGACAAACGAGCCTTTCTTCCAGGGCCACTTCCCTCAGGAACCCGTGATGCCCGGTGTGCTTCTGGTCGAGGCTATGGCACAGACCGGCGGCCTTCTCGTACTCGGTACGGTTGATGAGCCCGAACGTTATTCCACGTACTTCATGAAAATAGATAACGTGAAGTTCCGCCAGAAGGTTGTTCCGGGCGATACCTTGCTCTTCCACGTGTCTTTCCTTACGGAAATGCGTCGTGGTTGCGCTGTCATGAAGGGCCGTGCCTTTGTTGGTGAGAAGTGCGTGTGCGAGTGTGAGTTCATGGCTCAGATAGTAAAAAACAAGTAATCAGACTTTATAACCTATGATTCATCCATCCGCATGTGTCGACCCTGCGGCACGTATCGGCGAAGACGTCGAGATCGGGCCTTTCTGCTACGTTCAGGGCGATGTTGAAATCGGCGACGGAACTCGCCTTATAAGCCATGTCACCGTAATGGACGGTGCTCGTATAGGCCGAAACTGCACCGTTTATCCCGGTGCAGTCGTAGGCGCGCAGCCTCAGGATCTGAAGTTCAAGGGCGAAAAAACGACCGCGGAGGTCGGCGATGGCACTGTGCTTCGCGAATGCGTGACTATTCATCGCGGCACGGCTTCCAAGGGCTGCACTATTGTAGGCCGCAATTGTCTTATCATGGCTTACTGCCACGTGGCACACGATTGCAGACTCGGCGACAACATCATAATGAGCAATGCCGTGCAACTTGCCGGGGAGGTTGTTATAGATGATTGCGCAGTAATCGGAGGTGGCACCCTGGTGCATCAGTTCTGCCATCTCGGATCGTACATCATGGTGCAGGGTGGGGCGCTGATCAACAAGGACATCCCGCCTTATGTGCTTGCCGCACGCGAGCCTATTAGTTTCACCGGGGTGAATGTGATAGGTCTCCGTCGTCACGGATTTCAGCATGAAAGCATCACGCGTATTCAGGAGATTTACCGCATACTCTACAACAGCGATATGAATTTTGCCGATGCTCTCGAGCGTCTGCCGCTGATGTTCGAGCCGTCCCCTGAACTTGAACTCATTCTTGGGTTTATCAAAAATTCCGGTCGCGGCATCCTCCGTGGGTGAGCCGGATTTAAGCAGCGAACATTAAAAGTAATACCGACACAGGTCGGAGGGTCTGTCGCTCGCCTTTCATGTATAGGGCGAGAGGAAAGTCCGGGCAACGCAGAGCGCCATACTCACGCAGCTATCGGTGACGGTAGAGACAACGTGACAGAAAATTACCGCCGCGAACGATAAGGACGCGGTAAGGGTGAAAAGGCGAGGTAAGAGCTCACCGGGCGGGATAGCGATATTTCGTGCCGCACGTCTTATGGGTTGCAAGGTCAAGTATACCGGCATTCAAGGGTTGCTCGCCCATTGCCGGGGGGTAGACTGCTCAACGCCGGAGCGCGCAAGTGCTTTCGGCCAGATAAATGACAGACGGTGCTTCCGAACTCCCTTTCGGGAAAGCAGGGACACCACATAACTCGGCTTATACTCCGGCCTGTGTTTTTATCCAAAACATTTTTATACACAAAATAAGTCTCTTTATGGCTGAGAAGAACGACTGGTGGACTGCTCCGGCCGAAGGACCGGATGGCAAGACGGTGATTGTATCCGGGCGTCGCGATGTGGATGTATTCCGGAATAAAGGGAAGTACACGATTCGCGTGACTGTCGCATGGCCCTATGAGGCGGATGCACAGGGTTTTCCTGATGATTCGACCGCCCGCATGATGGAGCAGGTAACCGATGCTTTCCATGACGGGCTGAAAGGAAAGACCACTGCAATCCTGACAGGAATTTATACCGGTGACGGCCGTCGCGAATGGGTGCTCTATACTTTCAGCACCGATACATTC
>CAMWNH010000071.1 GCA_947175605.1 uncultured Porphyromonadaceae bacterium
GTACTTATTGTTGTCGTTGTTCATCATTCTGTTTTACTATCGGCAATAATCATGCCAAACTCGCAATATCGTCGTCTTTCACAAATTATAACGATTAAATTGCCCCTATTGTCATAACAAAGTTACGAAAATCAAAAAAAATTCCGTAACTTTGTATGTTAAAAAACGTGCGCCCGTGGCATATTATTGTCCTGGGCGCTGCAAATCAGCCTAATTTACACATCTTTATATAGCATGTTGGAAGAAGCAGAAGATAAAATCTTTAAGATCAAAATTGAGGATGAGATGAAGTCGGCCTACATTGATTATTCAATGTCGGTTATCGTCTCCCGAGCCCTGCCGGATGTCCGTGACGGCATGAAACCCGTTCACAGACGTGTCCTTTTCGGCATGAACGAAATGGGCAATACCAGTAACAAGCCTCACAAGAAAGCCGCTAATTGCGTCGGTGAGGTTATGGGTAAGTATCACCCCCACGGCGACTCTTCCATTTACGGCACTGTCGTGCGTATGGCGCAGGACTGGGCTCTCCGCAATACTCTTGTCGACGGTCACGGCAATTTTGGTTCGATCGACGGCGACTCTCCTGCCGCCATGCGTTATACGGAAGTGCGTCTTTCGAAAATAGGCGAGGAGATGTTACGCGACATCGACGCTGAAACCGTCGATTTCCAGCCCAACTACGATAATTCGCGTCGCGAACCGGTTGTTCTCCCTTCCCGTTTCCCCAATTTGCTTGTCAACGGCGCTTCCGGTATTGCTGTGGGTATGGCTACGAACATGCCTACTCACAACCTCACCGAAAGCCTCAATGCATCCATCGCCCTTATCGACAATCCGGACATGTCTATTCCGGAACTGATGAGGGTCATCACCGCACCTGACTTTCCTACCGGTGGCATAATCTATGGTTATCAGGGCGTGAAAGATGCATACGAGACCGGCCGAGGCCGTATCGTAATCCGTGCTAAAGCCACTATTGAAGATACAGGCTCGCACGAAAATATTATCGTCAATGAAATCCCCTACGGCGTAAACAAGGCCGAACTTGTAAAGAGTATCGCCCAGCTCGTCAACGAAAAGAAGATCGACGGCATCGCCGATATCAACGACGAAAGCGACTTCAAGGGTATGCGCATAGTTATCCGCGTGAAGACGGATGCCAATGCTAAAGTTCTCTTGAACAAGCTCTTCAAGATGACCCAGCTTGAGTCGTCTTTCAGCGTCAATAATGTTGCCCTCGTCCACGGACGTCCCCGTACCCTCAATCTCAAGGAACTCCTGCAGGCTTTCATTGATCATCGTCACGATGTCGTCATTCGCCGCACGCAGTATGAGCTCCGCAAGGCTCGCGAACGCGCCCATATTCTGGAAGGCTTGATGATTGCCGTTCAGAATATCGACGAGGTGATCCATATCATCCGCTCTTCGTCCACTCCTGACGAGGCCCGTACACGACTTGGTGAGCGTTTCGGTCTCTCGGAGGCACAGACGCAGGCTATTGTAGATATGCGTCTGCGTAGTCTTACCGCACTGCAGATCGAAGAGCTCCGCAAGGATCTTGATGAAATTCATGCACGCATCGTCGAACTCGAACTGATTCTTACCGACGATCACGTGTGCCGCGAGCTTATCAAGTCCGAGCTTATCGAGATTCGCGACAAGTATGGCGACGAACGCCGCACGGAAATCGACTTTGCCGGTGGCGACCATTCGGCACTTGATTACGTGGCCGATGATGATATGATCATCACCATCTCTCATCTTGGCTATATCAAGCGTACGCCCCTCGCAGAATTCCGCGCCCAGAATCGTGGCGGCATGGGATCGCGCGGTTCGCAGACTCGCGATGAGGACTTCATCGAACATATCTACACGGCATCGATGCACGAGCAGATGCTCTTCTTCACGAATCGTGGCCTGGTATACAAGATGTATGTCTACGAGCTTCCCGAAGGCTCCAAGAGCAGCAAAGGACGCGCGCTTCCCAACCTTCTCAATATCGAGCAGGGCGATAGCGTGAACGCATTCATCCGCTGCCGCAACCTCGGAGATCCGGAATATTGCGCCGCGCATTATCTTGTTTTCGCAACACGCAACGGCGTTGTAAAGAAAACCGTTCTCACCGAATATGCACGCGTGCTTGCAAAGGGTAAGAAAGCTATTATTCTACGCGACGGCGATGAACTTGTTGGTGTCGAGCTCACCGATGGCAACTGCGAGATTCTTATGGCCAACCGTAACGGACGAGCCATCCGTTTCCACGAGTCCAAGCTCCGCAGCATGGGCCGTGTGAGCGCCGGTGTTCGAGGCATGCGTCTTGATGACGATGCCGAAGATCGCGTAATCGGACTCATCACCATGCCTGCCGATACGGAAAATAATGTTCTCGTTCTTTCGCAGGAAGGCTTCGGCAAGCGTTCGCTCCTGGATGCTTATCGCATAACCAACCGTGGCGGCAAGGGCGTCAAGACCATGAACATCACGCAGAAGACCGGTCACCTTGTGGCCTTCAAGAGCGTGAACGATGATAACGACCTTGTAATCATCAACCAATCCGGTCTTACGATTCGTATTCACGTTTCTGCATTGCGTGTCATGGGTCGTGCCACACAGGGTGTGCGCCTGATAAACATTGGCAAGAACAACGATGTTATAGCTTCAGTCTGCTGTGTTCCTACCGATCCCGAAGAGGAAGTCGAGGAAGTAGTGCTCGACGCCGAGGAACTCCCCGGGCTCTCTGATTCAGAGCTTGAGGTTGAAGAAGTTGAGATCGAGGAGGCAGACGATCAGGCTGAAGAATCCGAAACAGACAATCAATAACTAATACCATAACCCAAACAAATAGCTCAGACATGAAACACCTTTCATTAGTAGCTCTCTGCGCATGTGCCGCCCTCGGCGCATCCGCTCAGACCTCCCTCATCAAGGAGGCTAAGGACGCCTATTCAAAAGGCAAGCCATATGCCGAAGTTATCACCATGATCACCCCGGCATTCACCAATCCTGAGACCGTTCAGCTGGTCGACACATATTATGTTCCCGGCGAAATGGCGTTCAAGGAGTATGATGAACTCTACAAGCAGACCATGATTCAGCCCTCGAAGTACACAGCTGCCGATTCCGCCCGAATGGGTCGCTATCTGATCGACGGTTATAACTACTTCATGAAGGCCTTCCCTCTTGATTCCATTCCCAACGAAAAGGGTAAGATCAAGCCCAAGTATTCGAAGAACATGGTTAATACTCTGGCAAGCAACACTTCCGCATATCGCAATGCCGGTATTTTCCTTTACAATGTCAATGACTACGCCGGCGCGTATGACGCTTGGATGATCTTCGGCGCTCTCCCCGAAATACCCGAAGTCCACAAGAAGCTTGCCGCCAACGACAAAGTAATACCCGGTTCGATGCCCTCCGATGAAATAATCGGCGAAATCTATTACAATGCCGGTCTTGCTGCATGGCAGATGAATGAATTCGACAAGGCATACGACGCCTTCATGAAGGCCATGGCCAAAGGATACAATAAGAAGCAGATCTACGACTATGCTATGGCAGTTGCACAGCAGGGCGGTCACGAGGATCTTGTATTCGATCTCGCACAGAAGGCTCTCCCCATCTATGGCAAGGAAGATCCCATGTATGTCCGCCTTATCCTCAACCACTATATCGTGAACAAGGATTCCGAAAAGGCCATGGAAGTTGTAAATCAGGCTATCCTTGACGAACCCGAGAATTCGCAGTATCGTGTATTCCGTGGCATCATCTTCGAAAGCAATGGTGACATGGCTGCTGCAAAGCAGAACTATCAGGATGCTGTAGCTGCTGATTCCCGTAATGCTCAGGCTCTCTACTATCTCGGCCACATGCTCTACAACGAGGCCAGCGCTCTTCAGGATAAGGCTCCGTCCAATCCCTCGGAGTATGCTACATATTTCAACGGCACCGTTAAGCCCGTGCTTGAGGAAGCAATCAAGTATCTTGAAAACTCCGTTGATGAAGAACCCGCCGACACCCGTCTGGAAGCTCTTCGCACGCTTCTCAATGCATACTATGCACTCAATGACAACACCAACTACGAATACACCCAGAAGCGCATCGACAACATGTAATTCTTGAGTGTTAAAAAACAATAATACCAAGGGCGGGGCGCTGTAGTGTCCCGCCTTTTTTGTAACTTTGCATCCGATTCGGGCCTGCCGCATCCCTGCGGACGTCCGTTTCATAACAAATCATTTATAAACCACAATTAAAACCTTCTTAGAATGCACTTAAATTCTGAAGAAAAAGTACAGATCTTCGAGAAGTACGGTAAGAGCAAGACTGACACTGGCTCGCCTGAAGCACAGATTGCATTATTCTCCGTCCGTATCGCTCATTTGACTCAGCACCTGAAGTCAAATCACAAGGATCATACCACCGAACGCGCTCTTAAGATGCTTGTAGGTAAGCGTCGTCGTCTCCTTGACTACCTCATGCGCAAGGACATCAACCGCTACCGTGCTATCATCGCACAGAAAGAGCTCGGCATCCGCAAGTAATTCGCGCGGAAGTCAACATCCAAAACAATCGCCCCGATCCTTAAGGACCGGGGCGATGTTATTTCAGACCGCTTTAAGCTTTAAAGGAAGGGAGCTGTGGGAGAATCCCCGGCTGCAATTTCCTCCGGTGTACCTTCGGCCACAATACGGCCACCTCCGGCTCCACCATCCGGGCCCATATCAATGATGTAGTCGGCAGCCTTCAGAACATCGATATTATGCTCGATTACCAACACCGTATTACCGCGGCGCACGAGTTCGTCAAGTATTCCCAGAAGGGTATTAACGTCTTCGAAATGCAAACCTGTAGTAGGTTCGTCCAGTATGTAAAGTGTTCTGCCCGTGTCGCGCTTGGCGAGCTCGGTAGCTAATTTTACACGCTGGTTTTCGCCGCCCGATAATGTCACAGAGGGTTGTCCAAGCTTGATATATCCCAGACCGATATCCTGAAGAACCTTTATTTTTTTCAGAATATGTGGAACTCCCTCAAAGAATTCCACCGCCTGATTGATGGTCATATCCAACACATCGGCAATGCTCTTGCCCTTATAGCGCACCTCGAGTGTCTCACGATTATATCGCTTACCTCCGCATTCCTCGCATGGCACAAGAATATCAGGCAAGAAGTTCATCTCGATAGTCTTGTAGCCGTTGCCCTTGCAGACCTCACATCTGCCACCGGCAACGTTGAACGAAAAACGCCCGGGTTTATAGCCTCTGATTTTGGCTTCGGGAAGACTCACGAAGAGAGCGCGGATATCCGTAAACACGCCTGTGTACGTGGCCGGATTTGAGCGCGGCAAGCGGCCTATCGGAGATTGGTCTACCGTTACAACTTTGTCGATATTTTCAAGCCCTTCTATGCTTTCATATGGCAATGGCATCGTTTCGGAACGATAGAAATGCTTGCTCAATATGGGCTGCAAGGTCCCGTTCACAAGCGAGGACTTGCCACTCCCGGATACACCCGCAACACACGTCAGCGTGCCCAAGGGAATACGCAGATCAACATTCTTGAGATTGTGTCCGCATGCGCCCTTTAGCGTAAGGTAGTTCCCGTTACCTTTACGGCGCTCCACTGGCATGAATTTCGCTCTACGCCCATTGAGGAATTGCGCGGTGAGGGTGTCTGATTTCAACATTTCAGCGGGTGTGCCTTCGAACACCACGCGGCCGCCCTTGCGACCCGCCCCGGGTCCGATATCCACGATATAGTCCGCTTCACGCATGATGTCCTCATCGTGTTCAACAACGATGATACTGTTGGAAGCGTCACGCAGTTTTTTCAGGGATGAAATCAACCTATGGTTATCGCGCTGATGCAAGCCGATAGACGGTTCGTCAAGTATATAAAGCACATTCACCAACTCCGAACCTAACTGTGTGGCAAGGCGGATGCGCTGGCTCTCGCCGCCGGAAAGAGTCGCGGAGTTACGGTCAAGCTGAAGATAGTCCAGCCCGACATCCACAAGGAAATGAAGTCGCGAACATATTTCCTTGATTATTTCGGATGCGATTGCCCTGTCTCGATCGTCAAGTCGCTCAAGCACATTAAGGCTCCACTGATAGAGCGCACCGATATCCATACGACATAGCTCCGCGATATTCTTGCCGTCCACGAAAAAATGAAGGGCTTCGCGGTTCAGGCGCTGGCCCTCGCATTCGGGACATACCGTGCGAGTAAAGAACTTGCCATTCCATTTTTTTGCTGCGGCTCCGGCGTCTTCATCATCCATCTGCTGTTCGATGTACTTTACAAGCCCGTCGAATTGCGAGAAGAAATCGAGGCCCGAAATACTTTCGCCACTCGTGGAAAGAGGATTGGAGGGAGTTCCATGAAGTATCTCGTCAAGTGCTTCTTCAGGAAGATCCCGTATCGGGGTCTTTAGTGTCGCGCCGTGTCGTTCGCATATCGACCGCAGTTGACGAAAAATCAGATTATCCTTATATTTGCCAATTGGTTCTATTCCTCCGGCATATATACTTTTCCCGGGGTCCGGAATAAGTTTCTCCCTATCCACTATATCGACATAACCAAGCCCCTTACAACGCGGACATGCGCCCTGCGGGGAGTTGAAGGAAAAATTGTGAGGTGCGGGATCATGGTAAGAAATACCGCTCACGGGATCCATCAGTTCCTGACTGTAAAAGTACACCGAGTCGGCATCCACGTCATAGACACCCATCTCCTTGTTGCCCTGCTCGAGCGCTGTTTCAACAGAATTCAGAAGACGGGTCGTATCCTTTTCGCTGACCTTCATACGATCCACAACGAGCTCTATGCTATGATTCTTGTATCGGTCGAGCTTCATCGAAGGACTGATCTCGCATATGCGACCGTCGACACGCACGTAGAGATATCCTTTCTTGGAAAGCTGTTCAAAAAGGTTGCGGTAATGTCCCTTTCTATTTTTCACAAGCGGGGCAAGAATGTAGATACGGCGTCCGCCGAATCGTTCGCCGATAAGGCTGACTATTCGCTCGGGCGTGTACTTGACCATTTCCTCACCGGTAACATAGCTCCTGGCATGACCGGCACGTGCGTATAGCAGGCGCAAGAAGTCATAGACCTCGGTGGTTGTGCCAATCGTGCTTCGCGGATTACGGTTGATGGTTTTCTGTTCAATTGCGATGACGGGGCAAAGTCCACTGATCTTATCTACGTCAGGGCGCTCCATGCTTCCCATCAGATTGCGCGCATAGGCGGAAAATGTCTCGATATATCGGCGCTGACCTTCAGCGAAAATCGTATCGAAGGCCAGCGATGATTTGCCGGAGCCGCTTAGCCCCGTCACTACAGTCAGTGCGTTATGCGGAATCTCGACATCTATATTTTTCAGATTATGCACCCGCGCCCCGATCACAGAAATCTTTCCCAGACCATCGGTATCGGCTGCAGCCAGCACACTATCCTGCTTCGAATTTGTGTCTTTCTTTTTTGTATTTGCCATTTCGTGTTCTCCATAGCCCTGATCGGGCCGAGAATTAGTAGACCATTAATCTATGGTCCACTGTTCTTCGTATGTGGTCGTCCCGGATGCCTTGCGAGAGAGCGACTCTTTAAGTGGAATTTTCACAGTGTAGGTTTTACCGGTCTTATTCGGAAGTGTATTCGAACGAATCCATGGATTGGCATCGCGAAGCTGAGCATAGGTCACACCCTGCTTCTGAGCCCACTCTGACCAGTTTTCCACAGGCGTGTTCACCTTAACCGTCTTGTATTTTCTGGGCTGATAAAGCTGCTTGTCCGTGAGTTTGTAGCCGTACTTGGCCGGATTCTTCATAAGCTCCTTGTAGGCCATCACGCGGAAGGGATAGCGGGTAGTCTCCTCCGTAAGCCATAGATCAAGCGAGCTGTTCACCAGCTGTTTCGACAGCTCGTTTGTGATTCGCGTAGGGCCACCATTATATGCAGCCATAACCGAGGGCCAGTCGCCGAACTTAGCGTAGGAGTTCTTGAAGTAGCGGCACGCAGCAGCCGTTGCCTTTTCAAGATTGTAGCGCTCATCCACGTCCTCGTTCACTTCCAACCCATACTGCTTGGCTGTCGAGGGTATGAACTGCCATAGTCCGGCTGCTTTCGCAGGCGAATAGGCTCGGTTATTGAGGGTAGATTCAACTATGGCGAGGTACAGGAAATCTTCATGCACGCCATTGGCTTTCAGCAGCGGAGCAAGCTCCGGAAAGTAACGGTTGGCTCGCTTCAGGACAAGCATCGTCGAACCGTGGCTGTAAATGATACTCGTCAACTCGCGGTCGAAGGCCTCGTAATATTCCGTGCGGTCAAGATCGATTGTCTGACCGCATATGGATGTCTTGGCCGGAATCTCGGGACTGTACACCGAGGCATATATCTGGCTGCGCTCAGCCTTCACCTCCACAGGCCATGCTATCAGAAGGGTGGCTCCGAGAAACGCGGGGGCTATTGAGCGGATGAAAGTTGCATTCTTCATATCAGTTTAATTTTTTCGTGTGTTTCTGCACGCTGCGATAGAGGGCTGCGTGCCGTCTTTTTGTTTATAACACCTTCCACAAACGAAGGTTTTGGTTATTCCTCGCTTTCGACACTTCCGTTCCCGGATGATGAGCTTCCCTGAGAGTCACGGAAGTTGATGATATTGATATCTCCGCTACGTTTATACTCCACACCATCAGCACCTTTGGCTCGAATTACATAATAATATACTCCGGCCGGAACGAGCTTCCCGCGAAATTTTCCGTCCCATCCCTGCGAGGGATCTGTAAACGAAAATACTTCGGTGCCCCAACGATTGAAAATATGGCATTCGAAATCAATCAGACTTCGGTAGCTAACCTTCCACTCATCATTTACCCCGGGAGATGCGCCGGGGGAGAAAGCATTCGGAATGTCAAGTCTTGACTCGCCGATGAATATCTCATAAACCGTGCCAAGCTGCTCACAGGTTCCATCGGCATTGTTTGCTACAAAACGAACGTAAAAACTACCTTTGTCCGTAAAAGTATATGTAAAACTATCCTCGTTAAATGAGTTCTGGAGTATCTCGAACTCAGGAGTTGTCGAAATCTGCCACTCTCGGAATATCACTTTGTCGCTCGTCGCAGCAGTAAAAGCAATTTCGCAAGGCGCCGATCCTCCGAATGAACCGGCTGTGTCATCTTTCTGTTCATTATCGTTTTCCCGTTCGGTCTGTTCTGCGCGTGTTTCAGCAGCAACCGCAGAAGTCAAAAACAAGTCTGAAGTCACGGTCTCCTCCCGGCCCCATTTCCGAAGGAATCGGTCGCCAGTCAATGTGAAATATGTGTCGCACAATGGCGCCGTGACTCCCACGCGGGTCGATACACCTTCAAGCGTGAGCTTGGTCTTGCCGGACACATAGTCGAATGCGCCCTCGTCAAATACCTGTGTATCATACTCCAACTCAAGCTCGCGGCTTAACACCTCTCGCCTCCCGGTGATGGTATAGTACACAATAGGCTCTGCATGCCCGGCGAGAATCAATGTTGTGCGTTCGCAATTGCCATCCTCCGGAACAGCCGACAAAGCATCTAGGATAAGTTCGTGAGCGGAGTAATCCACAATCCAGAAGCAATGCTGACGCCCGGAATCATCCGTCATCAGGATTCCCGTGTCGCCATTGTCAAGCGTAAGCGTAGAGCCTGCAGCGGCAATCTCCTCGGCATACGCCCCGCCCATGGATCCGAAAGCCATCCATGGTGAAGGATAGTTGCTCGTCACCTGCACGCCTTCCGTATTAGTAAGTACATATATCGCCTCAAGACCTGTTGAAGCTTCGGGTTTAATCTCAATAACCTGTGCCCCGGAACCGCTGAAAGTCAGGCCGGCCCGGACATGCATAAAGGTTACGATGCATAAAAATATGATAATCAGCGTTCTCTTCATTATTCAAAATCAAAAATAAACAGATACAAAGATACAAAAAAACAACGCAAAAAACAAGC
>CAMWNH010000072.1 GCA_947175605.1 uncultured Porphyromonadaceae bacterium
TTTTTTTTTGTGCTCGTTTTTGGGGTGGGTGAGTGGGATTTATCGGGATTAATCGTGATTAATCGGGATTTATCCTGGATTTTGCTATCGGGGCGTTGTTGACGTGCCGAAGGCACGTCCCTACAGTTCGCGATCGATGGATAGCCGGGTGCAACCTGTCGCGGGTTAGCTATGATAGGCAATATAGCTTTTATGGCGGGCTTATCCGCGGAGGGCGTTGTTGACGTGCCGGAGGCACGTCCCTACAGGTCGCGGAGAGGCTTGTTTTATTCTTCGGGGGTTAGGGAGGCGAGGATGGTTTCTAGTTCTTCTTCGGTGGCGGTGAGGCGGGTGCGACATTCGTTGAGGAGTTCTACGGCTCGCTTGGTGCGCGCGGTGAGGGTGTCGATGTCGCAAGTTTCGGAGCGCATGGAGCTAAGTATGTTTTCGAGTTCTGCTATTGCTTCAGCGTATTTCATTTTTCTATGGTTTTTGTTACGGTTGAATATACTCTGCCTTGTGCAAGAGTGGTCTCTATGATTTCTCCGGGCTTTAATTGTTCCGGAAGTATTACGGCGTGCCCGTCGATGCGCGTGATTGAGAATCCTCGCCGTAATGTAGCTTCCGGGCTGAGGGCTTCGAGGGTCTCGGAAATCGCATGCAGACGGTCCTTGCGTCGCGTTATAGCTACGCGCGAGTAGTCGGCAAGCCGTGTGGCTGCCTGTTCGCCTACGCGCATGCGTGCGCGCTCTATGATGTTGCGGGTCATGAGGGGCAAAGCGCCTTTTATGCGGGCGAGGCGTGTGGCTTCCTGATGGGTGCGTTCGGATGCGTTGCGTGCAATGCCGTTTGCAAGCTCATAGAGACGTCCCAGTTCGCGTCGTGCCATGTCGACAAGGGTCTCTGCCGCGGCCGTTGGCGTGCGGGCGCTAATGGCCGCTACATAGTCCAGCGCGCAGATGTCGCGATCATGGCCTATACCCACGATTACGGGCAGGGGGAACTGCGCCACATGCGACGCGAGGTTATAGTCGTCGAAGGCTACGAGATCAGCCACCGCTCCGCCGCCGCGGATGATGACCACGCAGTCGAAGCTGTCGGCCTCAGCAGCGATGCGTTCGAGCGCGTCAATCACGCCGGGTGACGTCTGCGAGCCCTGCATGGGCGCTTCGAACAAGCGGATTGTGAAACGGAAGCGGGCCGGATCCGAATAGAGCTGTCGCACGAAGTCGCCGTAGCCGGCCGCTCCTACGGCAGAAACGACGGCTATACGCAGCACGGGAGCGGGCCACGGTAGCGTTCGGTTAAGGTCATATACGCCCTCGCGCTGCAGACGTGCGAGAATCTCGTTGCGTCTGCGCACGAGATCGCCGGCCGTGTACTCGGGGTTGATGTCCGTGATCGTAAGACTCAGGCCGAAAAGCGGATGAAAAGTGGTGCGCACGCGCGCCATTATCTTCAGGTCGGACTGCAGCGAGGCACCGGTCATCATTTCGAATTCACGAGCTATGCGGGAGTAGTCGCGCGCCCATATCATGGCGCGCATCTTGGCAAGCTGCGTGCCTGACGCGTCCTTTTCCAGAAGCTCCATGTAGCAATGTCCGCGTGCGAGGCGCAGGTCGGAAGTCTCGCCTACGACCCACACGTCGTTCACGCCCGGAGCCAGCGAGATAGCCGTGGCCAGGCGCGATGTAAGCTGCGACAGGGATAGCGCGGAGCCTTTGTCTTTGCCGGTATTGACCATCATTTTTTAGGCTCTATAAGTTTTGAGCCCTGCAGCACACGTGTGATCTGCGGTCGCAGAAAATTCAATGCCCGATATTCCACAGAGCTGCCCTCGGGGACGGAGTAGTGCTGCGCGGTGCGGTCGCGGAAGATGAATTCGGCTGTCTCCGGGTCGAACTCAACGGTGTAGAAGCTCATCTCCGGGAAGTCCGCGGCGGTGAGGCGCTCTTTGCGGGCCTCCGGCGTAAGGAAGTCGCGGAGAGTAGGCAGGGTCACAGCCATCTTCGTCCAGTCGGACGTACGGTAGAACGACACGGAGGAGTCCGGAGTAGGTGTGCGCATAGTCTCGATCAGGGCCACGATAGTATCGGACCCGGCCGGCAGGACGGCGATAGTGGCTGTCGCGTTAGTGCTGGCAAGCAGGTCAATGCTATTGTCCGACACACGCAGGATGCGCGATTTACCGCCATATATATTGTCGGAAGGCGTAGCCAGCCCGGCGTTGTAGTAGTCTATCATGTCCTGACGCGTGGTGCGCGAGAGCAGACTGAGCACGCTCATGGGCAGGTCCGTGAAAAAATCGAGCGCCGTCCGGGCCGGGGCTGCAAGGGCAGCCGTGGCGAGGACAGCGCAGAGTATCGTTCGTCTTAGGAGGTTCATTTCTTGTATTTCTTGGGCGACTTGGCCTTGCGTTCGGAACTGTGATTATAGTCCTTGTCCTTATCGGCGATCTCGGAGTAGATGCGTTTGCCGTAGAATTCGGCACCCTTGAGGGCGCGCACCACACGTTTTGCGTCAGCCTTGTTCACGTCGAAAAGCGAGTATGATGGCATGAGGTCTATCCGGCCCACGTCTACGCGCTTGCCCTCGACGAGCTTATTGAGCATGTCAATCAGGTTGCCGGCGAAGAAGCCGTCGGCCTTACCTGCGGAGACGTAGATGCGTTCCATTCCCGGCTCGGCCGTGCGGCGGTCCTTATCCTTGTCGGATACGGGACGTTCGTGGCGCTCCTTGCGCTCTTTGCGGGGTTTCTCGTCGATAAAGTCGATAGTGGGCGCATCCTTATAGTAGTCGAGCAGGCGGTTGAATTCAAGCGATAGAACGCGCTTGAGCAAGTCCTCCGTCGTGAGCCACGAAAGCTTGCGGGCCACTCCGGGAAGGTATTTGCCTATCTCTTCCTCGTTCACCTCCACGCGTTCCAGCCGGTCGGCAAGATTGTAGAGCTGCTTTTCGATGATATGTTCGGGCGTAGGTACTTCCTTACGCTCGAATTTCTTGCCTATGATGCGTTCGATTTCCCGCAGCCGGCCTTTCTCGCGCGAGTGAATGATGGCCACGGACACACCCGTCTTGCCCGCACGGCCCGTACGGCCGGAGCGGTGAGTGTAGACGGCCGTGTCATCGGGCAGACCGAAGTTGATGACGTGCGTGAGGTCGTCCACGTCGAGGCCGCGGGCAGCCACGTCTGTAGCCACAAGGAGCGTTATAACGCGGTCGCGGAATTTCTTCATCACGATGTCGCGCTGCTGCTGCGAGAGGTCGCCGTGCAGGGCGTCGGCATTGTAGCCGTCCTGAATCAGGCGGTCGGCAATTTCCTGTGTATCGCGGCGCGTGCGGCAGAAGATGATGGCGTAGATATTAGGCGTGTCGTCGGCGATACGCTTCAGCGCGAGATACTTGTCGCGCGCATTGACCATGTAGTAGATATGCCGCACGTTCTTTGCGCCTTCGTTGCGTGTGCCTATGACGATTTCCTCGGGCTCATGCATGAAGCGCTTGGCAATCTTGGCCACTTCGGCCGGCATCGTAGCCGAGAAGAGCAGCATTTTGCGATCTTCGGGCACATGCGCGAGAATGTCGTTGATCGAATCCACGAAGCCCATATTGAGCATCTCGTCGGCCTCGTCGAGCACCACCGTGTGTACATCGGCCAGCTTGACCACTCCGCGGTTGATAAGATCGATCAGACGTCCCGGCGTGGCCACGATGATCTGCACGCCCTTGCGCAGCGCGCGGATCTGGCTTTCGATGCTCGAGCCGCCGTAGACGGGCAGCACGGCCAGATCGGGCGTGTACTTGGAGAAGTCGGCCAGATCGCCGGCTATCTGGAGGCAGAGTTCGCGCGTGGGAGCGAGAATCAGGGCCTGCGGCACGTTGCGCTGCGTGTCGATTCTTTGTATCACGGGCAGGCCAAAAGCCGCTGTTTTGCCTGTACCGGTCTGGGCCAGCGCCACGAGATCGTGGTCGCCGTCCAGCAGCACGGGTATCACCTTCTCCTGAACGGGCATGGGATTCTCGAATCCCATTTCATGGATGCCGCGGAGAAGGTCGTCGCGCACACCCAGTTCTTCGAATGTCTGCATAGTATCAGAGGAGAGTATGGTTATAGATTGAGAGAGGGGTTATTTATCGCGCATGAAAAGGTTGATGGGCGTTCCTTTGAAGTCCCAGTGCTCGCGGATCTTGTTCTCAAGATAGCGGCGGTAGGGCTCCTTGACCCACTGCGGCAGATTGCAGAAGAAAATGAACGTGGGCACCTGCGCGCCTTTGAGCATGGTGATGTATTTTATCTTGATGAACTTGCCCTTGTTGCTTGGCGGGGGATAGGCGTTGATGTCCTCCTGCAGTACGGTATTGAGCTGCGAGGTCGGCACTACGCGACGGCGGTTCTCATAGACCTGCACGGCCGTCTCGATAACCTTGAAGATACGCTGCTTCGTGAGCGCCGAGGTGAAGATGATGGGGAAGTCCGTGAAGGGCGCGAAACGCTCGCGGATAGCCGTCTCATAGTGCTTGATGGCCGTCGTGGACTTGTCTTCAACGAGGTCCCATTTGTTCACGACCACTACGAGGCCCTTCTTGTTCTTCTGGATAAGCGAGAAGATGTTCACGTCCTGG
The DNA here is from genome assembly GCA_947175605.1 of uncultured Porphyromonadaceae bacterium. Taxonomy (GTDB): domain Bacteria; phylum Bacteroidota; class Bacteroidia; order Bacteroidales; family Muribaculaceae; genus CAG-873. The sequence continues at coordinate 4,603 of CAMWNH010000072.1, forward strand.
GCTTCGATGCCGCGCGTGGCGTCGATCATGAGTATGCACACGTCCGAGGCTTCGATGGCGCGGATCGAGCGGATCACGGAGTAGTATTCGATGTCCTCGTTCACCTTGTTCTTCTTTCGGATACCGGCCGTGTCCACCAGATAGAAGTCGAAGCCGAACTTATTGTAGCGCGTGTATATCGAGTCGCGGGTGGTGCCGGCGATGTTCGTCACGATATGGCGGTCCTCGCCGATGAAGGCGTTGATAAGCGACGACTTGCCCGCGTTAGGACGGCCCACGATGGCAAACTTCGGAATCTCGTCCAGCTGCTCCTCCTGGGAAGGATCTTTCTCCGGAAGCTTCTTGATGATTTCGTCCAGCAGATCGCCCGTTCCGTAGCCGTTGGCGGCCGATACGGGATATGGATCGCCCAGGCCCAGAGAGTAGAATTCGGCGATGTTGTAGACCCATTCGTTCGAGTCCACCTTGTTAGCCACGAGAATCACCGGCTTGCGGCTCTTGCGCAGGATCTCGGCCACATGGTCGTCCAGATCCGTCACGCCGTTCATGGCATCCACTACAAACAGGATTTCATCGGCCTGTTCGATGGCCAGTTCCACCTGCCTGTTTATTTCTGTTTCGAAAACGTCCTCCGAATTCACTACCCAACCGCCCGTGTCGACGATCGAGAATTCCTTGCCGTTCCAGTCCACCTTGCCGTACTGGCGGTCGCGGGTGGTGCCGGCCGTAGGATCCACGATGGCCGTACGCGACTGCGTAAGCCTGTTGAACAGTGTGGATTTACCCACGTTCGGACGTCCTACAATTGCTACGAGTTGTCCCATATTGTTGAATGTTTCTTTTATATGCAAAGATATTGTTTTTACGCGAAATGCGCAAATATCCGATTATTCGATATATCCGAATGAGCGCAACTTGTTCTCGCGGTTGCGCCAGTTGGGTTCGACCTTCACGAACAGCTCCAGATAGACGCTCTTATTGAAGAACTTCTCGATGTCCTTGCGCGCTTCCATGCCCACCTTCTTCAGCATCGAACCTGCGCGGCCGATGAGGATGCCCTTCTGGCTCTCGCGCTCCACGTAGATCACCGCCATGATGTGGATGGACTTCTCCTTTTCCTCGAATTTCTCGACGATCACCTCGGCGCTGTAGGGCACCTCCTTGTCGTAGTTGAGGAGGATTTTCTCGCGGATGATTTCCGTGACGAAGAAACGCGCCGGCTTGTCCGTGAGGGCGTCCTTGCCGAAGTAGGGCTCGCCCTCGGGCAGGAGTTCCACGATGCGGTTCATGAGGTTGGCCACGTTGAAGTGCTCCTTGGCCGACGTGGGGAAGATCTCGGCCTTCGGCAGCAGCTCGCGCCAGCGAGCCACGATTGCATCAAGCTCCGAATTATCCTTCAGCAGATCGATCTTGTTGATTACCAGCAGCACGGGCGCAGTCTCCGCGGCCACGCGCGCCAGGAAGTCGGCGTTCTTCGTAGGATCTTCTACGACGTCCGTCACATACAGCAGCACGTCAGCATCCGTCAGTGCGCCCTCGCTGAAGGCCAGCATCGAATCCTGAAGCTTATATTTGGGCGAGAGCACGCCGGGCGTGTCGGAGAATACGATCTGATACTCGTCCGTGTTCACGATGCCCATGATGCGGTGGCGCGTGGTCTGGGCCTTGGACGTAATGATGCTTACGCGTTCGCCCACCAGGTCATTCATCAGTGTCGATTTGCCCACGTTGGGATTGCCTACTATATTTACGAAGCCGGCTCTGTGTTTATGGTCGGATGCGAGGGGAAGATTCTGTTCGCTCATGTTCGATTATGTGTTTTATGTTATTATATCGTTTTTGCAAATACGCGCTTTTGCGTCGTATCATGAATTATAACGTCTGAACTGCCGCGATTGTTGGAACGTCCATACACGAAGCAAGCGGACACGCCCGCATCGGGGTGTATCCGCTTGTCTCGTTCGTTGCTTGCTGCGCTATGCGGTTTTCGGCAGGAATCAGATGTCCCACACAAGATACATGGCGCCCCAGGTGAAGCCGGCGCCGAAAGCCGTCAGCAGCAGCTTGTCGCCCTTTTTGAGCGTGCCCTTGAATTCGTCGAGGCACAGAGGAATCGAAGCAGCCGACGTATTGCCGTAGTGCTCGATATTCACGAGCACCTTCTCGCGAGGCATGCCGGCGCGGTCGCTCACGGCTTCGATAATGCGCAGGTTGGCCTGATGGGGGATAAGGTAGTCCACATCCTCGACGGTAAGATTGTTGCGCTTCATCACGTCCAGCGTGCTCGTGAGCATGTTCATCACCGCATGCTTGTAGACGGAGCGGCCGTCCTGGAAGAGGAAGTTCTCGCCCGCGTCGATCGTCTCGTGGCTTGCAGGCTTCACAGAGCCGCCTGCGCGCATCAGCAGATGCTCCAGTCCGTTGCCGTCCGTGTGGAATACGGCGTCGATTACGCCCTTGCTCGTGTCCTCGGTGGGCTCCACCAGCACGGCAGCTGCGCCGTCGCCGAAGAGCGGACATGTGGCACGGTCCTGATAGTTGACCATCGACGACATCTTTTCGGCCGCAACAACCACAACCTTCTTATAGATACCCGACTTGATGTAGGCGTTCGCATCCTGCAGTGCAACGATGAAGCCCGCGCACGCGGCCTGGATGTCGTAGGCGTAGGCTCCCGTGAGGCCGCAGCGATGTGCTATCACCGAAGCGGTGGCCGGGAAACGGTAGTCGGGATTGGACGTGGCGCAGATGATGAGCTGCACGTCCTCGGGCGCGCACTGGGCGTTTTCCAGAAGACGCTGCACTGCAATCGCACCCATATAAGAAGAGCCCTCGCCCTCCTTTTTGAGTATTCTGCGCTGTTTGATACCCACACGCGTGGTGATCCACTCATCGTTGGTGTCCACCATCTTGGAAAGCATCTCGTTGTCGAGAATATCATCGGGAACGTAGGAGGCTATAGCTGAAATTCGAGCGTTAAGCATAACGGTATACCAATAAAATATGCCAATTCCCGGCGCCTCAAGCGGAGGGGAGTCCGAAGTGCCGTGGCGTCGGGGAAGAAGGCGGATTATAGTTTGCTAAAATGTACCCCGGCAGCATGCGTGCGCGATGTGTTTCGCACGCCTCTCCGGGGCGGGAGGCCGGGATGCGAAAGGCTCAGCTTAGACAGCTGCTTCCTTTACGATAGCCTGCTTGCCGCGATAGTAGCCGCATTCGCCGCATACGCAGTGATACACATGCCATGCGCCGCAGTTGGGGCAGATAGCAAGGGTGGGGGCCACAGCCTTGTCGTGGGTGCGGCGCTTTGCGGTGCGAGTCTTCGATTGTTTGCGTTTAGGATGTGCCATTGTCTTTTTGTTTTATTCCTTGTAGTTTTTATTCAGATGTATGTCTGGGCCGAACCGGCTTTCTCACTGCCGGGATACCTTCGGGGAGAAGCGCCCGCTCCTGCCAATAGGGAGCGGATGCACGAAAGTCTCAATCCCGGCCTTCAGAGGCCTATTCGGCACCGCTGTCGGTGTCATTGTCGCCCGACAACTTGCGGAGCGCATCCCAGCGCGGGTCAGACCCCGCGCCGCTGTCCGGACTCATGCTGTCCATTTCGTCCATCAGCGCTTCCTCAAGCTCTGCATCCTCATCGCCCGCCACCGTTGCCCGATGCTTCTTCAGCATCGCGCTCATTTGGCGGTTACACTTGCCCAGAGGGTGCACGTGCTTGATGGGAATGGCAAGCGCCACAGTATCATAGATCATGTATGCCACATTCAGATACTGGTCGCTTTCAGGAATCTGCAGCACATCATCGCTCTCGTCGTTGTAGTCATCGCCATATTCCACAGTTATCGAGTACGATGCCTCGATCGGATAGTGAAGATTGTCCAGACAGCGGTCGCAGATCAGAACTACTTCGCCTTCAATGGCGAAATCAAGCATGTAAAACTGCCCGTTGTAGTCTACGGCGAGATCCACCGTCAGGTCGGCGTCATGAACGTCGGCGCTCTCCATGTTAGTGAAGAACTCCTTGTCGAGGTGATACTGAAAAGCATGCTTGCCGGGGGCGAGGCTCTTCAGCGGGAGCTTGAAAGCTGTGAATTTTCCCATGTTTGAGTTGTCAGGTGAGAAAAACTTTGCAAAGTTATTGATTCTTGCCCAAACTGCCAAGTTTTTGCCACAAAAAATTTTCGCATCGCAGTTTAAAGACATTCACACCCCAAAAATAGTATGTCCTTCAATCGCCCTCACGCGACAAATAGCAATCGCCCCCCGCGAACAGTACGGACGTGCCTTTGGTACGTTGCAAACGCAACCCGCTCAATATCCGCGAAATATGCAAATCAGCGCGAAGGCAAACGATTTTTGTTCAAGCGGCGAGCTTCTGTGGGGCTTGCCCTCTCCGTGCGCTATAGAAAGCGTATTATTCAGCGTATTTTACGGCTTAGGCGCGGCGTATTAAAAATCTCACTTATCTTTCCTCCCTTAGAAAAGCCACGAAAAACGTGTGTAATAGATAAATACACGAAGCCATTGAAGCTCATATATCCTTGAATTTGGTGAAAGTCTTGTTCTTCAGGTCATAAATCCCATAGCATTCGTCCCAAGGGGAGAAGAGCATAACCTCAGCACCTTGTATCACACCATCATTACAAGTGAATTTCCATACAAGTGTCATGCCATCTAAGGCAAAATCATAGGGCAGAAATACCTTTTTATCATATTTAAAAGTAAAGAGATCTTTATACCATTGGCCTGTGGTAAAAAGCAAGCCGCCATCGCTGAAACAATATAGGGAATTTTTCCCCAATGAGTTTGTGCCGATGAAGAATATTTCCTTATATCCGCAGGTAAGTGAATCAACGGTTGTATGCTCTTGGTTTTCAAGGCTAAGAATGCTCTTCGGATCTTGTATTTTATGATCAGTGGCTATCATATTATATATGAAACCATCGCGAAATATATCTTCACCCAGTCCGAAGGGTGTTCTATAATTAGAGAAATTGATCGAGTCTGCCATTTCCCTCATCATAGTCAGCGGACGTGTGTGAATAAACGAGAACGATGTGTATTTTTCAAAAAGGTTTTTCGGTTTGTATGTTTCTTTTGACACAACGGCATCGCGGTGTCGTCGTTCAATTTTATAATTATCATCAGAGATATGACGATATGATGCAATGACGCACGGACAGATAAGTCCTGCGATCAAAACTATGAATATACTTAATAGTATTATTTTCTTTCTTGATTCCATGTTACAATTTTTTTCTTTTGCTGCCTTGAGGAG
>CAMWNH010000073.1 GCA_947175605.1 uncultured Porphyromonadaceae bacterium
TCCTTGCCGGTGGCCTTATCCTTGGCGGATACGTTCAGGATACCGTTGGCGTCGATTTCGAATGTAACCTCAATCTGGGGCACGCCACGGGGTGCGGGTGCGATGCCATCGAGGTGGAACTTACCGAGGAGCTTATCGTCCTTGGCCATGGGACGCTCGCCCTGAAGGACGTTGATCTCAACGGAAGGTTGGTTGTCCTGGGCCGTGGAGAAGGTTTCGCTCTTTCGGGTAGGAATGGTGGTGTTGGCTTCGATAAGCTTGGTCATTACGCCACCGAGAGTTTCGATACCTACGCTCAGAGGCACAACGTCGAGCAGAAGCACGTCCTTCACGTCGCCGGAGAGGACACCACCCTGAATGGCTGCACCAACGGCTACTACTTCATCGGGGTTGACGCCCTTGGAGGGAGCTTTGCCGAAGAACTTCTCTACAACCTGCTGGATAGCGGGGATACGGGTGGAGCCACCCACGAGAATTACTTCGTCAATGTCCTTAGCCGTGAGGCCTGCATCGCGCAGTGCGTCTTCACAGGGCTTGAGGGTTGCCTGGATGAGCTTGTCGGCGAGCTGCTCGAACTTTGCGCGGGTGAGGGTCTTCACGAGGTGCTTCGGAATACCGTTCACAGGCATGATGTAGGGGAGATTGATCTCCGTGGAAGTGGTGCTGGAAAGCTCGATCTTGGCCTTCTCGGCAGCTTCCTTCAGACGCTGCAGGGCCATGGGGTCCTGACGAAGGTCTACGCCTTCTTCTTTCTGGAACTCGTCGGCCAGCCAGTCGATGATCACATGGTCGAAGTCATCACCGCCAAGGTGGGTATCACCGTTAGTGGACTTAACTTCAAACACGCCGTCGCCGAGTTCGAGGATGGAAATATCGAATGTGCCGCCACCGAGATCGAATACGGCAATCTTCTGATCCTTATTGCTTTTGTCAAGACCATAGGCGAGCGCGGCTGCGGTAGGCTCGTTCACGATACGGCGAACGTTGAGGCCTGCGATTTCGCCGGCTTCCTTGGTGGCCTGACGCTGGGCATCGTTGAAGTATGCGGGCACGGTGATAACGGCTTCCGATACGGTCTGGCCCAGATAGTCCTCGGCGGTCTTCTTCATCTTCTGAAGAATCATGGCCGAGATTTCCTGCGGAGTGTATTCGCGGCCGTCGATGTCGATACGGGGCGTGTTGTTGTCGCCACGTACAACCTTGTAAGGCACGCGTTCGATTTCTTTTTCAACCTGGTCGTAGGTTTCGCCCATGAAACGCTTGATAGAATAAATGGTGCGTTTGGGGTTGGTGATGGCCTGACGCTTGGCAGGATCGCCTACCTTGCGCTCGCCGCCATCGACAAATGCTACAACCGAAGGAGTGGTGTTGCGGCCTTCGCTGTTGGGGATAACAACGGGATCCTTACCTTCGAGAACGGCAACACAGGAATTGGTGGTTCCTAAGTCAATACCAATGATTTTTCCCATAATAGTATACGTGTTTTTATGTTGTTTGTATTTTTAATTTCTTTCTCGGGCAGCTCCGTCGGGGGCTGCTGTCGAAAATAAAACAAATCGCGTGCCAAAAATGTTTTGACACGCGATTTTTGTCATATTATGTCATGCCGGCTGTCAGGTGCGTCAGCCGGAGAACATATTTAGTGCTTCGTTCCGAAGATGTCGTCGAGGGTGAGTATCACCACTTTACCGCGCTTCTCAAGCTCGGGCATGTCGATTTTTTCGATCGGTCCGAGGATGGCATAGCGGTACTTGCAGCCTTTGATGTGGCGCTTGTGGAAATCTGACACGGCATCGAGGGTGAGGGTGGGGAGCATGCTGAAGAGTTTCTTGTTCACTCCGGAGAATCCATAGTCCTGCATGCGGATGTAGGCCCAGGCGATGTCATCGTCGAGCACGCGCTCGGTGCGGATGGATTTGTCGAGGCTCTGACGGGCGATGTTGAAGGCGCTTTCGCTCAGGGGCATGTCCTCGATGATTTGTTCGAATGCCTTCATGGCATCGGGGAGCTTGTCGACCTGCGTGCCGATGCCAGCGTTGAAGATATATTCGTATGGCTTGTAGCCGGTAGTGCCGAGGGATGCCCATGCGCTGTAGGCCAGCGAGCGGCTCTCGCGCATTTCCTGGAAGACGATGGAGTTCATGCCGCCGCCGAAGTAGGTATTGAAAAGCTGGGCGCCAACCTGAGTGTCGAGATTCATCTTTTCGGGCAGGAGGGAGAACATGTAGAAGTCGACCTGGGGCATGTCGAACGGCGCTACGTAGATGATGGGTTCATCGGTAGGCTTTACGGTGAAGGGCTGCACCGGTGCGGGATCGGTGAGATGGGCCGGGGTGTGGGTGTCGAGCATGGAGAGAAGCTGAGTCTCGCTGTCGGGGCCGTAATAGAGCACGCGACGCTGCATGTCTGACATAAGGGACTTGAGCTCGTCGAGGATAGCCTTGGAGCCGATCGAGCGTAATTCGTCCACGGACGGGCGCTTGGTATAGAGATTGTCCGGGCCATACATCGCATAGGAGCGGAGGGCGTTGTAGCACTGACGCTCGTTCGTGCGCTCGTTCTCGCGGCCCTGGGCAACGTTGTCGAGCCATTTGTCGAAGGTGGCGTCGTCAACGGTGGCGCTGTTTATGAGTTCAGTCAGGAGCTCGAGTGCGGCAGCCATGTTTTCGCTAAGGCCAATGAGCTGTATGGTGGTTCTGGTCGTGCCGACGGAGACGCCGTAGCGGCATGCCAGCTCGTAGAAACGTCGCTGAACGTCGGCTGCGGTCATCGTTGGAGTGGATGCGAATTTCAGTAGGGCCGAGGCATTAGCAAGGAGCGGCGAGGCGTTCTGGCCCGTCTCGAAAATGTAAGAGAGGTTGAAGATGTCGTTCGTGGTGTTCCGGACGTACAGCACCTCAGAGCCGGCCTTGTCCTTGAGGATAGTGAGATCGCGATCGTAGTCGACAAAGCGGGGTTCGATGGGCTCGACTTCCGTGGCGACAACTTCATCGAGGAATGCGGAGCTCATGTCGCGGTTGGTGGCGATGGGGGTGAGTGCGGGTTTCTCGATTGCCATCAGTGTGCTGTCCTGGCCCTGACGTTTGTAGACGGCCACATAGTTTTCAGGACCGATGTATTCGTGGGCGAAGTCTACGATATCCGATTTGGAGACGGATCCGGCGTTGGTGAGACGGTAAAGGGCTTCTGCGAGGGGCACACCGCTTGTGAATGCATCGACATAAATGTCGGTGCGGCCTTCGTTGCTTTCGAAGCTGGATTCGTTGTAGAGCTTGTTGTTATTGGCCACGGCCTCGATAAGGCCTTCGCTGAAGCGGCCCTGACGGAGGCTATCGGCTTGCTGGAGAAGGATGTCGCGGACATCGTCAAGCGTTTGGCCGGGAGCGGGTTGGCCATACATGATGAAGGAGCCGGCGTCGGCCTGCAGGTATGCGAAGGAACCGGACGAAAGCGTGCGCTGGGGAATGCGGACATTGCGGTCGAGTATGCCGGAGAAGCCGTTGGTCATGACGGAGCCGAGGGATTTGGCGATGATGGCCGTGGAGTCGGATTTGCCCGGGATGCGCCATGCGAGATAGATTGCTTCGGATTCAGGTCCTACGACTTCGCGGATGACGGGCGAGGGGATGTCGCGACGTCCGGCGATGGCAGGACGGCTAAGCTCGGGATTGGGCTGTAGCGAGCCGAAGTATTTGGCTATGATTTCGATGGCTTCATCGGGATCGAAGTCGCCGGCCATTGCGATGGCCATGTTGTTGGGGACATACCACTTGCCGTGATAAGCCTTTACGTTGGTGATGGAGGGGTTCTTAAGATGCTCCTGCGTGCCCAGAACACTCTGTGTGCCATAGGGATGGTCGGGGAAGAGTCCTTCGAAAAGGGCTTCGAAGAGGCGGTCGGAGTCGTCCTTCAGCGACATGTTTTTCTCCTCGTAGATTGTTTCGAGTTCGGTGTGGAAGCCTCGCAGGATGGGGTGAGCGAAGCGGTCGGCCTGTACGCGGGCCCATGTCTCGATCTGATTGGAGGGGATGTCCTCGACATAGCAGGTCGCGTCCATGGAGGTGTAGGCGTTGGTTCCATCTGCGCCGATCGCGGCCATGAGCTTATCGTACTCGTTGGGGATGGCCAGCAGGGAAGCGGCATAGCTCAGGGAGTCGATATGATGGTAGATTTTGGCGCGGGTGGCGGGGTCGGTGGTGTGACGGTATGTCTCGAATGCAGCCTCGATGCTGTCGAGGAGTGGTTTCTCGGCGGCATAGTCGGAAGTGCCGAACTGTTCGGTGCCTTTGAACATGAGGTGTTCGAAGTAGTGGGCGAGGCCGGTTGTCTCGGCCGGATCGTTTTTGCCACCGACGCGAACAGCGATATTAGTTTGGATTCGCGGGCTTTTTTTGTTGACACTCATGAACACCTTCAGACCGTTCGGCAGGGTGTAGATGCGGGTTTTGATCGGGTCGCCGGGTATGGTGTCATAGGGCACGGAAGCGGCGCTCAGCGCCATGCTCCCAAAGAGCACGGTGCTGAGGAAAAGGAGAAATCTGAATTTCATATCTTGGGATTATAGATTTGATCTGCAGCGGGCATCAGTATTCGCCCCAGCACTTTATTTCGATCTTGTCCATGGGCTGGGCAGTGAAGGCCTTTATGAACGCGGCGGCAAGACGGGCATTGGTGAGCAGCGGGATGTTGAGATCTATCGCGGCGCGACGGATCTTGCGACCGTTGCTAAGCTCGTTGCTGGAGAGGTTCTTGGGAATGTTCACAACCAGGTCGACCATCTTTTCGTGCAGGAGGTCGAGTGCCTGAGGCTGCTTGTCAGGCTCGGAGGGCCAGTAGACGCGGACGGCGGGAATATCGTTCTCGTTGAGGAACTGTGCGGTGCCTCCTGTGGCATATATCTTCAGGCCGGCCTTGTGGAGGCTGTGTGCGGCGTTGAGGAGCTCGGCTTTCTGTTTTGTGCCGCCGGTGGAGAGCAATACGGCGCGGCGGGGTACGCGCAGGCCAACCGCAAGGAGGGACTTGAGGACGGCCTCGTCGGTGTCATCGCCCAGACATCCTACTTCGCCCGTAGAGCTCATGTCGACGCCCAGCACGGGGTCGGCGCCCTGCAGGCGCGAGAAGGAGAACTGGGATGCCTTTACGCCCACGTAATCGAGGTCGAAGGCGCTCTTGGCCGGTTTCTCGGGGTGGAGACCCAGCATGACGCGTGTGGCGAGGTCGATGAAGTTGATCTTGAGGACTTTCGACACGAATGGGAAGCTACGCGAGGCGCGGAGGTTGCACTCGATCACGAGGATGTCGTTCTCCTTGGCCATAAACTGGATGTTGAAGGGGCCGGAAATCTTGAGTGCGCGGGCGATCTTGGCCGAAACTTTCTTGATGCGCCGCATGGTTTCGACATACAGTTTCTGGGGCGGGAACTGGATGGTGGCGTCGCCCGAATGTACACCGGCGTATTCGATATGCTCGGAGATGGCGTATGCGATTATCTCGCCGTCATCGGCGACGGCGTCCATCTCGATTTCCTTGGCGCCCTGAATGAATTCTGTGACGACGACGGGGTGCTGCTTGGAAACGTTTGCGGCGAGCCGGAGGAAGCGCACGAGTTCGTCGTGGTTGGAGCAGACGTTCATGGCTGCACCGGAAAGAACGTATGAGGGACGGACGAGTACGGGATAGCCAACCTCATCGATGAATTCATTGATGTCCTCGAGGCTGGTGAGCTCGCGCCAGCGCGGCTGATCGACGCCGAGGGAGTCGAGCATGGCGGAGAACTTGTGGCGGTCCTCGGCATTGTCGATGCTGAGGGCGGACGTACCGAGGATGTTGACACCCTGATCGGCCAGACGCATAGCCAGATTGTTGGGAATCTGGCCGCCCACGCTGAGGATGGTGCCATGGGGCTGCTCAAGCTCGAGGATGTCCATTACGCGTTCGAATGTGAGTTCGTCGAAGTAGAGACGATCGCACATGTCGTAGTCGGTGGATACGGTCTCGGGGTTGTAGTTGATCATGACTGAGCGCCAACCTTCTTTCTTGACGGTAAGGAGGGCATTTACGGAGCACCAGTCGAATTCGACGGATGAGCCGATGCGGTATGCGCCGGAGCCGAGAACGACGATGGAGCGATGGTCGCCGGTGTAGGTGATGTCGTTTTCCGTGCCGTTGTAGGTGAGGTAGAGGTAGTTAGTCTCGGCGGGGTATTCGGCTGCGAGAGTGTCGATCTGCTTTACGACGGGGCGAATGCCGCGCGAGAGTCGGTGGCGGCGCACATCGAGGATGCATTTTTCGGTGGCGCTGTCCATGGCTTTCTTGAATATCGAGCGGGCGATCTGGAAGTCGCTGAAGCCCTGTTGCTTTGCCTGACGCAGGAGGCTGTCGGGCAGGGCCTCGAGTGTGTCATAGGCTTCGAGGGCGCGGGATGTCTCGAGGATGTTGAGAAGTTTGTAGAGGAACCAGCGGTCGATTTTCGTGAGTTCGTGGATTTCGTCGACGGTGTATCCTTCAGCGAAGGCTTTGGCGATGACGAAAATGCGTTTGTCGGTGGGGGCGGCGAGTGCTTTGCGTATGCTGGGGATGTCGAGGCTCTTGTTCTCGACAAATCCGTGCATTCCCTGTCCGATCATGCGCAGGCCCTTCTGGATTGCTTCTTCGAAGGTGCGTCCGATGGCCATGACTTCGCCGACGGATTTCATGGAGGATCCGATTTCGCGGTTCACGCCGTGGAATTTACCGAGGTCCCAACGCGGGATTTTGACGACGACGTAGTCGAGTGCGGGTTCGAAGAATGCGCTGGTGGTGCGGGTTATGGAGTTCTTGAGCTCGAAGAGGCCGTATCCGAGGGCAAGTTTCGCGGCTACGAAAGCGAGGGGATAGCCTGTGGCCTTGGATGCGAGGGCTGAGGAACGGCTAAGTCGGGCGTTGACTTCGATTACGCGGTAGTCCATGGAGGCGGGGTCGTAGGCGTACTGGACGTTGCATTCGCCTACTATGCCGACGTGGCGTATTATCTTGATGGCCAACGAGCGGAGGAAGTGGTAGTCGTCGTTGGAGAGAGTCTGCGAGGGGGCGACGACGATACTTTCGCCGGTATGGATGCCCAGGGGGTCGAAGTTCTCCATGTTGCAGACTGTGATGCAGTTGTCGTAGCGGTCGCGGACGACTTCGTATTCGACTTCTTTCCAGCCTTTGAGGGATTTTTCGACGAGCACCTGGGGGGCGAAGGAGAGGGCTTTTTCGACGAGAGCGCGGAGTTCGTCATCGTTGTCGCAGAAGCCGCTGCCGAGTCCGCCGAGGGCGTATGCTGCGCGGACGATGACGGGGTAACCGAGTTCGCGGGCCACGCGCAGGGCCTCGTCGACGCTTTCGACGGCTTCGCTGCGAATGGTCTTGACGTCGATTTCGTCAAGTTTCTCGACGAATAGTTCTCGGTCCTCGGTGTCCATTATCGCGCGGACGGGTGTGCCGAGCACTTCGACGCCATATTTTTCGAGGATTCCGGAGGTGTAGAGCTCGACGCCGCAGTTGAGCGCGGTCTGTCCGCCGAATGCGAGAAGGATTCCGTCGGGACGTTCTTTTTCGATGACGCGTTCGACGAAGAATGGCGTCACCGGCAGGAAGTAAATTTTGTCGGCAAAACCTTCTGAGGTCTGTACGGTTGCGATATTGGGGTTGATGAGCACTGTCTGAATGCCTTCTTCCTTCAATGCTTTGAGGGCCTGAGCGCCGGAGTAGTCGAATTCGCCGGCTTCACCGATTTTGAGTGCGCCGCTACCTAAGAGAAGTACTTTTTTGATGTTTTCTTTTTCCATGAGGTGGCCTTAAAGTTTGGAGAGAAATTCGTCGAAAAGGAATTCAGTGTCCCTGGGACCGCTTGAGGCCTCGGGGTGGAATTGTGCGGAGAAGTAGGGGAGGGAGCGATGGCGGATGCCTTCGTTTGTGCCGTCGTTCATGTTGACGAACAGGGCTTCCCAGTCGGCGGGGAGTGTGGAGTCGTCGACGGCGAAGCCGTGGTTCTGTGAGGTGACATAGCAGCTGTTGGTGCCTGCGCGACGCACGGGCTGGTTGTGGCTGCGGTGTCCGTATTTGAGTTTGTATGTGGAAGCTCCGGCAGCTTTGGCCAGGAGCTGATTTCCCATGCAGATTCCGCAGATGGGACGGTTTGTGCCGTCGGCCATTGCTTTGCGGATGTTCAGGACGGTGGCTTCGGCGAAATCGGGATTGCCGGGGCCGTTACTGATGAACAGGCCGTCGTAGGGGAGGTGGGAGAAGTCGTAGTCCCAGGGAACGCGAACGACGCGAACTCCACGCTTGAGGAGGCATCGGATTATGTTGTGCTTGATTCCGCAGTCGACGAGTACAACTGTTTTGCGGCCGTTGCGGCTGTCCTCGGCCCAGACGGCGGTGTCGGTATCGGGTGTGAGGGGTGTTGCGGGGAGGTCGATGCTTTCGTAGACTTCGGGGAGGGGAGTGGAGGTCTTGGCGATAAGGTTCTCGGCGTTGGGATCATAAAAATCGACATCGGCTTCCGTCTCAGCCCCTTCGATTATGATTTTTCCAAGCATGGAGCCGTGTTCGCGGAGATGCTTGGTGAGGGCACGGGTGTCGATGTCGTAAATTCCGGGGATTTTTTCCTCCTTGAGCCATTGGGCCAGAGATCGGTCGGCGAGCCAGTGGCTGTGATGGAAGGCATAGTCCTGTGCGATGATAGCGCGGCAGTGGATTCGTGATCCTTCGTAATATTCCCTAAGAGAAGGGTTGGAGTCGTTTGTTGGCGGAACGCCGTAGTTGCCGAGCAATGGGAAAGTCGTGACCAGAATCTGTCCTTCGTAGGACGGGTCGGTCAGGCTCTCGGGGTAGCCGGTCATTGCCGTATTGAAAACTACTTCTCCGGCGGTAGAGCCTTCGAAACCGAAGGACTTACCTTCATAGCGGGTGCCGTCCATGAGGACGAGCGTTGCGCGTTTTGGGGCCTGCATACTGCGATATGTGAAATGTGAATTATAGATGAAGTGTGGCTCCATGTAAAAGGACCATGCAAAGGTACGAAAAAAATTCGGCATGACTGCAAGGGGCGGGTGAAAATCGCGAGATAAGCATGTGTGTGCGTGCGCGTGAAGGGAGGAAAAGGGGAAGAGAGGGGGATTGGGTTGGAATCGGTTGGGGCTGAAAATGAGGGAGAAAGGGAAGGGGCAGGAAAAAAGTTTGAAAAAAGTGCTCTGAAAATTTTGCAAATCGGAAAATTGGTTGTAACTTTGCAATCGCAAACGGCAAGCAGCCCCTTGCAGCCGTGTGCAAGAGAAAATTGACTTGCCTCTTTAGCTCAGTTGGCCAGAGCACGTGATTTGTAATCTCGGGGTCGTTGGTTCGAATCCGACAAGAGGCTCAGGTTTTACAGCTAAAGGCTGTAGTTGACCGGTAACGGTCGACAAAAAGGGCGAATACCAGAGTGGCCAAATGGGGCAGACTGTAAATCTGCTGGTTTATACCTTCGGTGGTTCGAATCCATCTTCGCCCACAACTTCTGCGGAAGTAGCTCAGTCGATAGAGCATCAGCCTTCCAAGCTGAGGGTCGC
>CAMWNH010000074.1 GCA_947175605.1 uncultured Porphyromonadaceae bacterium
GTCCCCTCCCCCACGACCATCCCGCCGGCTTCGCCGCCTTCCGGGCCCATGTCTATGATGTGATCTGCGCACTTTATCACGTCCATGTTGTGCTCCACGATCACAAGCGTGTGGCCCAGAGCTATAAGCTTGTCGAATGCCGAAAGGAGTAAGTGTATGTCATGGAAGTGTAAGCCCGTCGTAGGCTCGTCAAAAATGAAAACTGTGGGTTCCGGATGCTCTTGCGACAGGAAATAGGCCAGCTTCACACGCTGGTTCTCGCCTCCCGAAAGAGTACTCGACGATTGGCCTAACTTTATATATCCAAGGCCCACGTCGGCCAGCGGCTGAAGCTTGCGCACGATTCGGGCACATGAAGCATCGGTTGAAGCATTCTCCCCAAAGAACTGCATGGCCTCCTCTACTGTCATGTTCAGGACATCATAGATGTTCTTGTCGCGATATTTCACATCCAGGACCTCGCGCTTGAATCTTTTTCCATGACACGCCTCGCACTCTATAGTCACATCGGCGAGGAACTGCATCTCTATGGTTATGTAGCCTTCACCCTTGCAGTTCTCGCAGCGTCCTCCCTCCGTATTGAAAGAAAAATGCGCAGGTGTGAAACCGAGCTGCTTTGCGAGTTGCTGCGATGCGAATAGCGCACGGATCTCATCGTAAGCCTTTATATATGTTGCTGGATTCGAACGACTCGAACGACCTATGGGATTCTGGTCCACGAACACAACTTCCTTTACACGCGACAGATCGCCGCCTAATTCTCTGAAAGCTCCCGGAGTTTCGCCCTCGCCGGTAAGATGACGCTTTAGAGCCTTGTAGAAAATGTCGCGCACAAGCGTCGACTTTCCCGAGCCGCTCACTCCTGTCACCACTGTCATGACGCCCAAGGGGAAATCCACATCAATATTTTTCAGATTATGCTCCGTGGCCCCGAGAACACGTATTGCATCACGATACTTCCGGCGTGTGGTCGGCACGGGAATTCCCATCTTGCCGGAAAGATAACGCATCGTATAGCTGTTTTCTACCCCTGACAATCCGTCAACAGGCCCCTGATACACGATCTGTCCCCCCAATCGCCCGGCCGCCGGACCGACATCGATAAGATGGTCGGCCGCTCGCATTATGTCTTCATCGTGCTCAACCACCACCACCGTGTTCCCGAGTTTCTGAAGCTTGCGAAGTACGCCTATCAGTCGCTCAGTATCCCTGGAGTGCAGACCTATGGACGGCTCATCGAGGATATATAGCGAACCAACGAGCGAAGATCCCAGCGAAGTTGCGAGATTGATGCGCTGACTCTCACCACCCGAAAGGGAGTTGCTCAGACGGTCAAGCGTGAGATAGCCCAGCCCAACTTCATCGAGGAATTCGAGACGCGATCTGATTTCCTTCAGTAATCGCGATGCAATGCGCTCATCATGTTCATTTAGTTTGAGATTGTCGAACCATACGCGCAGATCGCTTACCGGCATGCGCACGAGTTCCGTCACTGTCGCGCCGCCAACCTTCACGTACGATGCTTCCGGACGGAGACGCGATCCTCCACAAGACGTACAGACCGTTTTATCGCGATAGCGCGCCAGCATCACACGCGCCGGGACACTCCCCCTGTTGTTTTCGAGCATCCGGAAGTAGTCGTTTATTCCGAAAATACCACGTTTCTTATCTCCTTCCCACAGAAGTCTGCGGTCCGCATCCGAAAGCTCCCTATAGGGAGTGTGCACCGGAAAGCCCTTGGCGGCGGTAATAAAATTCATTCTGAACTGCGACAGCGACGGGCCGCGCCATGCAACTACTGCTTCCTCATACACGCTTTTTTCCTGGTTGGGTATGACCAGGCGCTCGGAAATACCCATCGTTTTACCGAAACCCTCGCACACCGGACATGCTCCTAACGGATTGTTGAAGTTGAACATCTGTTCCGTAGGCTCGGGAAACACCATTCCGTCGGCCTCGAATCGCTTGGAAAAATCAAATTTCTCCGGGCTGTCACCACCGCTCCATACAAAGAGCGATGCCTCATCACGTCCCTCGAAAAATGCAGTTTCCACACTCTCAGCCAGTCGCGAGCTTTCATCCGATCCCTCAGCTGCAACAGCCAGTCGATCTATCAGCAGCATTGGCAATGCCTCGTTTGCTGCATGCTTGTAGTCCTTTATGTTATAGAACTTACCGCTTGCATCGACCAGTCGCGAGAATCCTTCCTTGAGATATATTTCAAGCTGGGTGTCAAGCGTCCTGCCCTCCGGCAATACCATCGGCGCAGCAACTGCGATACGCGTTCCCACAGGGAAGGAGGCGGCTTTTGCAACCACGTCCGCCACGGTGTGCTTCTTCACTTCCACACCCGAAATTGGAGAAAACGTATGCCCCACTCGCCCGAAAAGCATTCGGATGTAATCGTATACCTCTGTGGAAGTGCCCACGGTCGAACGCGGATTGCGGGTATTCACCTTCTGTTCAATCGCAATTGCAGGCGGGAGGCCGCGGATAAAGTCGCATTCCGGCTTGGCAAGACGTCCCAAAAACTGGCGCGCATAAGCCGAGAGACTTTCCACATATCGGCGACGGCCTTCGGCATATAGCGTATCGAAAGCCAGCGAACTCTTCCCCGAGCCGCTAAGTCCGGTTATTACCACAAACTTATTGCGGGGGATTTCAACATCTACATTCTTGAGATTATTTACTCTCGCGCCCTTTATCTGAATATCTGATGCCATATTTCGTGTGTTTTTCTTTGCAAAGACAAAGTTAAGTGTATAACGTCGTCAAATGACTATTTTCATGCCGTCCACCGCTATTTTAACATTTGGCGGAAGCAGCTTCGAGACCTCCTCATGAAGCCCCATATCGTGGCTTATATGCGTCAGAAACGCCCGCGCAGGCTTTATCCGTTCTATTGTTGCCAACGACTCCTGCAGGCTCATATGCGTCGGATGAGGTTTTATTCTCAATGCGTTTATGACCAGTGTATCCAGATCTTCAAGCATCGGATAAGCCTCTTCCGGAAGTACCGAACAGTCGGTGATGTAGGCAAGGCTGCCTATTCTGAATCCGAGGATATGCAGGGTTCCGTGAATCACCGGAATAGCGAGCACTTCCGTATCGGTGCCTTTGGGAATGAATCTGTCACCCTCCTTTATCTCATGGATTGTGAACGTAGGCACTCCCCGGTAGGGATGTTCCGCAAAACAGTACGGCACACGGTTGCGCAGGTCCCGGGCCACATCCGCGCGGCAGTACACCGGAAAATGACTGTCAGGCGCAACATAGCAATATGGCCGAAGGTCGTCAATGCCACCCAAATGATCGTAATGCGTATGTGTCACCAACACACTCTCGATAGCCGGCGAATCTAAGGCCAGCATCTGAGCCCTGAAATCCGGCCCGCAGTCGATGAGTATGTTTTTCCCCGAATCAAGCTCCACAAGTGCGGAACAGCGGAGTCGTTTGTCGCGGGGATCCGTTGATCTGCACGTGCGGCAGCGGCAGGAAATTGTTGGCACACCCATCGATGTGCCCGTTCCGAGGAATGTCAGTTTCATAATCTGTAACGGGCCAGTGTCCCGTCAGTGTTGAATATTAGATATATGCCGTCTGAATAGCTCCACCGTTCCAAGTCCCCGACCCTTGTTGGAGTGAGGTCTATATTCGTTGGAGAGCCCAGAGCCAGACGACACTCGTCCTTGGTCATGCCCTCACGCACCCTTGAGTTTATGATAAGCGTCCAGATATCAGGACTAATCTGCGGATAGCGCTTGCGAGGATTAGTGAACGAGAACAGACTCCCGAACCCACGCGAATCAGCTATCCCGCGGCCGCCATGCGACATGTAGACCATCTTCTCGCCCTCTCCCGTTGGTGTTGAGGCAAGCTCTTCATCAGCGACATGAAAGTAAAATTTCAGCGGGAAGATATGATTGCCCGGACGTATCGAATCACCCTCCACTGCGATAAGCCTGTAGCCGCCGGTCGATTTTTCCGACCCCGCATCATACCAAAGCGGCGTAAGCACATAAAGGCGCCGGTCTCCGTTGCGGAGTATCGAATCAGCGCGTGCCGCCAGAGATGGATCCACGGTGAAGGGAATTTCCGGCACGGCCGTCGTCGTGAGGGTCTTCTCATCCCACGGCATACGATACCGCAATTCCGGGAAACCGTTGGTCGAGAAAACGGCGTCCGTCACACTCTCTCCCACTATATTCCTCACCTCTTCGAATCGTCGGAACTCCAATCGGTCGCCGGGATGCAGATCCGGCAACACACCCGAAGCATCAGGCGTTAATATCAGGCGTATTTTCGAATCCGTCACAATCAGTTCCTTTCCCGGCTGCCACGAGGAAGCCGCCGCGGGCACAACGGATGCAAAATAGCGGTCCTCCGCGCTAAGTTCCGCCGCCTTGGCTTTTTTGAGAGCGGAATCGTCTATTCGAGGCGTAGATTCAACCCCCGTGAAGCACGCCGTGGAAAGCAGGGAAAGAGCGATTCCCGTTCCGATAGGAGCGAGAATCGCCTTCAATCCCATTTTAGAAGCCTTTGAGCTCACTTCTCGGCCTCCTTTGCCGTCACAGGTTCAAGGCCCATGTTGTAGAAAATGAAGGAATAGATGTCCGTGTACTCATCGATTACTTTTCCGACTGGCTTACCTGCTCCGTGACCGGCCTTAGAATCAATGCGGATAAGTTTCGGGCGAGGTCCGGTTTCGGCAGCCTGAAGAGCGGCCGCATACTTGAATGAATGAGCCGGCACCACGCGGTCATCGTGGTCAGCCGTTGTCACCATGATAGCCGGATAACGCACATCAGGACCACTCTGAATTGTGTGCAGCGGCGAATACCCCAGCAGGTAGTGTGCCATCTCGGGCGAGTCATCGGCCGTCCCGTAATCATGAGCCCAGTTCCATCCTATCGTGAAAAGGTGATAACGCATCATATCCATTACGCCTACTCGCGGAATTGCCACACCGAACAGCTCCGGACGCTGGTTCACCACGGCGCCGACAAGCAGTCCGCCATTCGAGCCACCTTCGATTGCAAGTAGATCCGGACGGGTCCAGCCCTCGTTGATCAGGTATTCCCCGGCAGCGATAAAGTCGTCGAACACATTCTGCTTCTGCATCTTTGTGCCGGCCTCATGCCATTCATGGCCATACTCGCCGCCACCTCGCAGGTTTGTTTGCGCATAAATACCACCGTTCTCAAGCCAGAAAAGACGATTGGCGCTGAATCCGGGAGGCAGACTCACATTGAAGCCTCCGTAACCGTAAAGATATACAGGGTTGGATCCATCGCGCTTAAGTCCTTTTTTGTAAGTCAGGAACATGGGAATTTTCGTCCCGTCCTTCGACGGATAGAACACCTGCTCCGTCACATAATCTTCCGGATTCACCTTAGCCGACGAATGTGCGTCGTCCTTAAGTTCCGTGCTTTCCCCACTCGAAAGATCATAGCTATAGCGGGACGAAGGATATACAAAACTCGAGAATGCATAGAACACTTCCGGACTCTCTCTGCGGGTCGAAAAGGACGATGACCCGTATGTCGGAAACTCAATTTCCCGGATCAGTTCGCCTGATTCCGAATACAGATAGGCGTGGTCCGACGCATCCTTCGAATACTTGGCAATAATCTTACCGTCAGCAAAATTCACGCTGCTGAGCACGTTCTCGCTCTCAGGCAAAATCTCAGTCCAGTTCTCACGGCCGGGCTTATCCAGCTGAAGCTTCACAAAACGGTATTTGGGCGCATCCACACCGGTGTATACGTATATGTTACCGTCGAACGCATCCACCACTTCCATATCATAGTCCTGCGAAGGCTCGATAGTCACCCACTTGCTGTTGGGATTTCGGAGATCCTTTGCCAACAGAGCATTGCCATTACCCTGACCGCCGATGGATATGAACATCATGCTTTCATCATCGCTCACGTCCGCGCTATGGAAATGCAAGGGAGCATTGCGGTCTTCATACACCACCTTGTCTTCACTCTGCGGTGTGCCGAGGCGATGATAATATACGCTATGGTATTCATTTGCAGCCGAAAGCTCCTTCCCGTCGGCTGGCTTAGGGTAAGCGCTATAATAGAAGCCGTCGCCATGCCATGCTGCTCCGGTGAACTTTGCCCACTCGATGTGGTCCTCCAGAAGTTTGCCGCTGGCAGTATCCATAACGTAGATTTCTGTCCAGTCCGAGCCGCTGCGGCTCACGGTATAAGCAGTCTTCGAGCCGTCCTTACTCTGATACACTCCCGTCAGCGCCACGGTTCCATCCTCGGATAAGGAGTTAGGATCAAGAAACACTTCCTCGTCAGTTCCCTCGGCATCGGATGCTCTGTATAAAACAGCCTGAGGACTCAACCCGTCGTTGCGATAGTAGTATATCTTGCCGTCATTTCCCTTCCAGGGAAGTCCGTTTTTCGTATACTCGTTAAGACTTGTCAAGCGCTTGCGGACTCCTTCGCGGAAAGGTATGCGGGAAAGATAGTCATTCGTAATGCGGTTCTCGGCCTCGACCCATTCGGTGGTTGCCGCTGCCGTATCGTTTTCAAGCGGGCGGAAACGATCGTCCACCGTCACGCCGAAGGCATCGTATGTCGTTGAATCCTGCGGAGCTGCAGGGTAGTCGATATGCGGATTGGGGTTACCTTTGCCGCATGAGCCGGTTGTGGCCAGTATCGCCAGTCCTGCGCAAAGTGGAAAGAAATTCTTCATTCTCGGATTGTTTTATTTTTCTGCAAAAATAGTGTTTTCCCCTGATTTATGCAAGACGCAACCCGCAGTCCGCCTTGAAGCTCGGATTGCGGGTTGTGTAGTTTCGAAAGAAAAGCCTTAAATCTCCGGCGTGAGATTCTCGGGAGTAATCAAATGCGTGAATATCTTGCCCTTTTCTTTGTCGAAATCGACGATTATCTCTGTGCCTTCTTTGACCGTTCCGGTCAGAATCAGCTCGGCAAGTTCATCTTCAAGATATTTCTGGATTGCACGCTTAAGCGGGCGGGCCCCGAACTGAACGTCACAACCCTTGTCTGCTATGAAGTTCTTGGCATCGTCCGTCACCGTCACACCGTATCCAAGGCTCTCCATACGGCGATAGAATCCCGCAAGTTCGATGTCGATAATACGGAAGATGGCATCACGGTCCAGTGTGTCGAAGATAATGATATCGTCGATTCGGTTCAGGAACTCAGGCGAGAAAGCTTTGTGAAGGGCTTTGGAAAGTACGCCATGCGAGTACTCACGGTCCACTTCCTTGGTCGTGAATCCAACGCCCGAACCGAATTCCTTCAGCTGTCGGGTGCCAATATTCGACGTCATGATTATTATCGTATTCTTGAAATCGATTCTGCGTCCCAAGCTGTCCGTCAGACGACCCTCATCCATCACCTGAAGCAAGAGATTGAACACATCCGGATGCGCCTTCTCGATTTCATCCAGAAGCACCACGCTGTAGGGGCGGCGACGCACCTTCTCCGTGAGCTGTCCGCCCTCCTCATATCCGACATAGCCGGGAGGCGCACCTATGAGGCGCGAAACACTGAACTTCTCCATATACTCGCTCATGTCGATACGTATCAACGCATCGGCCGAATCAAAAAGAAATTCAGCCAGTTTCTTGGCAAGATGAGTCTTGCCCACACCTGTCGGGCCGAGGAACATGAACGTGCCTATAGGCTTACCCGGATCTTTGAGGCCGAGGCGGTTGCGCTGAATGGCCTTCACGATTTTTGCAACTGCAGTATCTTGGCCAATCACGGCCTTGCGCAACGTTGGTGCCATTTCAAGAAGACGGGCGCCCTCGGCCTGTGCCACACGTTGAACGGGGACACCGGTCATCATTGCCACAACCTGAGCCACCTTTTCTGCGTCCACAACCTCGCGGTTTTCGCTAAGTGCCTTTTCCCATGTAGCACGTTCTTCGGCCACACGCTGGTTGAGTTTCTGGGCCTCGTCGCGCAGCGCGGCGGCCTTGGCAAAATCGTGTTGCTCGGCAGCCTCCTTCTGATGCTTCTTCAGTTCATCATACTCTTTTTCAAGAGCTTCAAGCGAGGCTGGCACGTTCACGTTTGCAATTTTCGTACACGAACCGGCTTCGTCAAGCGCATCGATAGCCTTGTCCGGGAAGTTACGGTCGGAGACATAGCGGTCCGTAAGCTTGACACACGCCTCAAGCGCATCGGGCGTGTAGGACACGCTGTGGTGCTCCTCGTATTTCTCTTTGATATTCTTCAGGATTTCGAGGGTTTCCTCAGCAGTCGTAGGCTCCACCATCACCTTTTGGAATCGACGCTCAAGCGCGCCATCCTTCTCGATGTTGGTGCGGTATTCGTCAAGAGTGGTTGCTCCGATGCATTGGATTTCTCCGCGAGCGAGTGCGGGCTTCAGCAGATTCGCTGCGTCCATGGATCCCTGGGCGTTACCTGCTCCTACAATCGTATGAATCTCATCAATAAAGAGAATCACGTCGGGACTCTTCGTGAGTTCATTGAGAACAGCCTTGATTCGCTCCTCGAATTCTCCGCGGAACTTTGTTCCTGCCACGAGAGAAGCCATGTCCAGGCTCACGAGACGCTTGTTGAACAGCGTGCGGGAAACCTGTCGGCGAACGATTCTAAGTGCAAGACCCTCGACAATGGCGCTCTTGCCCACACCGGGCTCGCCTATGAGCACGGGATTGTTTTTCTTGCGGCGCGAAAGTATCTGCGCAAGGCGCTGGATCTCCGTCTCTCGGCCCACGACAGGATCTATACGGCCTTCACGGGCAGCCTGAGTCATGTCGTTACCGAACTTATCCAGAGTGGGCGTATCGCCCCGTCCGCTGCTTCGCTGTGAGCGACGCTGACGGGTCTGCGGTTCGCGCTCCTCGCCCTCGTCCTGAACGTTATCTTCAGACCCATCGTTTCCGGAAGCCTCGGCCATAGGCGCGGATGCTGTAGCGGTGTCGCCTTCCTCGAGGTCCTGACGGGCTATTCCCCTGAGATTGTCGTAATCTATGCCTGCGGCAATGAAAGGCTGCACCAGAGGCAGATTCTTCACTTCCTTATTGTGGAGCAGGGCCAGCAGGAGATGCACCTCATCCACCATAGAAGCACGCAGATAGCGTGCCTCGAGTATGGCAAGCTTGATAATCAGGGAGACTATACGATTGTAATACTCGGCGGGCTGTTCGCTGAACGAAGCCGTGCCAAGCGCCATGTCAAGATCGCTCACGAGGCTCTCGAGCTTTTCGGCAGGTACGACACGAAGCATGAGCTGGCCCGACGCCGTTTCCGGCGAGGCAAGCTCGAGCAAAAGGTGCTCCGGCATTATTGTGGCATTGTGATGTGCGTCACACTGCCCCTGAAGGCGCCCGATTATTTCTGCGGCTGCCTTGGTGTAC
>CAMWNH010000075.1 GCA_947175605.1 uncultured Porphyromonadaceae bacterium
TCCCACGCCCCCGCAAAAAAATCGGCCCGCGCAGTCTCGCGCGGGCCGATTATATTTATCGTATTACTATCTTTTCTGCCTTGCCGCCATGCACGCGTATCAGAATCCCCCGCGTTGGCTTCTCCAGCCTTGCGCCCTGAAGATTGTAGTAGCTTACGGCTCCTTCTCCGTCTTCAACAGCCACGCTGCCTACGCCCGAGTCGGCAACAGTGTATTTCAGGACGCTCGGGAACAGAGAGCCGTTGCTGGCCACTTGGGTCGTGGAGCCGTAGAGCGACACGCTGTTATTCGGGAACGTTATCGTCACATTGCCGCTCTCATCCTTATACATTACTATAGGAATAAACACCTCATCCGTCTCGTGCTCCTCCTTATACCAGCTGTTGCTGTAGTAGTAGATCACACCTTCGGCCTCGGTCCAGAGGCCGGTCGACTGCTGTTTCACAAGCACATTGGCCGGATCCGTGATATCCAGCACCATATTCGGGCTCTTGGATTCATACTTCTTCAGTATATAAGTGGCGCGGAAGGGATCCACGATCGCAATCACGTTGTCGGCAGTCTGGCGCACCTCGGTTTCGAGGTCCTGTGTGTTTTCCTGACCGCCCGAGAACATCGGATAGACTATATTCTCGCGGAATGTGCTGGAATTCTGGGCTGTGATCGACGAGAATACGTTCGACATGCACAGAACATACCACGACACCTCCTCATTGTCCGGGTCGCCTATGGCCCAGATGATATCCGAGTCGAATGTAAATTCGCCGTTGGTGTAGTATGCCGTAGCAGCCTCGATGCTCGATGCGCCTTCTTTCATCTCATCCTGCTCGTCTATCTCCTTATAATAGAAGTACACGGGGCCGTCATTATCCTTGCCCAGATACTGCATGTTCGGAATGCTCAGCTCGCCCGTCGCCGTATTGAAGGTACCCGAGAGAACCGAGTTGCCCGGCAATCCGAGCGTCAGGCTGATGGCGCCCGTGGCCTCATCGTCTATGCTTATGCTCATCGACTGCGACTGCGCGCCATAATTCTCGTGTAGAAGGCTGTAGAAGCTCCAGAGGTTCACCTTCTCGAGCACATCCATCTGCACGGCCTTCGCCGGCGCTGCCTTGCGTGTTTCGTTCGGAAGTTCTTTCACCTGGAACACGCCGCTGCGATAGCCGCTCGGCATGCCCGCAAAACCGCTCTTGTCGGCGGAAGCACTCAGTGCAACGCTGGCTGCAAGTGCAAGGAAGTAGATTTTTTTCATTCGATTTGATTGTGAGATTTTGTTTCTGTCACAAAGATAATATAAAAGCTTCATACACCAAAACAAAAAACATCCCTCGTTGAGCATCGCTTCCCCGTCATACTCTGTTTTCAAACGTGTCTCCACGAATAGCGGGCTTGGATAGCATTTAGAAATATGTCGCTCTTCCATACGCGTAAAGCGCAGCAAATAAGCCGGATAGTACTTCTGGGTATCTTGATTCTTCTTAGAATTGCTTTTTTAAGAACTTTACCCGGGGTATCTTTGCATCAGTAATTCAAACCAAATCAAATCTTTCCATGAAAAATAGTAGAAAAATGCTCCTCGCCCTGGGTGTGCTTCTTGCTCTGGGCACATCCGGAGCAAGCGCGGCCGTAGAGCTCTCCCGCATGGCTCCTTCTCATTCCGAGGATTTTAATTCCATGTGGGATGCCGATGCTGCCGTCGGCACTCTCGTCCTTCCCGAAAACTGGCGTGTCGATCGCAATCTCACAGCTCCACGCCGCGTAAACGCCTGGGACGACTGTGAGTCGCAACTAATGTATCAGGGAGGCGTCAATCTGGCTTCCAATGCCAAGAACGGTACGTGGAATTTCGGCGCTGACAACTCCGATCGTGCAATTGGCGGACTCACCACCACTGTGGCTAACGGAACACGCGGACTTAGCCTCCTTACCCATATCTCCAATGCCGACCCTGAACAGATCATCACCGGTCTTACGCTCTCTTACAATATCGAGAAGTATCGTAAGGGTGCGAATGCTGCCGGTTTTGCCGTCCAGCTCTTCACCAGCTTCGACGGAAGTAAGTGGACCGCAGCCGGCGATGATTTCATCACATTCTTTCCGGCCGATGATGCCACGGAAGGTGCGGCTGTCGTGCCCATTTCCGTTACGTCTGTCAGCGAGAAGAACTTGCGAACACACGTAGAGCCCGGGGCCGACCTATATCTCGCATGGAATATATCCGTTGCTTCCGGTTCTACCCCCGACAAAGCCCAGGGCCTTGCTGTGGACGATATCTCCATTATGGCCGCTTTCGCCGCCTCCGATCCCGACTGGAACAAGCCCGACGAGCCCGAGAAGAATCCCTCCGGAATATATCTTCGCAGCGAGGTAAACGGCTGGGCAGCTGAGGAAGAATGGGAATTCAGCAAAGTAAACGAAACAACATTCGAGCTCCGCAACACGACGCTTTCCGGCAATTTCAAGGTCAGCGATGCCGCCTGGAGCAGCTCTTGCAACTATGGCTCCAACGGCGCCAATATCCTTATGGACGAACCCTATGCCCTCGTATCAGGCACCGATGCAAACATTTCTTGTGGCGCGAACACATACTTCTGCATGCGCATCCTCCTCACGATAGAGAACGGAGCAGCCATACTCCTTCTCGAACCCGATAACGATCCTACAGGACTTACGTCTGTCTTCATGGCAGGCGATTTCAATTCATGGAACTTCATGGACCGTAGCGGCGAGCTCAAGCTCGACACCGCCGATGGCCTTTTCAAGGGTCGCGTGTCCATGACTCCGGCCGCCGACGGCCTCTGCCACTGGCGTCTTTATCAGCGTCTCGGCATGGGCGGCGCCTGGGGCCTCCCTGCTGATGCAAGCGAAAGCGCACTCACCGGTACGCTCATCAAGGGCGAGAAGCACAATGCAGCCCTCGCCGGCGGAACTTACGACGTGACTTTCGACCTCAACTCAGGCGCCTACACATTCACGAAGCTTAGCTCCGTGCCCGTTTCCATGACTCTCTCGCCTGCGTCTGCCGTGCTCACGCCCGTACTTCCCGCCTCGGTCCGTGTCCTCTCGCTCAATAATTCGCTCATCCACTACAACGACCAGGCTCTCATGTTCAATGATATTGCAAAGGCCATGGGTGTTGACGCCGAATGGACCAAGCATACCCTGCTGGGTAAGTCTCTGGCTACGCACTGGGACGAAGGCGACGGACTCGCTGCCGATGGTATGCCGGGCGCCAAAATGATGGTGCGCTCGCAGCCCTGGACCCACATCATTCTGCAGGAACAGAGCTCGCTCCCTCGTACTTCGCCCGAGACATTCCGCGCCAACGTACAGCGCTGGGTCGAATACATTCGCGAGAACTGCCCCAACCCGAACGCCGTGATTATCCTTCCCGTCAATTGGGCTTATTCCGGCGACTGGGCAAACTTCACTTCCTTCAACGACATCTTCCTCGCCAACTACCGCAGTGTAGCTTCCGAATTTGGTCTTGTTGTGTGCCCTGTCATGAGCGCATACCAGAACATGTACGATGAAAAGGGAGCCTCCGGCCTTGCTCCCTGGTTCCAGGACGACCGCCATCCCACCGATCTCTCCACTTATATGGCCGCCTGCATGGAATTTGGCCTGATCATGGGCGTCGATCCCACGCAAATCTCTACACAGCCTGCCTCCGTGCCCGCTACCGATGCTGCCGACATGCGTGCCCGTGCAGCTGCTGCTCTTAACTCCTATGTCCAGACCATCGAGCATGCAGCATCCATCATCCGCTTCTCCACCTCCGTACTTGACGAATTCGGCATGCCCCTCGACTGTGAGCCCGAATACAGAGTTGAACCTTCGGAAAGTGCCTCCATATCTGCCGATGGTGTCTTTACAGCCTCAGCTCCCGGCCTCTACACCGTATCCTCCACTGCTGCCGGCCTCAAGGCCACATCGACTGTTCTCGTAGGCGAGCACAACACCGAAGTCATTGAATTGCCCGCTGTATCCCTCAGCCCTGACGCAGCCGGCTATTCTCAGAACTTCGACGCCATGGGCACGGCTGCCGAGGCTACTCTCCCCGAGGGCTGGCGCATCGCGCGCCTTTACACTCCCCGTGAGATAGGCACTTTCCATAATGCAGTGGAAAACACGATGTATGCCGGTGGTGTGAATCTGCCCTCCAATGCCAAGAACGGCCTTTGGAACTTCGGTCCCGATGAAAGCGATCGTGCCGTAGGTGGCATAACTACAGGCGTTGCCGATGGAACTCGCGCCGTGAGTGTCTTCGCTCACTTCCGCAATACCGGCCGCAAGTCTCTTGAGAATATTGCTCTCTCATATGATATTGAGAAGTATCGCGATGGCAACAACGCTGACGGCTTCACCGTTGCGCTGTACACCAGTGCCGACGGTCGCAACTGGGCGCCTGCCGGTTCTGACTTCGATGTTATGTTCCCCGCATCTGCTGCCACTGCCGGTGCTGCTGTCGTGCCTATCGAGACTAAGGCTGTAGCAGGAACTCTCGCGCAGCCCCTCGACCCCGGTTGCGATCTCTTCCTCGCTTGGAACATCTCCGTCACCAAGGGCACGAACTGTGCCGGTGCACCCGCGCTCGCTATCGACAACTTCACCCTGACTGCCGAGCCCGAGGCCGTGCCCGAATATAAGTGGCACATATACATCGAAGACCTCACCGGTTACGATGCAATCGGTGTATACGCCTATGGCGACAAGGAAATCTGGGATGCATGGCCCGGACAGGCTCCCATTGATGTCACGACTATCGACGGTACGGAGTATAAGGTGTTCGGCCACGACGAAGACACCGGCAATTACAACCTCATCGTCAATAACTGGAACCGCGGCTCGCAGCTCCCCGACAAGGCTTTCACCGGCGGTCGCGACTACTACTTCACCGCAACTCCCACAGCCCTCACGGAAAAGGAAACCTCGGGTATTGAGGTCGTGTCGCTTAGCGACACTGATGCCCCCGTTGAGTTCTATACCCTTCAGGGCGTGCGCGTAGCCCGGCCCGTCAGCGGCTTCTTCATCCGTCGCCAAGGATCCGCAGTAGCAAAAGTGTTCATTCGATAAGCAATCGAAAAGCAGATAATAACGCAGAAAGCCACGCGCAATCGGCGCGTGGCTTTCTGTATCGTTATATTGTATTTCTTACTTCACGTTGAAGATTACGATGCGGTTCCAGTTGTTCACGTCGTAGGGCTGAACGTCGGAGCCTTCGGCCTGAATGGACAGGCGATCGGGGTTCACGCCATACTTGTTCACAAGCACGCTGCGGACTGCTTCTGCGCGACGCTTGGAGAGGCCCATGTTGTAGGCGCTCGTGCCGGTGTCCTTATCGGCGTAGCCTACGATTGCCACATTCTGTTCGGGGTTCTCGTTCATCCACTTCGAAATGTTATAGACATTCACCATTTCCTCATTGGAGATCTTGGCCGAATTGATCGTGAAGCGTACGGTTGCCATCAGAGGAGCGGGTGCGCCGGGTTCGGCAGCTACCGTTTCAGGAATTTCGGGGCAGGGGAGCTGCGATTCTGCCACGGCAAGCGCTGCCGTTGTGGTGGCCAGAGCTGCACGCAGGTCGTTCACCTGACCGTTGAGCGTATTGATGTAGTCCAGATAGTCGCAGGGGTTGTAGCTGCGGAAATCGCTGCCGCCGATATTGAAGAGGAAGCCGCCCGTGGCCGTGATATTCATGTCTATGGGCGAGCCGTAGGCGTAGTTGTTGAAGTTGTCGCCGTAGAAACTTACGCGGCCCTCTGCGAAGAAATCCACATACTTGCAGAGACGGAAGCGAAGTTGCAGGCCGGCCGAAACGGGGAGAGTCCACGAGTTGGTCTTCTGGCGCCCGTTATCCGTCAGGATATTGGCGTTATTGGGCT
This sequence comes from uncultured Porphyromonadaceae bacterium, assembly GCA_947175605.1. Taxonomy (GTDB): domain Bacteria; phylum Bacteroidota; class Bacteroidia; order Bacteroidales; family Muribaculaceae; genus CAG-873. The sequence continues at coordinate 5,886 of CAMWNH010000075.1, forward strand.
TGAAATCCCATGCATAGCTGCCGCCGAGACCCACGAAAGGTACGATCGAGAAAACTCTGCGGCTGTTCACGCCGCCAAAGCTGTTGAACATATCCCACATCAGGTCGAAGTTGGCGTTCACATAGTTGCTCTTCTCATACTCGTTGTTCACCCAGTGGAGCGGGCCGCCGTAGAAGCTTAGGCGCCAGCCCAGATAGGGCGACATCCACTTGCCGAATCCGAGATTGTAGTTCACCGTCATGTGGTGCTTGGGGCCGTCGCCTGTAGTTTTGTCTTCCACGAAGGGAGAAGCGATACCCGCACCGATCTGTATAAACCAATTGTCTTTAGATGTCGAATAGTAATGCGTCTTACAGGGAACCTCGCTGACTATCGCTGTTTCTTCAACGACTGTTACGGTTTCTTCCTGGGCATTGACTGTTGGTACTGCAAAGGCTGCGAACGCTAATGCGGAGCCGGCGTAGAGGATAGATTTTTTCATCTTGTGAAACTTTAGTTAGAGTGTGCTTGTGAAATTATAACTTCCAAACACCCGAAAGTTTCACAATGTTCGCCTCCCCCTCAAAAAAGTTATTGAAAAATTTGAGAATATTTTGATTTATAGTGTCGTCAGGGGACTTATGTTTCCGAATGTCGGGCTATTTCAACAGATTTCTGTCGATGTCATTGCTTTCCAGAATACTCATCTGGTGAATGGCTATCTCATTTAGTTTCTTTAGCCTTTCGGGCTGTGATAATCCTTGTTCTATAAAGACAGCATTGAGATTCTCCATATTAGAAAGGCATATCAGCTCATTAATAGAGGCATAGTCTCGGATGTTCCCTTTGAGCCCCGGGTTTGATTCGCGCCATTGCTTGGCGGTCATACCAAACATGGCCACGTTCAGGACGTCAGCTTCATTTGCATATATGATGCTGGACTGCGCCTTAGTAACTTCTGCCGGAATAAGATTATATTTGATTGCGTCAGTGTGTATACGGTAGTTGATTTTTGAAAGTTCCCGTTTGGCGCTCCATCCGATTTGTTTCTGTTCTTCTTCCTTTAGGCGTTGAAACTCCTTGACGAGATATAGTTCAAACTCAACAGATACCCAACTCGCGAATTTGAATGCTATGTCACGTTGGGCGTATGTCCCTCCGTCTCGTCCCACTTTATTGATTATTCCGATAGCTCCGGTGAGTTCTATCCACCGGGTGGGACTCATCGTAAAGGAATTTGATCCCGCTTCTCTTAAAATGGGGTCGAATTCGACCCCATTAAATTCCGGATTGTTCAAGGATTCCCACAATCCTAAATATTCAAGAGTGTTTTTTACTCTCATCCAATTCTTTACCACATCTTTAGGCTCATTGGGATTTTTCTGTCGGGCTATATCCGTAATGCAGATATAGTCAACGCCATTCTTTGAGAGAGTTCGTATAGTGCTGTCCTTTACTATTAGTCGTGCCATAAAAGCGTATGGAATTTTAATTTTTGAATTGTTTTAGGACTATATTGTGGTTTAAGAAATAAACTCTTATTCTCGCGGCCCTGATATGATGTCCCGGAAGGTGCGCCGGTCGCGGGCCTTCTCCTGCGGTGTCTCTCCGTCTTCGCGGATGCTTAGATAGCGGTCGTAATACGCTAACAGTAAAGTCGTCAGAGGCAGAGCTATTATCAGGCCGATAAAACCTAAAAGCGTACCCCACACCGAGAGTGATAGCAGAATCAGAGCCGGATTCAAGCCCATCGCACTCCCCATGATGCGTGGCGTAAGTATAAAATCCTGAATCACCTGCACTACTGCATAGACTGCGATACACTCCCACCATATTGGCCAGAAGTCCACAGCCGTGTCTACACTGTATACAAGACACAGAAGCGTTGTGGGCACGATGGAGATAAGTTGCAGATACGGCACCATGTTCAGCAGACCGATAAACATGCCAAGCACAATTGCCAGTGGAAGCTTGATGATAAGGAATCCGATGCTGAACAGGACACCCACGCAGAATGCCACAAGCGCCTGACCGCGGAAATAATGGTTCATGCTCTCTTTGATCTCATGGCCTATGCTGCCCGTCAGATCGCGGTATTTAGGCGGCACGAGACGTCTCACTCCGCGGCTTATCTTATCATAGTCAAGCATGATGAAAACCAGATACAGCACCGATACAAACCAATTGAAGATGCTCAGCATGATATCGAGTCCCCCGCTCACGAAGCTCCCTGCAGCATGGAAAAGCGAGCGTATATCTTGCGATGTCATCCTGCGCGATATCTCGCGGAAGTCAATATTTTCCTTTATGAAATCATGCAGCGAGTCAGGCAGGAAGGGTATATGACTCGGATTCTCGGCATAGCTTGCCACGAATTTTGCCAACTGATGCATCTCGTCCATCAATGCAGGCACTACAAACACACTTGCGGCAACAATAAGAAGCACGCTCTCGAATAGCGTCATGAACACAGGCAACCAACGCTTTCGCAGCCCTAAAAGCCTGCGATTGTACTGCACGAAGGGTTCGAGAAGGTATGCAGCCAGCCACGCCACGAAGAAAGGTAGAAGCACATCACGCAACACATTCACGAACCATATCACCGCCCCTATGCAAATGAGCGTGATAAGCATTCTCACCACCCGATCGAAAGTATATGGTCGTCTACCCTCCCCGGCTATTTTATTTTCATTCATAAAAAACGTATCTTTCTGTTTTTAAGGACCGGCCTTCGGCCCATCGCCAACGCAAAAATCCCGATTGATTCCTAAAGAGAAAGCTGCACCCTCCGCCCGGAAGGTGCAGCCTTTTAGT
>CAMWNH010000076.1 GCA_947175605.1 uncultured Porphyromonadaceae bacterium
GCACTCCCCTATGCTCTGCTGTTCCGTGGGGTCGTTGTTTTTTATAGAGACAGCTATATTATTTCCCAAAATGCAAACATTTCCCCTCTAAATTCTCCTGAAACCTTCATTTTTGAGCTGTATTCATGCCTTCAACCCCGCTGTCGATGCGGAGTATGTTGTCGCAGTAGGGCGCGATGGCCGACCGGTGATGGGCTATAACGATGATGGTCGAGTCAGGGCAGCTTTCCGATAGCCGTTGCATCAGCGTTTTGGCTGTCGCGCCGTCCAGCGCGCTGTTGAATTCGTCCAGAAGCAGTATCGAACCCGGCCGCAGCAGTGCGCGGGCTATGGCGATACGCTGGGCCTGACCCTCGCTCAGCCCGCTCCCGGCCTCATCGCACGTGCTGTCGAGTCCGTGGGGTAGGTCGAACACAAAATCTGCGGCCGCGATATGGAGAACCCTGGCGAATTGCTCGTCAGTGGCCCGGGGGGCGCCCAGACGCAGATTGTCTCGGATTGTGCCGTGGAGGAGCGTATTACCCTGAGGCACATATGCAAAATTGCATAACGTTGCCGATGAGGCCCTTGTGCTCGTGTCCCCGCTGTAGATCTCGATTGTTCCGGAGTTGGGTCGAAGTAGCCCGAGCAGTAGTTTGATCAGTGTGGTTTTCCCCGCACCCGTCGAGCCGATGATCATTGTCCTGCTTCCGGGTTTGAAGTCGTAGCTGAACGAGGTCAGTACGTCCTTGCCCTGAGCTTCATATCTGAATGACAGGTCCTTGACTCGCACGCCCGCATACGCCAGCGGGCTGCATTCCCCGCCGGCTTCTTTTTCGGGTGTCCATGTGTCGATTTCGCGCAGGCGGTCGATGGCCACCGATGTGGAAATGAAGATAGGAACGTATCCCGAGAGACCGGCTATCGGGTTCTGAATCCTGTGCACGAGCTGGATGAATGCCGACATCGTGCCGAATGTTATGACTCCCGCCTTCAGACTGAATATACTCCAGCCGAATGCTGTGAGATAACCCAATATGAAGCCGAGTCGTGTCATGGCCGCGCTGGCCGAGGATAGTTTCGTCTGCTGTTTGTTGGAGGAATCCAGCTTTTGCTGCATTGTGCCCAGACGATGGTCTATCTCCACGATACATTCGAGCGATTTCAGTACAGTTCGGTGCTTAAGGCCTTCCTGGATAGATACATATATGTCGCTTTCGCTCTCTCGTATTTCGGCTGTGAGACGTCGTTGCTGCCTGAAATACAGTTTTCCCGCAAGCAGGCAGATGGGCGTGATGGCCACGGGCGCTAATGCCAGATATGGATTCATACAGGCCAGAAATACGAACGCCCCCACAAGCTGCACGAGCATCACTATCATCGCAGGCAACTGGGACAGCGAAAAGTTGGTCACGGCGTTCACATCCCGCGCAAACCGGTTGAGCATATCGCCGCTGTGGAATCCCTGCCGTCCATCCACTAAAGGCATTGTCATCAGTACATTGAAGAGCTTGCGATCGATGCGGTTGGTCATCTTCACATTGGCGCGTGCCTCGATATAGCGCGCTCCCTGCGAGAAGCCCACATCCACAAACATGCACGCCGCCATCAGCCCGAACCAAAGCACGAGCGTGGAGGTCTCCGCGGGCACTCTCCCGGTGGCACAGTCAATGGCCGTCTTGCTCAACCATATGAATGACAGCACTGTGCCCACGCGCATTACGCCCAAAAGCGTGCGCAAGGCAATCGTGCGGTGAAATCCTTCCGTGATATGCCAAAGATACTGTATGTAAGGGATAAAGCGTTTCAAGATAAAGATTGTTTTTTTGTGTCATGACTGCGTCTGATGTGTTTCGCTGTCTGTTTCGTGATGTTTAGTGCTCCGTACACAAGATAATTGAAAAACAGAGCTATAGCTTCAAAAGGCATTATCGGCATCAGCTTGGCCGAGTAGCCGGCAATGACTCTGACGGTGCTAAATGCATGCCAAAATCCGCTCCCCCGGGCCCAGACCGCGTCATAGTCCTCGGAATAACGCCCGAAATTGCCTTCCTCAACTATTTTTTTCAGAATTTTTTCCGCTTTCTTGCTGTATGAAGGATCGTAAAGAGGCATCAAATCTGCCTGAAGTCCAAGATAATTCACCGCGATGCAGGCAAAGAGCTTCCATGGCTTTGTCAAGCCGAATCGTCTCAGGTTTTCAGTGAGGCGCTCAGGGTCTATATCGCTGCTGTGTGAGCGGAATATCATGGTCCAGTCGCAGAGTTGACGCAGCCCTATTCCTTCCATAACGTAATGGCGCCAAGCATGATAGAAAACGAATATGGCATCAAAATCGTAGGAGGGTAGGGTGATTTCAGCGCTTCCGATTTTCAATGTCCTTCTTTTGGGAGACTGTTCGAGCTCCTCGACAATCCATTTCTGAAACCTTTTTCTGCGGATAGGCGAAAAGAGGATTGTGGCCACACGGTGCAACTCTACGACGACATTGTCCATATAGAAGGCGAATTCCTCCTGATTTTGAGTGCTTTTCTGAGGTTCGGTAATGAGGTGGGCCTTGCTCAGTTCAATGGATTTTTCATACGGGCCGATGCCGACATAGAAATCTATGTCGCCGCTCTGTCGAAGTTGAGGCACGCGGTAATAGCGAGCAACTCCTTGTCCTTTAAGCAAAACGCCCTCGATGCCGTGTCCCTTGAAGAAGGCCACAAGTCGGGCGGCAGATTTATCGACTATCATGTTCGCCTGCATGATAGCCAATGCGAAGTTGCCAAGTCGCGCGCTGATGGAGCTTGACGGACGAAGATTTTCAGGCAGATACTGTATGCTGTCGATGATTATTCCTAATACCGTATGTTTCCTCGCCAGAGATATGGTGGTCTTCCAGTCAATGGACTCAGGAAGCTCGGCCGTCGGTATGGGCGTACCGTACAAACCGGACCTCAGCAAGGCGAAAAACGTATTGGTGGACTCTGCCTCTTGAACGACCATCGGAAATGATTCTTGTTTCAAGAGACAAAGTTACAAACTTTTTCCCACTCCCCCAAAACACATTTTGAAAACTTGCGTGCCCCGCAGAGTAGGATGGGGCCACTCGTCGCCGTCGGCCTTATTTACTCCTCTGATAGCTTACAAGATACTTCCAGTCATCGGGAGCGACGGGGGCACTGCTTACTTTGTCGAAATGGCCTTCATGTCCGTAGAATTTTTCCGTTTCATGGAAATGACATATCCCGATGCCTGTGTCGAGTACGGATGCCGCACTCTTCGGCTTGTAATAAAAATGGACGGTATGGCCGTCAACCAAAGCTCTCCATGGCTGTGAATTTGTAGAAGACGGGGCGAGTCGAAGCATCTCCAATGCTTCCCGGAAACGGTTGTCTTCCGGCACGGCAGTCTGGAAATCCCGGTAGAAGAACAGATCATTGAAGGGCTTTCGATTTTTGCTTCCCAAGGTAAGACGGGTCAGCTTTTCCTTCATGGATTGTTTCTCTGCTTTTCCGACAGGACAGATAACCTTAAGTTCCTCCCCATCGGGCCACTCGACTCCTTTATCGAAGTCGGAACCTTTGAATGTGGCGGCAATCCAGCATGTGCCAAGACCGAGCTGCCACGCCTTAAGCACGACTTGTTCAAAACGATAGCCTGCACTGAGAGCGGAAGCCTCGTCGGAGCCTATTCCAAGAAGGAAGAAGTCTTCAGCGCCTTTAATCATTCCGTAGGTGCTGGGCTTATAACCTTCTCTGAGATTGAATTTTCTTAGAAATATAGAGACATTTCCGCCAAACGGGGAGCCGGATTCGCCGATGGCTTTTTCAAGCTTGGCCTCTTGTTCGGAATCAAGGCCTTTGCCGTCGAATGTCCTTACCGATCGGCGTTCCTTCATTGCTTCTATAATATTCATATCGTTCTGATTCTTCATGATTTAATTAATCGTTCCATGGGCCGGAGGATGCCAGAGGGTATTCGGGATGCCGCTTGAACCATGCGACAGCATATGTGCATGTGGGCGCAATCTTATTCCCGTCAGCCAGTATCTTGTCAGCCGCGAGTTTCACCAGTTTTCCGGCGACGCCTTCACCTCTTAATGATGGATCTACAAAAGTGTGATTGAGGTAAGAGATGCCGTTTTGAGTGGGAAAAGTAACTTCAGCAATGACATTCCCCGAGGAATCGGTCGCGTAAATACGGGCTTTTTCAGTGATAAATTCCATAGTGGTAATTATTGATTATCCGTTAGACACTTTATTTTATATATAAACGCGGATATGCCCGTAAGAGTTGAGCCCGTCCATTGTATATGATGCAAACTTTGATTTGATAATGCCTTTTCCGGATGACTGTGAACAAGTTTGGGATATTGGTGCTTATAATAATAAAACATTACATAAGGACCTATGACGAAGAGAACTATTTATTCCTGTTTTAAGGAAATAGCTGATAGATATTGCGATAAACCTGCGATTATAGAGGAAGACCGCGTTCTGTCCTTTTCCGAACTTGATAAAATGGTCGATTCCATCGCTGCCAAGTTTTATGACCGTCGGCCTAAGGCGGTGGGGATCGTGATGCATCATGGCGCAGAACAAATAGCGGCAATGCTTGCGGTGCTGAAAAGCGGCGCATTTTATGTTCCGGCGGAGCCTTCATTGCCTCAGGAACGTATTGACTATATGATGCAGAGTGCCGGAGTTGAATTCATCATAAACGACAACTATTGCAAGCACTTGAAGCCTACAGACAAGATTATGACAGACCGGAGCGAACCGGATAGTCTTGCATACATACTTTATACTTCCGGGACGTCAGGCAAGCCCAAGGGCGTGAGTGTGGAGAATCACTCGGTAGTCAATTATTGCGAGGCATTTGAAGCGGAGTTCAAGACCGGCCCCGGAGATGTAATGCTTCAGTATTCGGTATGCTCGTTCGATATATTCGTTGAAGAAGTATATACTACGCTTCTCAACGGAGCAGCGCTCTGCATCCCTTCCCATGCCGTCCACAACGGTTCGCTGGCGGGCTTGTTGAAGTTCGCTGAACGTCACGGGGTGACTATCATTGATGGCTTCCCGTATCTTCTCGCAGAAATGAACAAGCTTGATTACATTCCGAAGTCAATAAAGCTCATAATCAGCGGAGGCGACGTGATACGCGCAAGTTATATCACCCGACTTAAAGATCTCGGAATTAAAATCTACAATACATATGGCCCGAGCGAGACGACAGTCTGCTCCAACTACTTCCGTGTTGATAATGCCGAACCGCTTGCCGACGGCACTTTCCCGGTCGGTAAGGCTGTCAAAGGTGTTGTTGTGAAGATATTGGATAAAGATTTAAAGGAAGTTCCGCAGGGGACGGTAGGTGAAATCTGTATCTTCGGTGAGGGTGTAAGCCGCGGGTATATAAACGATGCGCCGGAGCAAGCAAATTTTGTCACGCTTGAGGATGGCACAAGAATGTATCGCAGCGGCGACCTCGGCTATGAACTTCCGGACGGCAATATCGCTTTCCTGCATCGCCGTGATGATCAGGTCATGATACTCGGAAAGAGAGTTGAGCCGGAGGAGGTGGAAAATGTTCTGAACACTTGCCCGCAGGTTGAGCGTGGGGTGGTCCGTGCATTCCTTGATGATAACGGACTACACTACCTTACAGCTTACATAATACCTAAAGAAGAAGCAATGCTTAAGGATATACGGAAATATCTCAGCGAGCGCCTCGCAAATTTTATGGTGCCGGAATTCTTTGTCAAGGTAAGTGCGATTCCTCTTACTCGCAGAGGGAAGGTGGATGTTGAGGCTCTACCTGTAGTAATGAAGGAAGGTGGGGTATGATGATGGAGGAGAAGAACTATGACACAGAAAATGGTAATAGAAAATTTAAGTTGCCTTTGCAGCTCGACGGTCAATAAGAGCAAAATAGCTTATATCCTTTACCCCATGGACATGCTCTCGGGATGGATCGAACCGGCGGCTGAAAAGTATGGGGTGACTATAGTCGCGATTACCGGTATGGACTGGCAGAACGTATTCAGCCCGTGGCCTGCTCCGGGTGTGCCGAAAGGGGATCCCGATTTCAAGGGCGAGTCTCCGGAATTTCTTAAGCTGTTGCAGACTAAAGTTATCCCGCAAGTTGAAAAGATGCTTCAAGTGAATACGGATGCAGAGCGTAGCCTTGTCGGAGTTTCGATGTCAGGACTCTTTGCTCTATGGCAGTGGATGATTTGCGATACCTTCAGAAATATTGCTTCACTTTCAGGATCGTTCTGGTACGAGGGCTTTATAGATTGGATCAATAAAATTGAGATTCCTCACAAAAGTGGCTTGGGATTTTTTCTACTTGGCGATCAGGAATCGAAATCGAACGTCCGGGCATTCCGCACAGTTGGAGAAAATACGGATGCAATCGTCTCGCTGCTTAGCGAGTCTGGAATTGAAGTAAAATTCGAGAGTGTCCCCGGAAATCATTTCTCGGATGCGCTTCCCCGCCTTGAAAAAGCATTTACCGCACTTTATTCAGAAGATCGACAGGAATAATACATGTATGCTTTTTGAAAAATAATATAAAGTACCTCGTTGGATGAATTAAAATTCTATAAATTTAGAATTAAAAAGTTGCACAAATTACATATTATTAGCAAATTAGTGGTAGCCAAACTACTAAGCGCTATCAAACTGCTTATGCGTAACTTCATAGCAAATTTCGTAAAAATCCTCTGGTTCTGCAAAGATTTCGTAGGGAATCGTGTAAATGAACTCGGTTACGTGCCCAGAGGTGGTATTGTCCCCAAGTTTTCTGACGTCGACTTGCCGAAGATATCCGCAAAGCTGTAGCTGTCCATTGATGGCTCTGAGGATGTATTCTGTATCGACTCCAAACCCGTAAAAGTATGTCAAAACGCCAGAGCAAAACGCTGTGCTATGGGACGTGACAATATCGAAGCAGCTCCTGATTGGGGATACTGTGCATCGCAACGCTTGCATTACTACGGCTATAAGTTTCACGCAATCTGCGGAATAGGTGGCGCTATACATTCTTATGATATAACAGCCGCAAGTGCCCATGACATCCATTACCTCAATGATGTGAAATGACAATATCATGACTGTATGATGCTGGGAGATAAAGGATATCTCAGTGCTGCGGTGCAGAAAAATCTGTTTGAGACAGTCAATATATCTCTGGAAGTTCCATATCAGCAGAATCAAAAGAACCGGCGACCCACATCGTGGGCATATAAGCGATTTCGTAAGCGAATCGAGACAGTTTAACGACAATCTCATGATGATACGAAATTACGCCAAACAAACCTGCAGGTAATAGCGTGGCTATGACGTTCATGCAATATGTCAATTTCGTTAATCATCGTCCGATTGGGCAGATAAAATACTCTCTAATTTAATTCAACCAATAGTTTAAAATCAGCCATATTCAGCCCGAAACATTCTTTAATGCTTAAACGATGTTAAAAATTGAGGTCGGCTTTCCGAAAGTGGGGCCGAGAGGTGGAGCCATGAACCCTGAGCCTTCTTAATTTTGTCGGCATAACACCGCAAAATACTGAAAGGCAGGCGACTCACTCACTGACTCAGGCAATCGTGAGTCGTTTGGCTCACGATCGTGAGGACTCACGATTTACTCACGCTTGTGTGCCGAAAACCGCTGTATTCTGCCGGGTGGACAAAAAAGAAAAACGCTAAAAATCAAGTGATTTTCAGCGTTTTGCGGTGAAAGTTCGGACTTTCTTGTGATCCGCGTGGGGTTGCGTAACCCTGCGGTAAGCCATTGGGAGTTAACCTCTTATATCTTTGTCTATCTTGGCATGCCCCTTTTTGCACACCTCGATATTTCAATGTTCTTCTTCGTTTACGGATGCAAAGATAATAATAATTCCCCGATTTTCAGCGATTAAGACTGTTAAATATCATTATTACGTTACGATTTATTTCCGCGTTCTGCCTCGATTTGGTTATGAATGATAATAATTTTAATAGCTGTAGTTATTCTTATTATTAATCAAGCCATACGGATCTTTTGTGCATTATCTAACCTCCTATGACAATAAGAAATTGTTCCAAGTATTTCCAGAGCATCTTGTTCTGTTATACTCCAAATGTATTTTGGTGTATGAGCTTCCGTGTTTCGGAACATTCCACATAATCCTTTAAGTAAGTTACAAAATCCTTTGTGTTCATCCTTTTCAGAAGGGGATATGTAATTATTGATTATTAAGATTGGGTTGGTACTGAAAACTTGCTCTATTAATGCAACACCATCTGTCGTTAATCCTGACAAATCTCTAATTCTCTGAAATAATCCTTTATTGGCTTCAAATACTG
>CAMWNH010000077.1 GCA_947175605.1 uncultured Porphyromonadaceae bacterium
CCGGGGACACAAGGATTTTCAGTCCTTTGCTCTACCAACTGAGCTATGGCACCATTTTTCTGCAACCCCTTTCGGTTTTGCGTTGCAAAGTTAGGAAGTTTTTTTTTACTGTGCAAATTTTTTCGGGCTTTTTTTCTCCGTTTTTGTTTCAACGCGGGTTTAATCCCGGCTATTTCATTGTCTTATAAGAAGTAAGCTTTCTTAGAATATTTCGACGCGCACTTTGAAGACCCGGGGATATGTTGCCGTTTTCCATCCTATCGATTTCGTAGAGAAGCTCGCGCATAAGCTCGGGGTATGCCCGACAGCATACGTATGCCTGCTTTAATGAAAGCGCCCTGACTGCATAGGGTTCGCCGGAGTTTATTTTTGAAAGACAGAAATCAAGATAGTCCGGCCGCATAACGTCATACCGAGCCGGAAGCCGATCGAGAAGGGTGAACAATAGCCGCTGCATTCCAATATGGTTTTTCGAGAGGAGTAAATCAATGAGCATTTCGCGTTTTGGAAGTAGCCACATCCGTTCCTCTGACGAAAATTGTGTGAAGACCCACAAAGCGTTATATGCCACACGAGCTTCCGGGTCGAATATAAGTGCGTATAGTTCTTCTTTCACTGCATTATCATTGCAGCAAAGCGCACAAATGCGCCGAATATCATCGGAATGAATTCTTTCCTGAAGAATCTCCTTGAGAGCCATGGATTTTGAATGATAAACTTTTGAAGTGTTTGATTATGTTGCTAAACTTATGGTAAGACAGGTACAAAAAAAAATCAGAGCTATCCTCACGGGCGGCTCTGATCGTCTTACACATAGTACTTAATGTTAGATTATATGTCTATTCCAGATTTGTTTAATATGAAAGCATTCACTCAATGCTTGGCTTGTTGTATCATTTCCGGTGCAAAGGTAGCTTACAATTTTGAGTTATGCAAATACTTTGTTTCGTGTGCCGAGAGAGCCCTTGTTTAAAGATTCCAAAATATACGCCACGCTCGGATTTAAGTTAAGCACACTCCCATTCATTCATTACATATTTTAAGCAAATACATGTATAAGCGCCTGCTTTACAAGTTTTGTTATAGTTTGTTAAATCTATACCTACCGCTATTTTTATGCTATAAAACATGTTTTCAGAGCCTACCTACAGCCTATATAAGGAATATTCGCAATATTCGTGCTTACAATTTGGAAGTATTCATTAATCTTACTCCGCTCCTCCTTTCAGGCGTCCCCAAGAGCTTTTTCACGTTTTTTCCAAAACTTTTTTGTCTGTTTGGTTTTTTATTACTATCTTGCCGAAGTTTATCCAAATGTCCGGAATTCACAATGAGTAAAATTGAGAATAAGACAATGAAAAGTAAGGCTCGTGGCGACATGGCCGAGCGCGAGGCAGTACGCCGCGGCCGTCATGTCACATGGGTTGGATTTTGGGTTAACGCGCTTTTGGGAGTAATTAAGGTATGGGGCGGTATTGTCGGGCGATCCGGCGCGTTGGTCGCCGATGGCCTCCACTCGTTTTCTGACTTCATAACCGACGCCATAGTTCTTGCCGTAGTTGGTATAGCCCGGCGTAAGCCCGACGAAGCATATCAGTATGGCCGAGGTAAGTATGAAACCGGCGCAACTCTGCTTGTGGCAGTCATACTTGTCATCGTGGCCATAGGTTTGTTTGTCGATGGCGTGCGCAATATCATCGAATGGGCACACGGCACCGAACTTGAGCAACCCTCCATTCTCGCCCTTATCATCATACTTCTTTCAATCGGCGCCAAGGAATGGCTTTTCAGATACACACGCCGAGTAGGTCGCGAAATAGGCTCAAGCGTTGTCGTTGCCAATGCGTGGCATCATCGCAGCGACGCACTCTCCTCCGTGGCTACTCTTGTGGGTGTGGCCGGAGCAGTCACGCTCAGTCCGCGATGGCGTGTTCTCGATCCATTGGCTGTCGTAGTCGTTTCCATCTTCATTGTCATTGTAGGAATAAAGATGATAATCCCCGCGTGCAAGGAACTGCTCGAGGTGAGTCTGCCGCAGAAGAAAATCGATGAGATCAAGGCCATTACGGCCTCCACACCCCGTGTCATCACATTCCACCACCTGCGCTCGCGCCGCAACGGCAGCCGGTATATCATTGACATGCACATAAAGGTCGATCCTGACATAAGCGTGCGCAAGGGCCACTCGATTGCCTCCGCTGTCGAACGCTCACTAAAAAAACGGTTCGGCACTTCGAGCATCGTCAATATCCACGTTGAGCCATATCGAGGTGAAGAAATAAAGCCCGACGGATCCTGCAACTAAGCTCTCCGGCTCATTTTCCCTACACAAGCAACATGAAAAACTTCATATACCGAACATACCGCCTATATGCCGACGGATTCCGTGAGATGACCGTCGGACGATCCCTCTGGGCGCTCATCATCATCAAGATGATTGTGTTTTTCGCCATTCTGAAAGTATTTTTCTTTCCCGACATACTCTCCACACGCTACTCCACCGATGCCGAACGCGCCGACGCCGTGCGCCACAACCTGACAATAAATCAATAACATCAACACATAAAAACCTAAAGATCTTAAACCCAATGACAGAACTACTGCAAACCGTCGACTGGTCGCGCGCGCAATTCGCGCTCACGGCCATGTATCACTGGCTTTTCGTGCCACTGACCATTGGCCTTGCGCTTATTGTCGCCCTGATGGAGACTATATACGTGCGCACAGGCGATACACGCTGGAAAGGCATCACCAAATTCTGGATGACACTTTTCGGCATCAACTTCGCATGTGGCGTAGCCACCGGTCTCATCCTCGAATTTGAGTTCGGAACCAACTGGAGCAATTACAGCTGGTTTGTGGGAGACATCTTTGGCGCTCCACTGGCTATTGAAGGCCTGCTGGCATTCTTCATGGAGGCAACCTTCGTGGCCGTAATGTTCTTCGGATGGAACAAGGTAAGCCGAGGCTTCCACCTTGCCTCCACATGGCTCACAGCCCTTGGAGTCAGCCTCTCGGCACTATGGATTCTCGTTGCCAATGCATGGATGCAAAATCCGGTAGGCATGGAATTCGATCCCGCTCAGATGCGCAACGTCATGTCAAACTTCTGGGAAGTAGCCTTCAATGCCGTTTCGATCAATAAATTCTTCCACGCAGTACTCTCCGGCTGGGTTCTCGCAGGCGTCTTCGTTGTAGGTGTCAGCAGCTGGCTTCTTTTCCGCAAACGCAATATCGAAGCAGCCCGCGTCTCCATCAAAGTCGGTGCATGGGTAGGCTTCATCGGCATATTGCTCACACTCTTCACGGGCCACGGCTCCGCTGTTCAGGTGAGCCGCGTACAGCCCATGAAACTCGCTGCCATGGAAGGTCTCTACGAAGGCTCCAGCGGAGTCGATCTCGTTGGCATTGGCATCCTAAATCCTGACAAAAAACCCGGAGACGGCCAGGACGCCATGCTGTTCAGCATTGACATTCCCAAAGGCCTGTCGCTGATGATCGACGGAACTACTACCCGCTTCGTCCCCGGCATCGACGACCTTATCGCCGGTCGCAGCATCACGGCCGACGGCGATACAGTATACGCCAATTCCTATGCTGAACGCATCGCTTCCGGCAAGGAAGCGCAGGAGGCACTCCGAGAATTCGAAACAGCCTATAAAGCCGGCGACACCACCGCCATGGCCCTTGCCACAGAAAAACTGAAAGCCAACTTCGCTGATTTCGGCTACGGCTACCTGTCGTCACCCGAAGCAGCCGTGCCCCCCGTTGCACTCACCTTCTATTCCTTCCACATAATGGTGCTTCTCGGCGGCTATCTGCTCGTCTTCTTCCTGCTCGTACTGTTCGTCTCATACCGAAGCACTGCCATGCTCGAAAAGAGCTGGCTCCACTGGGTTGGCATCCTGTCCATTCCCCTCGTATGGATCTGCAGCCAGGCTGGCTGGGTAACGGCTGAAGTAGGCCGCCAGCCTTGGACCATTCAGGATCTCCTGCCCGTCAACGCAGCCATCTCCGATCTCCCTGCAGGCTCCGTACAGCTCACATTCTGGATTTTCGCAGCCATATTCACACTGATGCTGGCAGCTGAAATCAGCATCATGCTCCGCTACATCTCGCGTGCATCCAAAACCGACATAACTAAAAAATAAGGCCCCGGCCATCAAACAATTTCAATACAACGAAAATGACAGAACTATCACTTCTCCAGCACTATTGGTGGCTCCTTATAGGCATTCTCGGCTCGGCCCTGGTATTCCTGCTTTTTGTTCAGGGCGGTCAATCGATGCTCTGCGGTCGTCTCACCGACACCGAGCGAAACCTCATGGTCAACTCGCTCGGTCGCAAATGGGAATTCACATTCACCACCCTCGTCACCTTCGGCGGAGCATTCTTCGCATCCTTCCCCCTCTTCTACTCCACGAGCTTCGGCGGCGCCTACTGGCTGTGGATGCTCATCCTGCTGAGCTTTGTGCTCCAGGCCGTCAGCTATGAATTCCGTCGCAAGCAGGGCAACCTCTACGGCACCCGCGCATACGACCTTTTCCTGATGTTCAACGGGCTTTTCGGCTGCGTTCTTCTGGGTGTGGCCGTCGGAGGCATGTTCTTCGGTGCCGAATTCACCGTAGAAAAAGGCAATATACTCGATGCCGCCAGTCCCGTCATCTCTCGTTGGGCCCCCACCCGCGGTCTGGAAGCCATCGCATCGTGGCGCAACCTGCTCTTGGGCTTCGCCGTATTCTTCCTCGGACGCACACAGGCAGCCATGTACTTCGTCAATAATATCGGCGATGCTCCGGCCCTCACTGCCCGCATGCGGCGCGCCACGCTTGTCAACGGCATCATCTTCGCCGTGCTCTTCGTGGCCTTCCTCCTCGTGCTCTTCACCACCGACGGCGTGCGTTACGATTCCGATGCCTCCGTATTCGTAAATGAACCCAACATGTACTTTTTCAACCTACTGGCCTGGTGGCCCATGGGGCTCGTATTTGTACTCGGCGTCGTAGCCGTTCTCTATGCCGTGTTCCGCACCGGCATCGACTCGCGCTGGCGTGCCGGCATATGGTGGAGCGGCCTCGGTGCCTTTGTCGTTGTGCTCGTACTTTTTGCGCTTGCCGGCTATCAGGGTGCAGCCTATTATCCCTCGACACTCGACATGCAGTCGTCGCTGACGATCCACAATTCCTCCTCAAGCATCTTCACTCTTAAGGTCATGAGCTGGGTCAGCATCATCATACCCTTCGTTCTGGCCTATATCTTCGCCGTATGGCGCAAGATGAATTCCACGCCAATCACAGAGAAAGAGCTCGAAAAGGAATCCCACAGCTATTGACATTCTCCACTCTCTTCATATCACGGCAGGGCGACTCGCAAGGTTCGCCCTGCTTTTTTCTATCTCAAAAGGACCGTCAGGCAAAGCTTCATATCGAAAATATCATTAACTTTGCAAAAAGATAACGCCAGAAGATGAAGAAGATATCCGTTTTGGTCCCGGCATATAACGAAGCTGCCAATCTCCCCCGGCTCATCGAAGAGCTGAATAGGGTAGCCGACAGCCACACGCCTTTTGCTCCGGCCGACGACCGCGATGCCGCGCCATGCTCGCTATGCCCGTCAGATTTCGAGTGGGAGTACGTCATCGTCAACGACGGCTCGCTCGATAATACGCTCGACGTATTGCTGCGACTGCGGCATGAATGTCCGAAGATCAATATCGTCAATCTCTCACGTAACTTCGGTAAAGAAAACGCCATGCTCGCCGGGATGGATTATGTCACAGGAGATGCCACAGTCATAATGGATGCGGATCTTCAACATCCCGTCGGCGTGATTCCGGAAATGATATACTGGTGGCTTCAAGGCTATGACGACGTTTACGGCCTGCGTCGCACCCGAGGACGCGAATCATGGCTGCGCAAACGCCTTTCCCTGGCTTTCTACTCCATGCTGCAAGGCACCACGCGCATCGAAGTCCTGCCCAACGTAGGCGACTTCCGGCTCCTTGACCGGCGCGTCATAGATGCCGTCCGCAAACTGCCCGAAACACAACGCTACACTAAGGGCCTCTACTGCTGGGTAGGATATAACAAGAAAGGCGTTTATTTCGAACAGGGCAACCGGGAAAAAGGCCGCACATCCTTCAGTCTGCGGGGACTCATCAACCTTGCTATAGAAGGAGTCACCTGCTTCACCACTACCCCTCTGCGCATGGCCAGCATCCTTGGCTTCATCGTTTCCTTCGTGGCTCTCATCTATCTGGTCTTTATCCTCTTCAAGACCATTTTCTGGGGCGAAAGCGTCCGGGGCTTCCCCACTCTCATGTGCGCCATCCTGTTCTTGGGAGGCGTACAGCTGATTGCCATCGGCATAATCGGAGAATACATCGGACGGATTTTCAACGAAACCAAGCATCGCCCCGTCTACATTGTCGAATCATACAACGGCGAGAAGAAATAACCACAGCATGAACAGTATCGAAACACTCAAAAAACTCCATGGCCGCAATCCCTTGCGCGTCTTGTTCGTTTGTCTCGGCAATATATGCCGCAGCCCGGCGGCGGAAGGTGTAATGCGAAAGATCGTCGACGAAAACGGAGCCTCATCGCGATGGATCATCGACTCTGCCGGGACAGGCAACTATCACATTGGCGACTTGCCCGATAAGCGTATGCGAGTACACGCCCTCCGCCGAGGCTACGAACTTACGCACCGCTGCCGTCAGGTGCATGAATCCGACTTCGAAGACTTCGACATCATCGTCGGCATGGATGCCCAGAATATACGCAATCTGCGCCGGCTCGCCCCCACGCCCGAGGCCGAAGCCAAGATCGTATCCATGGCAGACTTCGTGCGCAATCTCGCCACTCGCTACGACCATATCCCCGATCCATATTACGAGGGCGCCGAAGGCTTCGAGCTCGTGCTCGACCTGCTTGAGGATGCGTGCCGGCATATGTTCGAAATAGTCGAGGGCCGCGAGGCATGAACGCCATTCGCTTTATCAGCTATCCCCTCATTGCCACATGGCTGGTGCTCGGTGTGTTCGCCGCAATTCCGGCCATAACGGGGCTGATCGACGGCTGGAAGGACTATCTGTGGTTCGCCGCCGGCGCCCTACTCTACCTCGGGTTGCGACAACTGAAATTCTTCGGAAAGAACGAATCATGGATGCAGGTTTTCAGCCA
Organism: uncultured Porphyromonadaceae bacterium; assembly: GCA_947175605.1. Lineage (GTDB taxonomy): Bacteria > Bacteroidota > Bacteroidia > Bacteroidales > Muribaculaceae > CAG-873. Next base: position 7,185 of record CAMWNH010000077.1, read on the forward strand.
TGAACTGTCGCACACAGCCGTAAGCCTTCTGTTTCTACACAAAATAGATTCATTCACGGCCAGTTCACGCCGAGGCAAGGTGAGCTACAGGGGCTCCAATGTCGGCGACCTGTTCATCTCTCTGGCTCCGTACTGTCTGCCGCTTGCCACCTACATCCTGCTACTGCTGCGACTCCTAAGCACGCAGGAAAGCATGTATATCTATGATATCCTGATAGGTTTTACAGCCTCGTTCTACATCTGCAGTTTCGTTGCCCAGACCGGAACACATCAATCCGACATCACCGATCAGGGCACCGTGCGAGCCTTCATGTTCATCGTGGCAGCCTGGATTTTCAATGCCACCATCGTTCTCCTGTCCATGCGGGGAGGACTCTGGGGTGCACTTAAATTCATAGCACACCAATACGGCCAATCCCTCGAAAAAGCCTGGCATGCAATAAGCGCAATGCTCATGTCCTGAACAAGATAATGCAAGCTATATCATTTCAGGGCCCCGCGCACGCTCATGCGTAGGAGTGAAGGCCGCTAAGGAAATAATTCGCTCCGAAGTAGGTGAATACAACTGTTGCAACAGCACATAGGAGATATGCGTTGAACACTCTATCCTTTCGGAATATCGCAAGCCCGCGACAGCCCCGATGCAAAGGCAGCGCATACACCAGCCACATCACCAGAGCACACGTTTCTTTCGGGTCCCAGCCCCAGTAACGGCCCCACGTCTGATTAGCCCACACCGCACCTACAAAGATGCCCGCACCCAAAAGAAACACGGCAGGAGTGAGCATGATCCGATTCAACATCGACAACCTTTCGTATCGTTCCGTTGAGTGGGATAAAAGCGCTATCGCGGAAAGAACAGCCATCAGTAAGAAAAGGGCATACGAG
>CAMWNH010000078.1 GCA_947175605.1 uncultured Porphyromonadaceae bacterium
CTGACGTGCCGAAGGCACGTCCCTACATTGAGGGCACAAACCCTTTGCTGTCAAACAATTGCGCTGCATCGCTGCCCCCGCGACTTGTAGGGACGAGCCTTCGGCCCGTCCACAGCGGAATCTCCTGCGCAAACGCCCCTCGCCAACGCCCCTCCGCCGCTTGCGATCGTTGCTGATGTGCCTCCGGCGCATCCCTACGTTGAGGGTAGCGCGGGCGATGCTAAAAAATTCATAAACAATTTGCAATTAACAATTAGTTTTCGTATATTTGCACCTTGAAAAACCCCCTCATGGAGGCGATTCTTGGGTTTGCGCCGGTTGTTCCACAGCGTGGAGCGATGGCGCACGCCGTATATCAATCAAATAATCAACCAATTAATAAATTCAATTTTTAAACAAACCTTAATCACACTTAAATCACTTACCGAAAAACAGTACTTAATTTAGAGCGGAGCTACGCGCTCTGCAACGCACACACACGAACCAAAGAAAAACAAAACAACAAATCAATCAAATATCAAACAAACAAACCAAAACAACATGAAAAAACTTTGCACGTATCTAACGTTGCTTGTGTTGAGCTTATTAGCCTTTGCTCAACCGGCAGCCGCGGGCGATTTCTTGCAAGGTCATACGTATTATGTTCATGTATATGATGCTTTTACGAATGACGGAGCAGTTATGGAAATCTGGGGTGTTAAGCCTGGGGAGAATATATATCCCTCGGAACTCCCGGATCACCCGCATTACTATTCGTTCACTTGCGAACAAAACGCAAGTACCATCTACATTAAACGAGTAAGTTCAAGCCATGCTAAATGGGGTGAAGCTACTGTAAACGGTATTGCTGATGGAATGAACACCGTTTACATAAGCGGGTATGAGAGTGAAGGAATTCTGAGTTCATCCTACGAGAACTTCAGCCCGGCAACCCTCACTGTTTCTCCTGCTTCCGGCGAGTTTGCAGAGAATATCCAAGTCACCTTTAGTCTCACGCCTGGCGTGGGTTGCACCGGATTCCGCTATTCTACGAACGGACATGACATTATTTATACCGGTGCAGAAGATGGAACCGTACAATTCGAAGGTGTACAACCTGGCAATACAGCAACAATCACATTGACGGAAAGCTGTGAAGTACTTAAGGTCCGTGCTGTAAATGCCGATAAATTTGCTAGCGATCAGGTTGAAGTCGGTCCGTATACTAAGGCCGGTTCAAGTGAGAGCGTAGAATATACGTTCTACGTTGACGCTTCGCAGGTCAGCTGGACTCCAGCAGGTCTATACATCTTCGATGGATGGAGTGGTTTCAATAATGGTCACTTAGGATCTCAAGTACTTACTGTTACTTCTGTAGAGGGAACAAATAAGATCTATAAGTTCTCCTTTACCGGTGGCACTAATGCCGGCAAGATGATCTTTACTGAAGATGCCGGTGGTTGGAGCGGAGCTCAGACCGTAAATATCGATAATGTCCAGAATGGCAAGCTATATAAGATTCTGAATGCGAAAGATGGTAATAACTATAAGGTAGACGGTCCTCTGGAATATACGCCTGTCGTTGGTCCCGATCCCGTTGTGCCTGCTGCTCCCGTGCCCTCTCACGATGCTTCGCTCGTGAAGAGTGTATATAGCGATACGTATGCTTCCTCCGGTATGAACTTCGAGCTATGGGGTTCCGCTTCTACCGGCGAGAAGGAATCTCTCTCCGGCAACGAGGCATTCAAGTTTATGATCAATTCTTATTTCGGTCTGACGCTTCCCGCCATGAACGTGTCGGACATGAAGTATCTGCATGTCGACCTCTATGCGATGGACGACATGACCGCCAATATCTATGCTATTTCGCTGAATCCTACAGTCGACACCGAGAAGTACTCGCAGGCTATCGAAAAGGGCAAGTGGGTTTCGCTGGACATTCCCTTGACAGCGTTCCCCAATGTTGACAAGTCAAAAATCGAGCAGTTCAAGTTCGATGGTGGCAATGGTCAGACCTTCTACCTCGACAACCTCTACTTCTGGACTGAACCTGACAATTCCTTAGTTTTCTACTGCGATCCCTCTGCTTTCGGTTGGGCAGAATGTAAGTTCCACCATTGGGGCAGCGCTGAGGGTAATATCCCAGGTACGCTCCTTCCCGATGGTAAGACTTATAAGTTTGAAATTCCTGCCGGTGTAAATGCCAATGGCCTGACCGGTATGTTCTATACTGGCAACTATGCCGAACAGACTAATGGCGCCGGTTTCAAGCCCGAAAATAAGGCATTATATGTTCTTAATGGTGGTAATGCAGATAGTAGAACTTTCTCTATTACCTCTAACTTCGACGAATCTAATGCCGTTGCTCACTATTACATCAAGGGCAAGTTCATTAAGGGTAGCACAAGCTGGGGCGCCGATAATGATGTGGTAGAGATGCTCAAGGGTGACGATGGTGTGTACTACTACACTATCAACTACGCCGGCCTCGCAGGTTCGGACTTTGCGATCTCCGACACCAACTGGGAATGGGGTCGCACATTCCACTGCACGAACACCAACAACATGATTCTGCCCACTTCCAAGCCCGCTTCTGCCAATGTCAGCGGTCCTGAGCAGAACGATAATGGCGCTAACAACACCTTCCCCTCAGGCGTAACCGCAGGTACGCTCTACTTCGATCCGGTCAACAAGATGATCTGGTTTGAGGACAAGGCTCATATCACCGCAACTCCCAAGCCCGGCACTTACACCTGGAAGCCCGAAGTGAAGCTGACCTTCCCCAAGGATGCTCAGATCTACTATCGTACCGACGGCCAGCCCGTCACGAACTCGGGTGTGTTTGATGGCCAGATCTTCCTCGCACCCGAGAATCCGTATGTCAAGCTCGAGGCTTCGACCACCATCACGGCCCGTGCTTACGACGCTGCTACTCCCCTGCAGGATGAATGCGATACATTCGTGTACACACTGAATCTCGCAGGCAATGAAGACTGGACCCTCTACCTCAACTCCACCGTCAAGAGCGAGACCTGGACAAATCCTTGCCTCTTCATCCGCGACAACGAAGGCGAGGAAGGCGTATGGATCTCCGGTCAGGAAATCCTCCGCAGTTCTTCTGAAATCGTTTGGGAGTTTGACGGTCTCCAGTCCAACCGTCTGAAGGACGCTGCTGAAGTTCGCTTCACTGCCAACAGCGGCAACTACGGCCTTGAAGCCGATGGTACGGCCAACGGCTACCTGATGACCAACAACATACTCAAGACGGAACTCAAGAACAACGCACTCTTCACGCTTAACGCTCCCCGCAAGGATCCGTCTTACTCGGTGATGGACTTCAATAAGAGCGTTGTTTATCCTGTTGTAAGCCGTACGGGTTCGGATCAGTCAACGACCATCTCTTTCATCGGCTCCCGCACGATCGGTCTCAGAACGAATGTAGCCGGTGCGTCGATCTACTACTTCACCTACGAAGGCGAAGAAGCGCCTGCCGTGCCTATGATCAATGGCGGAGAAAAGATCGGCGAGGTTCCTGACTTCTCCAACGAGTTCTTTACGCTCTATGTTCCCGGTTCTACTACTGTCGACAAGAGCTGTAAGCTTGTTGCATACGCAGTTTCGCCCCGTGGTTATGTAAGCGAGAATCCGCTCGTGATTACATATATCAAGGAGGCTGTAGCACGTCCCGATCATGAGCTCTACATCATTGGTGCTTTCAATAAGTGGGCTGCAACCGACTTCCGTCGCATGTTCTGGGACGGTGAGAAGGGCTACTACTACTACCGTATTCCCAACGGCGGTGAAAACCGTCAGTTCAAGATTGTCATCGACAATCCTGCTTGGCTGCAGCAAGACCACACCAACGAGTTCGATCTGCAGAACATGACTCAGATCACCATCGGCAACGACAAGCCCTATCTCGCTCCTGCAAGCGAACCCGCCGCTGCAAATATGGTTAAGGTTGCTAATGCAAGAGGAAACTCCGCTCCTAACCTTGCCCTGCCTGCATCCGTGGGCGATGTGATCGTTCACGTAAGTGCCGACTTCACCAAGGTTTGGTATCACATCGAAAACCATCAGAGCTACGAACATCTCTACATCCGTGCCAACTTCATCGAAGGAACCGGCAACTGGGGCACCAATGCCGAAGCTGCTGTCGAAATGACATGGGATCCGAAGGATGAGCTCTGGTCGTTGTCATGGCCTACGGCTGTGACCGGCGGTCAGTTCATGCTCTCGTCTGTCAACGGCAACTCCGCCGATGGCCAGTACAAGGACTTCTGGAACAAGAGCAATGCCTTCAAGCAGGACAACAATGCCGGCTATGCAATCCCTGCATTCGAACCTCATACCTCGAATGTCGAGATCGGTCGTGAAGCCAACAAGAACTTCACCATCGAATGCACCTCGGGCTTCACTATCTACTTCGACCCGAACAACGACAAGCTCTACTACAGCCCCGACACGGACGAAGCTAAGACCGTTTATATCGGCGCACGCTTCATCACCCGTAAGACAGGCAAGTGGTTCGATACTGTCAACCTCAAGAAGATGCAGTATGACAACGAGCGCGGTCTCTACTTCTATGACGCTATCATGGGTGGTCGCTTCAACTTCAGTGAATTTGTAGGCGAAGAATTCCTCAAGCACTGCCACCTCGGTATCCAGGATGAGGATGCTGACGGCTGGGTTTACAGCTACACCATTCCTAACGGTCGTCCCGATGAGACGAACCTCCTGAAGTCTCTGGCTGATCTGCCTGCGGATATGGAGGTTGACTTCACGCAGACTGAGGACTACCACTTCAACCTGACCGGCAACCGTGCAGGTGCAGGCGAAAAGGAAAACTATCCCGAAAAGATCAATCACCATGTGCTGATCATGCCTGAGGCAGGTCGTATCTACTTCGACCGCGATAACCACATGGTTTGGTACGAACCTACCGAAGTAACCTGGGCCGACTTCAAGGACATCGAAGTATATCTCCGCGGTATGCTCCTCTTCGGCGGTTGGGCCGGTGAAGGCTCCAATTCGCAGGACGACTACACGATGGTGATGCACCGTGTTGAATCCACCCCCGGTCTCTGGTATCAGAAGATCAGTAAGGACCCCGTTGAAGTAAATCTTCTTGCTAATCCCGACAAAACGATCATGCAGAAGACCTGGTACAACACCGACTTCGAGCAGGATGGTTCAGGCACACTTATCCACGAACGTTATCACTACAGCTTCTCTACGGGTAAGTATAACGGTAATTACGGCGACTCCTTCTGGTGCAACGCAACGCGTCCCGCATCCGGCTCCGGCCGTATGCAGGCCGACGGTACTGCCGAGCCCTTCATCTACGGTAACGAATGGTCGCAGAACTACATCTTCGACGGCGAAGGCACTCTCTACGTCGACCTGATAAACGGAATCTCCTGGATCGAACCCTTCAAGACGGAAGAATCCGACGTGGTGGCACGTTTCACCTTCTGGGATAAGGGTGGCGACCGTTACAAGCAGTATGCCGATAAGTACAACTGGTGGTACTCCAATCGTGCCAACCGCCGAGTTCACCTCGAACTTCGCGATGCTGCCGGCAATACGCTCGTAACAGGCCATACCTACACTGACGTCGCCGACGATGACGAATGGCTGCACGGTACGGGCTCGCACATGAGCAACAACACGACCGCCGGTATGGACTACAACATCGAACTTCCCCTTGGCAAGGAATTCTTCAAGGAAGGTACGGACCTCGAAAAAGCTACCCGCGCTGATATGCTCGACGGCTATCTTTGGGTTGTTATCGAAGCCGGCGTGAACGACTCCCGCAAGCTCGTGCGTCCCTACGTTCGCAATGCTGTCTACACGCAGGGCCCGGTTTCGGACGAAGAGTTCAACAAGTATCGCGAGATCACGCTGTACGAAGACGCTGAATACATCGACGTTGACGTTCAGTTCGAGACAATCAAGTCCAACATCAACTTCGCTCTCCATCATGGCGGCGTGGATGAGGACCAGATTGTGAAGTACGATGAAATCACCCGTTTCGCCACCTATCTCGACCTTGGTGGTAACGATGAAACCGCTGAGAAGAAGCAGTACTCCTTCAGCATGCCCGGCTCGATCGAAGAAGTTCGCAAGCCTGTGGAACTTGCAGAAGGTGGTTATGCTGAAGATGAAAATGGCAATATCATCTACAAGGTCTATGGTGAAGAAGTTGTTGGCAAGGTTGTAGACTTCAAGCGTAACAACAACATCACCGTTACGTTCAGCGGTAAGAAGGAAGCTATCACCGGTCAGACCGGCAAGGTGCTCATCTACGGTGTGGACTATGTGAATGGTTCCGACAAGGACGATATCACTGTCAAAGTCACTTACTCCACGGAGGGTATGAGCTTCGACCGCTCGAAGGTATTCCTTGTTAGCGACCTCGCAACCAAGCGCTTTGGTGAGGAGGATATCATTCCCAGAATGGTGCCTCACGAAACCAGCGATAATGAGCCTTCTGTAGACCGTTATTCTGCATTCCTCGGTGGTTCCTGCGATGGATCCAAGTCCGTACTTGACGTGATTATGAAGACCGACTTCAGCTTCCGCCCGGAAATGATCATGAGCTTCCCCGCTTATATCGGTTACGACTACCTTGGCACGTACATCAGCGATCCGGATGATGCCGAAGCTGCACGTCGCGATCACAATACCGTCAATGACTATGCAGCTACTTATGGTGTGCCTCTGACCTGGGCTTACACGAGCCAGAGCGGTCGCGCTTATGAACCTCACGATGCTGAATGGTGGCATAAGGAGGCTTATACCAACCGTAGCCTCACGCTGCAGATCCACCACATTGAGTGCGGCGACAATGCATCGAAGGTTCTCGAATCCCTCAAGGATAAGAATCTCGCAATCCGCTACCGTCTCGTGGTTCCCGTGGTGAACACCATCACCTTCCTGAACGGCACCCGCGCCACCACGGCTTACGATGCTGTCATGGACTTCCAGAAGGATCTGAAGGAGAGAATCGCTGCTTCCAAGAACCCCGCTTCTCTCAGCGCCCGTCGCCGCGCGATTTCCAAGGCTCCGGATGCAGCTGCCGGTTACACCGGTTCCATCACCGTAGGTAAGACCCTTGCTGACGGTTCGCTCCATCCCGACCAGATGTATGTCCAGACACAGGAAGTTGCTCCCGAAGGTCTCATCGTCACCGGTGTAGAGAACATCCAGACCGAAGACGTTGACGCTCCTGTTGAATACTACAACATTCAGGGTATGCGCGTTCAGCCCGAGCACATGACCCCCGGCATGTACATCCGCCGTCAGGGCAAGAGCTCGATGAAGATCTACGTTCGCTGATCCTCTGAATCTCCCTTATAACGAATCCGCGACCCCATCCCCGGGGCCGCGGATTTTTTTATCCCCCCCTTGACCCCCGCGCCCAATTTGCGTGGTGATTTCCGAACTTTTCGGGGAGCGCGGGCGTTCTATTTTCAAACAACATAAAACATCAATACTATGAACGATTTCAACGAACTTATCAACAGCGAAACTCCTACACTGGTCGACTTTTTTGCAACATGGTGTGGCCCGTGCAAAATGCAGGCTCCTATTCTCGAAGAAGTCAAGAAGCGCGTAGGCGACAAAGCCCATATCATCAAGGTCGATATCGATCAGAATCAGGCCCTGGCAGCCAAATATAACGTGCGCTCCGTGCCCACGCTCATCATGTTCAAGAACGGCATGGCCATCTGGCGCGAAGTAGGCGTACAGTCCGCCGAGACCCTGATCGCCAAGATCGAGGACCATCAGTACACTAAGTCCGACGAAGAATAAGGGCGATAATAAAGCCTCCGCGACCCCATCCCCGGGGCCGCGGATTTTTTATCCCCCCCCGCGACCTGTAGGGACGACCCTTCGGGCTGTCCGCTGCGAAAACC
>CAMWNH010000079.1 GCA_947175605.1 uncultured Porphyromonadaceae bacterium
CCTTTGTGCTGGGCGCGCCTTCCGGGGGTAGTTATGCAAATTGTTTTATTTGGTCCATGTCAGATTCCAGATGGCCACTCGGTCCTTGTTGCCGTCGGCCTTCTTGGACGGGCCGTTATTGACGATTTCGATCGAGAAATCACCGCTCACGCCCGGAGTCAGTTCGGCCTTCTGCACAGCGCCCTTAGCGCTCGTGCCGTCAAGGTTCTGGGTGAACACCGTCTGGCCACCCTGCTTCACGTTCACCGTCAGCGAATAGGTCGTGTCAGCATACGGATGGCCGAAGTTGAAGCTGAGTGTCTTGCAGCCGCCGGCCAGAGTCGGCGACGTCAGCACACCGCACTTATCCACGCGGCCGTTCAGACACACGGCATAAACGTCCGTGCCACCGAACATCGCGAAATTCGTGCGCGTATCCTCCGCACCCGCCGTGTTGCCTGCCAGAATCTGTGCGTTGGTCACGTTCCAGCCCGTCGAGTTGGTGTACGCACCGTAAGTCGACACAAGCGTGCCGCCGTTGAACGTGTTGAAATCCGAGCTGTCGCTCGTGATTGGCGTGTCAGGAGGCGTAGGAGTGTCCGGAGGAGTGGGCGTGCTGCCGGCATTCAGCTTCACATTGTCCACACACCACGTTGCGAAGTTCGCGTCAGCCGTTGCATAGTAGCGGAAACCGATGTAGATGACACCGCTGTAGCTGCTCAGGTCCAGCGAGCCCGAGGCCTTCCAGTCGCTGTAGCCCGAGGCCGGAGCCGTTGCGATGGCAGGCGAGAGCTTGGTCTTCGTTGCAGTTGCCGCATCCGGCGAATTCAGCACATACACTTCGAATACCGTTGTCGTCGAGCCGTAGCCGTTCACCTGCGTGTCGAAGCTGAGAGTCTTGTCTCCAACCTTGCTCATGTCCACGCCCGGAGTCACGAGCCACTGGTCGAAGGGAGCCGTGCCCTTGTAGCCCGTCATGGCTGCGTAATTATTGCCGTTGAAGGAAGGAATATACCAGCTCTTGTTGCCGGCCACCTGCACCTGCGTCCATCCCGAAGGAATGTTGGACGATGCGTCGAAATTCTCATTGATGCTCGTCACGGCCTCGCCCGGTGTGGGAGGTGCGGGAGGCGTTGCGCCGTCGACCACGAATTCGCTAGTCGACTTCACGCCCATTACGCCGAAGTACTTTTCGATCGAACCCTTCAGGCTCACGGCCTTGCCCAGAAGCTGCGGATTCGATTTAAGGTTCAGGCCCGAGCGTACCGTGCCGGCAGGAAGCTGCACGGGCACGCACTGCGTATAGTCGGCCACATCGGCGCGGAGGGCGATGAGGATATTGGTCTCGGCCGTTGCCGGTGCGCTGAACACGGCCTCGGCCAGAGTCTTGTCGGGAACGAAGCCCACGATATAGCCCTTGACCCAGGTGGACGTGCCCGTTGCCGTACCGCCTAGAACCTGTGTGCTGTTCCAGGGTGTGCTCTCCGAACCGTCGCCCGCAGGGATGGCCTCGCCCGAAGGATTGATGTAGCCTTCAAGTTTGAATTCCGTGGCCGTGCCGTTATTGTTGAGGATACCGTACGTGCCCATATACTCGCCGAAGGAACCCTTCACGGTGATTTCCTTGCCCAGAGCGCCGGGATTGTCGCGCAGGTTGGCAGCCTCGCGCAGAGGGCTGTCGGCGGGCAGTGCGATGATGAGGCACTTCTCGATGTCGCGGGTCTCCATGTCCGGAGCGATTACCAGAGTATTGGCAAGCACCGTGGGTGCTTCCCATTCGATGTCCGAAGAAGAGCTTACGCTTTCCACGTCCGGAGCCACTGCGCCGGCGATATAGCCCTTCACCCAGCCCGAAGCCGTCGTGCCGGCCTGCTCGAGTTCTACAACGTCCGTCACATCATACGGATTGGTCTCCGTGCCCTTGGCCAGTGTGGGATTGCCGAAGTTCATGCATCCCTCATAGTCGATCAGGATAAACTGCCAGCCCGATGTGCCGTAGTAACTGAGGATGCCCACGATGTCGCCGCTACCCGTGGGAAGGCGCTTGTTCCAGAAGTTGGCGTAGCCGCTGGTGCGTACGTTCATCGTAGCGCCCTGCGAGTCCACCACAACCTGATTCACGCCGCTCGAGTGATAGGTCGAGAATGTATCGTTGCCGCCGTTCTGGAAACTCACGTTGTTGAAGCGCACGAGCTGGCTCTGCATCTTCTGCAGGCCCTCGGGATTGGTCGAAAGCTCGGCGAAGGAATTCACCACCAGCGTATCGATCTTCTCGATTTCAGGCCAGCCGTTGAGCTCGGCATGGCTCGTGAATGTCTCCGGCGCCATGAAGGTCACCTCATAGGCATTGCCCGATGCATACCATTCCTGCATGCCCATCTGCTGCAGTCCATTGTACTTGCCGATGTACATGTCCGTCAGGTCCACCACGATTTCCTGGCCGCGGCGATACTTCAGGTAGAGGTTGTACGAATTGATTGAGAAAGCCAGTGCTGCCGTCTCATCCTGGATTACAAGGCTCTTGAACACATTCGAGGCCTCGTCTGAGGAGATCACACGGCCCTTGATGATCACGTGCGAGCCATCTTCCTTCACGGGGATTTTCGTGGCGTAGTTGGTGGCGTCGTCCCAGTAGAGGGCCTTCACCTCGGCGATTGTCGAATTGGCCTGCAGTTTGGCTACCGGAGCCTCGACCTTTTCATTGTCGAAGTCGTCCTGGCACGAGCTCGCAAGTCCCGTGAGACCGAGGAGCGCCGACAGACCGAGAATATATTTTTTCAAGGATTTCATAGTTGTGTAGCTTCGCTTATTTTACAATTACGTTGTCGACACACCAGGTGGCGTAGTTGGCGTCCTGGGTTGCATAGTAGCGGAATGCAATGTAGATAGTGCCGCTGAAGCCGCTCAGATCAAGAGCGCCCGAGGCTTTCCAGTCGCTGTAGCCCGAGGCGGGGGCTGTGGCGATGGCCGGCTCCAGCTTTGTCTTGACCGTTGCTGCCTCGGGGGTGGCTGCGTTCATCACATAAACTTCGAATACGGAGGTCGTCGAGCCATAGCCGTTCACCTCGGTGTCGAAGCTGAGCGTTTTGTCCGTGAGCTTGGCCACATCCACCGGTGGTGTCACCAGATACTGGTCGAAGGGCGCCGTGCCCTTGTAGCCCGTCATCGCTGCGTAGTTGTTGCCGTTGAATGTGGGCACATACCAGCTCTTGTTGCCTGCAACCTGCACCTGAGTCCAACCGGCAGGAATATTCACGGATGCATCGAAATTCTCGTTGATGCCGTCCAGGGGTTCCACGGGCTGGTCCGGATTTTCCGGTTCCTCGCCGCCCTCGAGCTTGTATTCCGTCACATTCTTGAGACCGTTCTGCTGGAAGTATTTCTCAAGCGAGCCGCGCAGCAGCACGCCCTTGCCCAGATTGCCGGGGTTGTTCTGCAGGTTCAGTCCCGAACGTACAGCACCTGTGGGAAGCTGCACCGGAATACATTCTGTCACTGCAGATGCGTCCGCAGCATCGGCTAAAAGGATGTTGGTGGCCACGGCGCCGCTTGCACCAAGCACACCTTCATCGAACACCATACCGGGAACATAGCCCACGATATAGCCGCTCACCCACACGTCCGAGCCGCTCGCGCCGCCACGGACCTGGGCCACACTGTAGGGCTTCTCTACCGTGCCGTCGCCTGCGCCCGGCTGTTCGGGATTTTCAGGTTCGCCCGGCTGTTCGGGTGCCTGGATGGGCGTGAAGCCCTTCATGCCGGCAAGATCGATGGGAAGAAGCTGCCAGTCCGTGCCGTAATAGCTGAGAATGCCGGTCACGGAGCCGGTGCCGCCGGGGATAATTTCGCGGGCGAAGTCCGCATAGTTGGAAATTCGCAGTATCATGCGCCCCCCGTCGGCGTCCTTCACGTAGCGGCTGACGGTCGAGGAACTGTTGTTGTAGGGCTGACCCTGGTCCTCGAAGCTCACGTTGTCCAGACGCACGATGCGGCTCTGCCATTCGATCAGGCCTGCACTCGAGCCCTTGAGCTGATTGAGTTCCGCGATTGTCACGGCAGCCGTGTCTATGGCCGCAGCGTCAGGCAGGCCCGTCGGACCGTAGTGCTCGTCGAGCACCTTGCCTTCCATGAATGTCATCGAAGGCGCGCCGTTGTATGTTCCCTCGGCGCCAAGCTGCATCAGGCCGTTATAGCCGCCCACGGCAAGGCCCGTAACGTCCACGCAGATCGTCTGTCCGAAAAGCGGTGTGGTGCTCATGTCCGAGGTCCGCACGGCAATCGTGATGGCTGCCGTCTCGTCCTGGATGATGATGTTGTTGTAGATGTTGCCGCTTGCGTTCGACGATACTACACGGCCGCTGATCACGGTGTGCACACCCGGCTCGTCGTTGTAGTTCCCGGGATAGGCCACATAGTTGCGGTCGCTCTGCCAGTAAGCGGTCTTGAAGTCGAGGATGCTCATGTTCGGCACGAGGTCCGTCACAGGCACTACCATCGGCGGAAGGGCCGGTGCGTCATCGCAGGAGACGGCACCCCCGAGCAGTGCGACGCCCGCAGCCAGCGAGAGGATATATGAAGATATATTTTTCATATTCTTGTTGGAGTTGAGTGGGTTGTTGACTTAGAAGCGGACACCGACATTTGCGAATACGCGCACGCCCTGAGCATAGCTCAGACGGTTGGGATAAGCCTCGCGATCGTAGTTCTGGGTGTCGAGGCGCCCCTGCTGATAGGCGTAGGTCACGATGTTGCGGTTGTTGAGGAGATTGTTCACGCTCACGTTGATGTTCATGCTCACCTTGCGGTTGAAGTAGATCACCTTACCGATCGACAGGTTCAGCGTGAAGGCGGTCTTGAGCTTGTCCTGATAGCACAGCTCCTTGATCTTGGCCTCCAGCTCGGCCTCCGAGCCGCCGAACTGCGACCACAGTCCGGGAAGAGCCTCGTGGTAGCTCGGCGAAAGATTCACGTAGGAATCAGCCTGGATCGTTCCGTTCAGGTTGAAGAACCAGTTCTTCGGTGCGGCGTAGTCAAGGCCCAGGTTGGCGTTGGTCTGAGGTGTCGAGCCAAGGCAGTAGTTCTTCAGATATACCGTCTGGGTCGTATCCGGATGCAGGCCGTTTTCGAAAGTACGTGTGCCGCTGGGGTTGTTCTTGTAGCGGAAGCGTGCGAAGCTGCCGGCGAAGGTTGCCGTCAGCGAGGGTGTCACCTTGTAGGCCATGCCCACTTCTATACCCTTGTACACGCGGCGAACGCCCTGAAGCACATAGTTGGCGTAGGTCTGATACTGTTCGTCGTAGAATCCGTTGCGTTCGATAGCGTTCTGGATATCCGTGTAGAAGCCTGTCACGCTACCGCGGAACTTGCGGATGTTCCAAACATACGATGCGTCCAGCGCGATGTTGCGTTCCGGTTCCACATTGCCAACAACGGTATTCTTCACGCGCGGTGCCACGAACACATTGTCAAACAGCGGTGCGCGCGTGCCGTACTGGGCGTGTGCCACGATCTGATTGCGGCCGTCGATCTTGTAGGTAGCGCCGATCTTGAGTGCGCCCGTGTCGAAGCGAAGCATCTCGCTCTTGCCAAGGGAGTTGTTGGGAGCGCGACCGTTGCGCATGTGGCCGTCGCGCTGATACTGGGTGTAATCAACCTGGAAACCGTAGTTGATGTCCCAGTGAGGCAGTGTGATCACGTTCTGTGCCCAGATCGATGCCTGAAGCGCGTAGATATCGTAGTCGTAGCCGAACTTGTCGCCCTTGCCCACATGGCGGTTGGGGTTGTCGAGATCGTTCTGGAGGTTGTCAGGAGCCAGCGTGATGTCGCGGTCGCTGAAGGGGTCCACATCCAGCCAGAACTGGCCGCCCAGAAGGTCACGGACGGTCTTGTAGTTGGAGCTCTTGGTGTAGTTGAAGCTGAAGCCGCCCTGCAGTGTCATGAACGAGTTGAGACGCGTGTTCACATATGTGTTGAACATGCCGTTCAGCTGCTTGTTGATGCGGTTCTCCATGATGTACGACGAACCCTTCTGCTGGTCGGCGGGAAGTGTCTGGTTTTCGATGTCGTTCAGTGCGTTCACCTGATACAGCTCATCCCACTTGATCTGACGGAAGTTCTCATCGTTCTTCCACAGATACGTGTAGTAGTCATACTGGCCGTAGTCGAAGTCTTCCTCGTTCTTCTTGTTGGCATAGTAGGACGGGAGGTAGCGGTAGTATGTGGGATTGGGGTCGTTGGCCTTGTAGTACTGCAGGGCCGTGCGGTTGTAGTAGACGCTGCGGAAAGCTGCCGCCGTATTCACCACTGTGGAATTCTTCTTGTATATCCAGTTCAGGATCACGGTCGGGTCGAATGTCTCCGTGATGCGCGACGAGCGCTTCTTACCATCCTGCCAGCCCCAGTCGGGGTTGTAGAGATTGCTGCCGGCCAGGTCGTATGCTTCCTGATAGGTCGCACGGCCGGTGGCACGCTGTGTGGGGCCGCCGAAGGCCGTAAGCGTGAGGCTGTTGGCGTCGTTGAGCTTCTTCTCCACGCTCAGGAACAGGCCTGCGCTGTTGTAGAACGTACCGGCCATCACACCTTCCTTGGCATAGCGCCCTATGGCGCTCACCGTGTAGGCCCAACCCTTGTCGTTGAGGCCCGACGACCATGTGGCCATCGCGCGCAGCATATAGTTCGAGTTGGTGTAGGCCACCGAGCCGTTGAAGCCGGGTGCATAGAGGTCGGTGGTGGTGTTGTAGTTCACCGCACCGCCAAGGTCGCCGAAGCCGTAGTTGGCGGCCTCGATACCCACGTTGGTGGTCTTGTTGCGGAATGCACGCGATGTCATGCCCAGCAGCGACGAGAAGTTGAAGCGGCCGCGGATGAGGTCGTTCATGCGGATACCGTTGATGTATACGCTCTGATACATCGAATCGTAGCCGCGGAAGCGGAAGTACATCGGGCTGAAATTGTACGATGCCGTCGAGTAGTAGAGATTATCGTTCGAGCCGGTCAGCGCTGCAATACTCTGCGATGCGCCTTCCTCGTCGTCCACGACAGCCTCGTCGAACATCAGGTCTTCCTGATCGCCGTAGAACTCTGTGGCTTCGCCGGCCGGAAGAAGGCGGATTTCGCCAAGATTGATGTTGCCGTGGTCGCCCACGTTCACGCTATAGCTGTCGTAGGCGTCGCTCATAACCACCAGATAGTCCATGCCGGTGCCGGCAGGGACATTCAGCCGGAAGTCTCCGTTGAAGTTGGTTGTGGCAGTCACACCCTTCTCGCGCAGGAGCACCTTCGCTCCGGCTACGGGCGAACCCGTGTTGCTGTTCACGACTACGCCGACTATCGTCTGCGTGGCCGGAGTCTGTGCCGCCGACGGCAGGATAGCCGCAAGCAGTAACAGCAGGAACAATTTTAGTTTCATAAGGGAAATGTGTTGTTATGGTTTAAGTATTTTGATTTTCAGCTCTTTATCCTCGCGCGTAAGCACACGTATGGAATCAGCCTTCAAAATTACGAAAAATCTTGCAATTCTTACTAAAATATGCTAAAGAACATGTAAAAAAACGCGGCCTCCACGGAATGGTTTGTGATCCATACTCTGTTTGCTTAATGATTAGCAAGCGCTATCATATTATGAAAATTTTCGTAACTTTGCAATCAAAGACATTAAATATCAGATATGATTTTTATGAGGGTGTAGAGGACCGGTTGTTCTTATTAAGAT
>CAMWNH010000080.1 GCA_947175605.1 uncultured Porphyromonadaceae bacterium
TCCGTTTTTGGCGGTTATATTATCCGCAAGAAATTTGAATAAATCCAGAGTCGTTTTTTTGTCTGCTATTTTAAAATACGTATTACCGTCTTTATTTTTTTCGTTAAGCTCTTCTCCATCATTTCCAACTTCAATGATTGTACCGTTATTATATAAGTCTGATGTAGCCTGTACTTCATTCTCGTTATTTACAATTTCGATAAAGTCATAATCATCGTCTTCTTCTGTATCCACGATATGCCCTGTTTCATTCATTTTCCACACTTTCATCCCCGTCGGGTCGGTATTCCGGATCGGATTCCCTGCGCACATGATATATGCATTGATCCCGGGGTAATCCCCCGCCTTGATGTCTGGCGCTTGCCAGTAGAGGCCTGCGGCGTGGAAATCGCGGGGGCCGTAGTCGTAGGTTCCCGTCTCGTCGATGCGCTCCTTGCCTATATAGAGCCGCTGCTGTCCCGTCGGACTGCGGTGCAGCTCGCCGTAAGGATAGTAGCTGTTATGTTGCTCCACAGTCCCCAGCGAGTCCACCACCATCACCGCCGACCCCTGATAGTCGCTGATTATGTAGTGCACCTTGCCATCGGCGTCGAAATATCCGCCCGTAAAGTAGGAGTACTCAAGCGCATTGCCCTTGAACACGCGTCCCGCGATGAAATTCCGCGTGTATGACGAATACGCCGAGTTCACGATGCGCGTGTAGCTGCGCTGCAGCAGATTGCCGTCCGCATCGTGCTTGTAACCGATGGACAGCGTTCCGCCCGGGATGTCCAGCGCATGAGATACGAGCAATCCGCGGTGGTCGTAGTTCGAGTTGGTGATGCCGATCAGGGTAAATCCTCTACGGCTCCATCTCCGCCCTGCCCCTGCAACCAGTAGGGACGAGCCTCCGGCCCGTCCACAACGAAGCCCGGCGTCAGCTATTTTGCCCAAGCCGCGAGCTTCAGCGAGCCCGCACTTCTTCGTGCTGATCGCGCGCCCCGTGTCATCGTAATCGTTCACTGTCCGCCCCGATGGGCAGCCGAGAGAAAGATGTATACAATCGAGGCGAGTATTCATGATGAATAGGATAGTGATTATTTCTGGGTGCTCAAGTGTTTAAAGGATATCCTCAATTTGCGCTTCATCTTTTTTTCTTGAAATGAGGATAAACTTCTTCGGGATTCTTGCCCGCTTTTCGGACATACTTACTTCCATCTTTAAAAGTATAGTACAGTAGTCCCACCTCAGGACTGAGTGCATATTCGCATATCGAGTCGTTGTATCCATGATTGTCATACATAGGATACCATTTCGTATTTATAGGATCAAGGATCGAGTCTACCATAAGGCAGTTGCTATAAATTACACCATTAAGTTCCAGGTTATGTGTATATCTCTTTAAGTTTGAATCTACGAAGTAGCATCTGGCCCCTAATCTTGATCTGAAATCAATATTTTGATCATCCGGTTCGGTAAATAGTCTAATACCTCCGGTAATGTACTCAGAATTATGCGAAATGACTATATCACAGTCCGCGAATGAACCAAGTTTATCGAACATACCATATGCACTGGATATGGATATTGGATCTGAAAATGAGATTTTTGAAGACCACATAATGTCCTGCTTACCGTCTTCGGAGATAAAGAGAGTACCATTGCTGTTCTCTAAAGCGCTTAGAAATTCGAACTCAAACGAATCTTCCGGAATCTTATTCACTCGAAATTGAATACACCCCGAAAGCGCAGTGACGAGGATGCACAAAACAGCATATTTATAGATAGGATTGATCTTCATGGAATGAGATTAATAGAGCCGCATAAAGCAACATTTCTCCCCGCAAGTTAATGAATCTCCGCGAACTATGCAAATATAAAATAAAAATGTTATCGCCGAGTCGCCCCTGCGATAACATTTTTATTTGGTTTGTGATATGTCGACTTCGCTTAGAATTTTACTTCTATGCCCAGAAGCCCGTGAATGCCTTGGCCGGGGAGCCAGGGCAGGACTTCAGCGTGGCGTCCGAGAAGATTCTCGGCTTTAAGGCCGACGCTAAAGGCCTCCGTCAGCATGTAACGCACACCCAAGTCGAGCTGCGAGCTGTTCTCCATAGCCCTCGCTTCCGGAGTAAATGAAGCCCCTCCGGCCACGGGCACACTGTAATAGCGCCGTCCGGTCCGCAATTCATAGGATGCGTTCACGGATAGCTTCTCGATAGGTTTGCCACTGAGCTCAACCTTGGTCACGCTTTTGGCGCGGTCGTATGCATCTGCGAATCCCGAATTATAGCTATGGGCCAGCAGGTCGAAGGACGCATGCGCCTCAATGCGGTCGCGCCATGCATAGCGGAGCGATGCACCCGCGCGCCAGCCGCTTAGATTCGTATTCAGGAATGCTCCCGTAATGGCCGACGCATATTCAAGAACAGCCGGCATCAGAGCATTGTGAGTGCACTCATAGCCCCCGTGAAGCTCAAGAGCAGCCCCGTAGAAGGGCCCGATATTGAATCCGAAATCAGCGGCGATAGACGTGTTGGCCGAAGTATAGACGAACGCGCCTGTCGCGGCGGCTCCGATGCGTGTGTAGAGCGAGCGAAGCGAGTTGAAACTGTCGCCGCCACGGAAGTTGGCGTACACGGCAACGGTCGACAGTGGATTCCAGTCTAACAGCACATTAGGCGCCACATGCACATTGCTGCCGAGATTGCCCGAAACAATATTTACATCCGCTCCGAGGCGCATGTTCACGCGGCCTGCGCGCGCTCCGAAGTAGGGCCGGAGCTTTACGATAGAATTAGTGCGGTGTTCGGGATTGCCGAAAGTGACGGGTGTCACAGGGCGCTCGAGCGCATCCGACGGTTCCGCCGTGACAAGCAGAAGCTGACCCCGGTTGCGGTGAAGAAAGCGCGCCGAAGCCTCAAACCCTATATATGTGGTCCGCGAGAACTGTCCGTGAGCGCCGATATGCACCCCGGCGAGATTCTCGGAAGCGCCGGGCAGGATAGTCTGCCCGTTCAGGTTGCCTACGGCCACGTCGCGAGTCTGTCCGAAGTGGTCGAAGTCGCCCCCTATATGCCACGCCACAGCTCCGTAAGCGCTGTGAAAAGAAGCCGTGGCATTGAACGCGCTCAGCCGGCGTTCTTCGTCGAGCACGGTCCTTGCCGGATCCGCAGACGGCATGTCCAGCGAGCCGTAAGTATAATCAACGGATGCATTCAGGCGCGAGCGCTGTCCGAAGCGCTGCATGAAGTCCGCGCCGGCCGTTATCGTATTTTGCTTCACGCTCTGGCGCCCTCCGTCGGCCTTGAGCGGAGCGGCCTCGCCGTGGCCCTTGTAGCTTACACCGTCATATTGCATCCATGCCCCCAACGTCGTCCGGTCCGTGCTCACGAAGCGATATCCCGCCGAGGCCCCGAGATTGAAAGCCGGGAAATAGCCCAGCGCGGCATAACCCTTGTAGGGCGAACGACCTTTCAGACCCGTATATGTGGCCACAGGGAGCGGTGCCAGCGTATTGTCGAATTCAGAAACGTCGCCGTATTCTGCCGGGCGAAGCGTATGTGTAGAAATCTGAGGCGCAACAATCGAGGGAGCGACACTGCTTAAGGGTGATGCGGGACGCTGTACCGGAACCACCGTACGGTCCACATTGATTTCCGTGCGCAGATTGTTGTCGGCCATCGCCATACCGGGCATGCACAGCGTGGCAGCTGCGGCGAATATATATTTTTGAGCTCTTTTCATTGTATCGTTACTGGGGAAAATGTTACTTCAGGCGAGAATCAATCATTTCGAAAATATCGCTTTCATCGCCGGGGTAATTATCGCGGAGGGCTCGCAGATACTCCTTGGCTTCGAAATCCTTGCCCTGGGCTGCATAAACATCGCTAAGGAGTATGAACCCGCGGGCCAGCCAATACTTGTGTGGCGTGCCGGAACCGGTGAAAGCCCGGGCACGACTCATGGCCTTATCGTATTCCTTGCCGTCATAATAACTTTCGGCCAGATAATATGCGCTTTTGGCGCCGTAGAGATCATCCGTGTTGTCGGCTATGCTCTCCCAGAGCGTCCTTGCCTCCTGCGCGCGCTCGCTGCGGTCGAGGGCCAGCGCACGGGAGAAGGTGGCCTCGCTCCGGGCCTCCGCGCCGGCCGTGGAGGAGTTGAGGATTGCCTCGGAAGACTTCAGCACCAGATCGTAATCGGCAAGATCGCGTCCCACGCGCATAATGCCCATGCGTGCCACGTTCACCTTTTCAGGCGTGGAGGCTTTGGCCTCGAGCTTGCGCCACGATTCCAGAGCTGCGTTTCCGCGCCCCATGTCGTATTCCTCCTCGGCCTTTATGATTAGTGCATTCTCGCTCGCGGAATGGTCCGGGAAGCGGCTCACTATAGTCTCGGCATATTCGTATGCCTCCTCGCGACGTCCGTTTTCGTCGGCATTGCGCATCAGCATCTCGAGGGCTCGAGGAGTGTATTTGCTTGAAGGATACGTGGCCGTGAAACTTTCCAGACGGCGGCTGCTGCCCGTGCGGGTGAAGTCGCGTTCGGCCGCCTCGAAGTTCAGGGCCTCCGTCTCGTCGCTGTCAGGACGCGGAGCTCCGTCCACACTGCCGATGAATGCAAGATACTCATCCACCTCGCCGTCATTGGCATAGATGTTTTTGAGGAAGGTCGAGGCCTGGCCGGCTTCCTCGGATGTGGGATAGAGACTTATCACGTCCTTGTAGGCCTGGATGGCCTCCGCCTTCCGCCCCATGTTGAGGAGCGTTACGCCCATCTGCAGATAGCCTTGGCGCCCTTGCGATGTTGACGGATAGTCCTTGGTGAGTTCGCGGTAGACTGCAATTGCGTCGTTCTGCTTGTCCTGATGCAGCATTGCCTCGGTCATCTCCAGCATGGCATCGGGCATGAGCGATGATGTGGGGAACGTATTGCGGAACGTCTCGAGCGTCCTCTCCTTCCCCTTGTAGTCGCGTTGGAAGCCCTGCATGAGCGCCTTCTGGAATAAGGCGTAGTCCCCCGAAGAGGGATTGGCCTCATAGGCCCGCGTGTAGAGCTCGGATGCCTCCGGGAAGGCCGATGCGTAATAGCGGATATCGCCAAGGCGATTCAGAATGTCGGCCTGTACGGTCGGGTCCGTGGTGGCCTCGTAGGCGCGCTGCAGCGATTTTTCTGCAGCATCGTAATTCTTCAACCCGAATTCGGCATAGCCCAGAGAGTAGAGCGCCACAGGACGGTTCGTCGATTTCCGGTCTGCTATGCGAAGATACTCGTTGAATTTCTCGACTGCCGAGCCAAGATTATTCTGTGCTGCCAGTGCCTCGCCTGTCAGAAGCACCGTCTCGGCCCCGATGTTCTTGTTGTATTTCCGCAGCTGTCCCGCGCGTTCGAGATATTGCAGCGCCTTGTCGGCATTGCCGTCGGCCAGGGCCCTGGCTCCGAGGGTATAGAGCACCGTCTGCTTACCCTCCTGCACGCGTGCCGTGGGATTGGGAATGCGGTCCAGACCGTTCAGCGCCTTCTCGTAATCGTTGTCGGCCAAATAGCCGCTCACGAGATATTCCTGCACGTCGGCCGCATATGGGCCTGTTGGATAGGCCCGCAGGAAGCCTTCAAATGTCTCGACCGACGAACCGAACGGAATTGAAGCCCCCGAGAACTTGGCCACGGCATAGTTGTAGTACGCTGCTTCCTTCACCTTGGGATCCCCCTTGCTCTTCAGAGCATTGTCGAATGCCATGAGTGCCGCGTCTTTTTGTCCGAGTTTCAGAAGCGATTGGCCGATGTAGAGATACGCGCTCTGCGCCATCGCCTCGTTCGAGCCAGTGCCAAGTGTGGCGCTCACGGGTTCGAGCATTTCTACCGCACTCTGATATCGCCCGTTCGCATATTCGTCGAGGCCCACGATGTAGAGAGCCGTGGGTTGGGGCGTGTCCGTGGATGCGAGATACTCGCGCAGAAGCGGCAGAGCCTCCGAGGTCTTGCCCTGACGATAGAGGCTCTCGCCGGCTATCCGTCGGGCCTCGGCCGTGTAAGACGGGTCTATGCTTGCAGCAGCGGGGCCGTTTTGGCGCAGCAGGGCTCGGGCTGTCGAAAGTGCGCGGGAGTATTCGCCGCGGCTGAAGTAGATCTGGCTCAGGTAGTAGTCCGCCAGCGCCCCGGGCATCGTGGCTGTGTTTACTGTCTTGAAATAGTCGACGGCCCGGTCGTAGTCCCCGCGGTCATAGGCGATGTAGCCGAGATAGAAGCGTGAGGCGTTGCCCTGGCTCTTGGTGTGTGCTATGCTCGTGAAGAGCTTTTGGGCCTCGTCCGTAAATCCCTGACGTAGGTTGGAGTATGCCTGGCGGTAGATGAGCTTCTCACGCAGATCTCCCGTGAGCGCCGCTTTGTCCACACGGCCATAAGCCTGAAGCGCCAGATCGTATCGTCCCATTGCGAAAAGGCAGTCGCCAATTCGGGCAAGCGCCTGCTGGCGGCGCAGGCTCTGCGGATAATTTGCTAGGAATACGCGGAAATAGGCCATGGCAGTCTTGGGTGTGCTCACGCGATAAGCGCTTTGAGCCAGTAGCCAGTCGGACTCCTCGCGTTGTGCGTCATTCATGCTCGCACGGTCCAGATGGCTTAACTGGTCGATACAACCCGTGAAATTATTATCGCGGAACATTGCCTCGGAGCGAGTCATATATCCCTGATTGTCTGCATTGTTTATCTGCGCCGGAGCAGCCATTGCGGTGGCTGCCGCAGCAAGCAGTGAGAGGATTATTCCTTTATTCATAGTCATCTTGGGGCTAATAGCACACAAAGATACTGACAACTTGCGAAAAAACATCCAAATTTCGACGAAAATACCATATTTAACTTTGTATAAGACATCCACCGGGCCCTTCATCAACGCCCTGAAAAGATTTTTTGAAAAAAGTTGCCGGAAAATTTGGATGTATGAAAAATTGTCCTTAACTTTGCACCGCTTTCGACAGGAACGGGCGCATATAGCAGCTGGTTCAGAGCGT
>CAMWNH010000081.1 GCA_947175605.1 uncultured Porphyromonadaceae bacterium
GGGCGGCGACATTTGTTTATAACTCACCGCCTCCGCGCCGGGCCCCGGCCCCCAAAAAAAAACCCGGGGCCCTCTACTTGGGGTCGCGGCCCGCTTTTCATTCTCCTAACAGCTCCTTATATCTTTTCTCGTCGTTTATCAGTTTCAGAGCCTCCAGGAAATCATTGTTCAGTGGAGCAACAGCCCTGTAATAGCTGCCCTTCTCGTAAAGGTCGCGGCAGATTAGCCCCTTCATCACCGCACGCACCAGTGGCGCCGAGCGCTCCCACTCATCGGCCTTGAACGGCAGTCCCGCCTCAGTAGCCCGCTCTATCATCGCGCGCACAAGCTCGTCGGGAAGCTCGAAGCCCGCATAGAACGCATCCTCCGTCGGATACTTCTTCAACAGCTCCGCACGATGCTCGTCAACATAGCCCACGATCGTACGGTTCAGCACAGCCTTGGCCGTCAGATCACGATAGTAAGCCGAGTAATAGTTCGTATCCACAGGCACGAACACGTCAGGCGTAATGCCTCCGCCGCCGTACACCGTGCGATGACGTCGCAGAGTCTCGTAGCGCAGCGAGTCAGGTTGCGGAATCGAATCTGCATGCCACAGCTCTCCGCTCTCCATGCGGTTCAGAAGATCCAGCTGATACTCCTCGCTCTTGCCCTTCTCATACGGCTTCTGAATACAGCGGCCCGAAGGCGTATAGTAGCGCGAAGTCGTCAGCCGTATCATCGACCCGTCAGGGAAGGGGAACGGACGCTGCACGAGCCCCTTGCCGAACGTACGGCGCCCTACGACCAGACCGCGGTCATTATCCTGCAGCGCGCCCGACAGTATTTCTGCAGCCGAAGCCGTGTACTGGTTCACGATAACCACCACGCGGCCGTTCAGGAAGTCACCTTGCTCATCGGTCACAAACGTCTGCGACGGAACGGCACGACCCGAAGTGCTCACCACAGGAGTATTTCGCGGCAGAAACTCCCCTGCCATGTCGAACGCAGCCCCGAGATAGCCCCCGCCGTTGCCCGAAAGATCTATAATAAGATTCTTCATACCCTGCTTGCGCAGACCCGCAATAGCATCTCGCACCTCCCGCGCAGTGCTCTCGCCGAAGCGGCTCACGGCAATGTAGCCCGTAGTCGGATCAGCCATGAACACCTCATCCACACTGTAGATAGGAATCTGCGCGCGCACAAGTTCGAAATCCAGAAGCTCGTGTCCGCGCTTCACCTTCAGATGCACCTCCGTGCCCTCGTCGCCGCGCAGATGCTTCATCACATCCGTATTCCTCATCTTGCGTCCCGCAAGCACAGTGTCGTTCGCAGCCACGATACGGTCGCCCGGAAGGAGGCCCGCCTTCTGCGAAGGCCCTCCGCTCACGGTCTGTATCACATACACCGTATCCTCCAGCATGTTGAAGGTAATGCCTATACCGCTGAACTTCCCCTCCAGTGGAGCCGTGAACTCCTTGGTCTCGTCCGGAGTCGTGTACGACGAATGCGGATCAAGTGTCTTCAGCATGGCCTTGATTGCCTCCGTGGCAAGCTCGTCACCGTTCACATCCTCCACATAGAAATTATCTATTATCCGCTCGGCCGCGTTCAGCTTCTGCTGAGGCGAGAGCGTCATGGGGCCGTTCTGCTGAGCCACAGCCGAAGCCACGGCACAAAACAGCACTATAATCACTGCTATCTTTTTCATCTGCATTGTCCTGTAAAAATCATTTATCACCTCTTCCGCCCCGCGTTACGCCGGCTCACGGAAGGAATTCCCGCGTGTCCGCGCCGAAACGCTCAAGCTCCCGCACCACACTCGACGACACGGCCGAAAGCTCCGGGAGGCTGTATAATAAAACCGTTTCCAAGCCGGAAAGTTTGCGGTTCACGTCCGCCATATCGCGCTCATACTCGAAATCCTTCACGCTCCGCACTCCGCGCAGCAGGAACTCCGCGCCGCAGTCCCGCGCTGCATCCACCGTCAGCCCCCTGTAGCTTATCACCTCCACACGTGGCTCCCCGGCATAGAGCGCAGCGATTTCGCGCACGGCCTCCGCTGCGCCGTGGCCCTCCGGATCCTTGTCGATGTTTATGCCCACGGCTATCACCACGCGGTCAAAGAGACGCAAACCGCGCTCCACAATCGAGCTGTGCCCGCGCGTGAACGGCCGGAAAGAGCCCGGGAAAAGCGCCGTACGTTCACTCAAGTGCTTCATCCTCGTTGATTTTACTGTCGTCTTCCACCACAAGGTTATCGATAATGAAACTCTGGCGCTCCATCGTATTCTTGCCCATATAGAACTCCAGAACCTCGGCTACACCGTCTTCCTTGCGGAGATTCACGCGGTCCAGGCGTATGTTATCGCCGATAAAGCCCTCGAACTCCTCCGGCGAGATCTCACCCAGACCCTTGAAGCGCGTTATCTCCGCGTACTGTCCGAAGCGCTCTATCGCCGCCAGGCGTTCCTCGTCGCTGTAGCAGTATATCGTCTCGTCCGCAGCGCCGTCCCCGTCCTTGCGGCGCGCACCGCGCTTGGCCGTCTTCTTGTTGCGCACGCGGAACAGTGGCGTCTGCAACACATACACATGCCCCTTCTTGATCAGGTCCGGGAAGAACTGCAGGAAGAACGTGATCATCAGCAGACGGATATGCATGCCGTCCACGTCCGCATCCGTTGCGATTATCACCTTGTTATAGCGCAGGTTGTCTATACCGTCCTCGATATTCAGCGCCGCCATCAGCAGGTTGAACTCCTCGTTTTCATACAGCACCTTCTGCGTCACGCCGTAAGTATTCAGCGGCTTGCCTCGCAACATGAACACTGCCTGCGTCACCACATTGCGGATTTTCGTAATAGAGCCGCCGGCCGAGTCACCCTCCACGATGAAGATGCTCGAAGCGAACTTATCCTCCTCCTTACCGCGGGCATCGTTCAGGTGCACCGTGCAGTCAAACAGCTTCTTATTGTGGAGGTTCACCTTCTTTGTGGCCTCGCGCACCTTCTTCGTCAGGCCCGCCATGGCCTTGCGCTGCTTCTCCGAGTCCAGCACCTTCTTCAGTATGGCCTCGCCCACAGGCAGCTCACGATGCAGATAGTTGTCAAGTTCGCGTTTGATGAAGTCGCCTATGAACTTCGCCACCGTCGGACCCTCAGGACCCATGTCGCGCGAGCCGAGCTTTGTCTTCGTCTGCGACTCGAACATCGGCTCCACAACCTTGATAGCCACAGCCGCAACCATGCCGTTGCGTATGTCCGAATACTCCAGATTGCGCCCGAAGTAATCCTTCAGCGTACGGCTCACAGCCTCCTTGAACGCGCTCAGATGCGTTCCGCCCTGCGTCGTGTGCTGTCCGTTCACAAACGAGTAGTACTCCTCGCCATATTGGTTCGCATGCGTGATGGCAACCTCTATATCGTCCCCCTTCAGATGGATTATCGGGTAGAGAGGCTCCTGTGTCAGATTGTCACGCAACAGGTCGCGCAGACCGCCGCGCGATGAATAGTTCCGACCGTTGAACACAATCTTCAGCCCCGTGTTCAGATACGTATAGTTCTTCAGCAAAGGCACGATAAACTCCTCGCGGAAACGGTAGTCGCGGAACAGCGATGCATCCGGCGTGAAGCTCACGAACGTTCCGTTCGGCTCCTCTGTCGGCTCCGGGCCGCTCTCCTCCACAAGCATGCCGCACGAGAACAAGGCCCGCTTGCGCTGCCCGTCGCGGTGGCTGATGATTTCGAAACGCGTCGACAGGGCGTTCACGGCCTTGATACCCACGCCGTTCATGCCCACCGACTTCTTAAACGCCTTCGAGTCGTACTTGCCGCCCGTGTTCATTCTCGACGCAACCTCCACCACCTTCCCCAGCGGCACACCGCGTCCATAGTCGCGCACCGTCACGGCAGCCTCTGACACATCCACGATTATCTGACGTCCGAAACCCATCATGAACTCATCGAGGCTGTTATCCATCACCTCCTTCAGAAGCACATAGATACCGTCGTCCGGATTCGAGCCGTCGCCCAACTTGCCTATATACATACCCGCACGCATGCGGATATGTGTATTCCAGTCCAGCGTGCGTATATCATCTTCGCTATACTCCGCTGTCCCCGCCGCCACTTCCGGCTGAAGTTCTTCCTCGTTCAGTTCCTCGTCCATAATCATTTATCGGATTTGCGTTCCCACAAAGATAACTAAAATTCCCCAAACCACAAAAAAACCGCAGCCCCGCAGGAGCATGCTCCTGCGGGGCGCGTGATATAATTTTGCGCGCGAATCACTCGCCCACGGGGCTGATGAAATTCAGGCTCTTGTTGTCAACCTTATTCTTACCCAAAAGCAGGGGCAGCGGCGACTGCAGACGGCCCATACCGAAGGTCTGGTTGAAGCGCTGGCCATACTCCTCGGCCGTGAACGGGCGGTTGTCCGTGTTCACATCCGTAACTTCGAACACCAGCACTGCGTGATTACCCTTCACCGGGCCCACGGTCTTGCCCTTTTCGGCTGCGGCCACAGCACCCTGCAGCGCGCTCTCGTAGATACCCATGTTCAGGAACACCGGCGAGTTGAAGTTCACGTTGCTCTCTGCAGCCTCGGCGCCCATGGCCTTGGCATAGCCGGCCACGTCATTGGCCTTGCCTGCATAGTCGGCCATCAGCTTGTCGGCCTTCTTTGAGTTGAGAGCCTGCTGACGCAGCTGCGTGGCGATTGCGGGGCTGTTGGCGGGCAGATAGCCCTTGTCATAAATGTCCGTAACGGCCATGGCAATCAGGTACGACTGCTTGTCGTCCTGAAGCATGGGCGATACCTGACCCTTCTTGGCGTCCATAGCCCACTTCACAAACTTGCGCGAATCCGAGGCCATGCCCAGACGCGAGGACGATGCACCCACCTGCGCGCTCTGCACCGAGTAGCCTGCGTTCGAGGCGTTCTCCGTGAAGTCGGCAGCCGAGCTGTTGTTGCTTACGTATGTGCGCAGATCCTGCGTCAGCTTCTCGAGCGTTTCGTTCGAGGGGTCGATACCGTATTCGATCGTGGCAACCTCATAGAAAGTCACGGGAGCGTGGCGGCGGTTCACGCGGTAGATGGCCGAGGCAGCCTCGCCGTTCACCGTGTCAGTGTAGACGAAAGCCTTGCCGGGCGTTGCCTCGGTCAGCGCAGCCTTCAGCTTGGCGTCGATGCCGGGAGCCTCCAGCGATGCCCAGATGCTGTCCTGGCCGCCGATTGTAGTGTTGTCCACAAGAGCGTCGAAGCGCGTGCCGCTGTTGAGGGCCGCAGCCAGCGAATCAAGGATCGTAGGATCCTGTGCCGAAAGCATCGTCACGTTCAGCGAGTCGATGCCCTGCTTGGTGCTAAGCACCTTGGCGATGGTGTACGACGTGTTCGTCTGGTTGATCACCGCTGCCTTACCGGCCACGGAATCCGTCACAAAACTCTTCAGGCGACGGTCGTTGATGCCGGCGGCTGTCGTCGTGTTGCGGTTGATGGAGAAGCGGCTGTCCGTCTGCACGGCTTCCGTGCCGGGCTGCTCGCTCAGGGCGGCTACTGCAGCCTCAACGGCCTGCTGGGCTGCCATGCGGTCGGCCTGCGAGGGCTCGATAGCCACATAGATATAGTCCACGTTGCGCATCTCCTCGTTCAGCTTGTAGTCATTTTTGTGAGCGTTCCAGTATGCCTGGATG
This sequence comes from uncultured Porphyromonadaceae bacterium, assembly GCA_947175605.1. Lineage (GTDB taxonomy): Bacteria > Bacteroidota > Bacteroidia > Bacteroidales > Muribaculaceae > CAG-873. The sequence continues at coordinate 5,670 of CAMWNH010000081.1, forward strand.
TCAGCATCGCCGAACTCCACGTCGTCGTCCGAAACCGATGCCACGTCCTTGCTCACATAGCTGATGTGGCGCGTGGCGGCATTGTCGTCGTAGATAGCCTTGGCGTCAAGGTTGTTGTAGCCGAACAGGCCGCCGAGAAGGCGGTAGAACTTTGCGCCCAGGAGCTGCTCCTCGACCTGCTTTTCAGTCTCCGACCAGATCTGGCGGATCTGCGTGCCGGCCTCGGTGGGAAGACCGTACTTGGCCGGCTGGCTCATGGCCTGGAAGACATCAGCGCCCGATGCTGCCGGCAGACCCAGCTGCTGCGACAGGTAGGCGATGGTCTGGTACGCGGCCGGATGCAGGTTTTCGCCTGTCATGGCCTCCGAGATTTCCTTGTCCGTTACGACGATGCCCAGATCGCGGCATTCCTGCTTGAAGAGCTTCTCCAGGAGGATGTCGTTGATCACCTGCTGCGAAGCGGCGTCTGCGTCATACGTGCGGCCGCGCTGCTGCTCGCTAAGACGCGAAAGGCGGTCCTGATACTCCTGGTATTCAACCTTTTGCCCACCGGCCTTGGCAACGGTGGTAGGGTCGCTGAAATACGTGCGGCCCGAGGTCAGGAAATCGCCGAGAATGAATGCAAGAAGGGCCACGATGATGATGACAAAAAGCAGCACCGACTTGTTTCTGATTTTTTCTAAGGTTGCCATTGTGATATTTAGAGGTTATTGTTTGCGGAATAAGCGCACAAAGATAGCATTTTTTTCAATAATTCCCAAAGAATTTCGGATGTTTTCAGCCTTTTAACAATCCGAAAGCCTCCCGGAATGTATCCGCAAGATCCGTTTTCTCCCACGTGAACAGCTCGACATCCATCTCCACAGGCTCCTTCTCGTAGCTGTTTTTGAAACTCTTGTGCACCATGCGCGGCTCACGGCCCATATGCCCGTAGCTTGCCGTCTCGCGGTAGATAGGCGCACGAAGCTTCAGGCGCTCCTCGATCGCACGCGGACGCATATCCACCAGCTCGCTCACCTTAGCCGAAATCTCGGCGTCCGTCAGCCCGCAGCGACCCGTCCCGTACGTATCCACGCAGAGGCTCACCGGCTGCGCCACGCCTATCGCGTAAGCCACCTGAACAAGCACGCGCTCGGCCACGCCCGCCGCCACAAGATTCTTGGCGATATGGCGTGCCGCATACGCCGCCGAGCGATCCACCTTCGATGGATCCTTGCCCGAGAAAGCCCCGCCCCCGTGGGCG
>CAMWNH010000082.1 GCA_947175605.1 uncultured Porphyromonadaceae bacterium
ATGTTATTTTTACTAAAACTCAAATAGTTTTGCCCAAAAAATTTTTCAAAAAAATGAAGAGATCTTCACTCGTAGATGCTTTCGATCCGAAATGCCCAATACGCAACATACTTGCACGCTTCTCAGAGAAGTGGGGATTGCTCGTAATTTATACACTCACACTGAAATCAAGGACACGTTTCAATGAACTGAGAAAAGAGATTCCGGACATTTCAGCCCGTATGTTGAGTGCAACATTAAACACACTTGTATCAGACGGATTGGTTGAACGATATGCCTACAATACTGTGCCTCCTACAGTGGAGTATTCATTGAGTGAAATAGGAAAGACTTTGGTTCCTTATTTAGAAAGTCTGATCGGATGGGCAAAAGAATACAGTGAACAAATCATGATGCATAGGATTGAAACTTCAAACGAACGGCGTCAATAAGATAACCAAATTTAATTATTATAGATAGAGGCTGTATCGTAATTAAGGGTTACGACACAGCCTCCTTTGATTTCGTTTGATTGCTAAATACTCCTGGAAGTTACTTTCCGCTGGGGGAATCGAGCTTAGCCTTGGGAGACGAGGGCTTGAGACCACGATGACGCAGGAGAGCGTCGACGCTGGGCTCATGGCCACGGAAGTTGACGAAAAGCGTCATGGGATCCTCGGAGCCGCCCTTTTCGAGTACGTTTTCCTTGAACTTGCGTGCTGTCTCGGGATCGAAAATGCCTTTCTCCTTGAAGAGCTCGAAGCCATCGGTGTCGAGAACTTCGGCCCACAGATAGGTGTAATAGCCTGAAGCATAACCATCCGAACCAAAAATGTGCTTGAAGTAAGGCGAGCGATAGCGGAATGTGAGCTCGGCCGGCATACCAAGCTGCACGGCAACATTCTTCTCAAACTCCGCCACGTCGATATCGCCCTCGGGATTAAGCTTGCCGTACTGCAAGTCGAGAAGAGCGGCACCGGCGAGCTCTGCCGTGGTGAAGCCCATATTGTGGGTGGAAGCAGCCTGAAGCTTGGCAACAAGCTCAGCAGGAATAGGTTCGCCGGTCTTGTAGTGGCGTGCGTACTTGGCGAGGAGCTCGGGTTCGAGGGCCCAGTGCTCGTGAATCTGCGAGGGGAGTTCGACGAAATCGCGGTCGACATTCGTGCCTGCCTGACCCTTGTAGCGTGCACGCGAGAGCATGCCGTGGAGGCCGTGGCCGAACTCGTGGAACATAGTCTCGACTTCGTCGAGCGTGAGGAGCGCGGGAGCATCGGCGGTAGGACGCGAGAAGTTGCCGACATTGTAGATGACGGGGCGCGACCAGGTGGAATCAGCATTGAGGCTGGAGCCCTTGAACTCGCTCATCCATGCGCCCTGACGCTTGGATGCACGGGGGAAATAGTCGGTCATGAACACGGCGACATGCTCGCCGGTGGCAGCGTCAGTCACATCGTAGACCGTAACCTCGTCGTAGTACTTGGGAGCATCCGGCATTTCGGTAAACTTCACTCCATAAAGCTTTTCGGCCATGGAGAAGATGCCGTTGCGCACGGAATCGAGAGCGAAATACTCGCGCACCTTGGCCTCGTCAAGGTCGTACTTCTTCTGGCGCACCTTCTCGGCGTAATAGTAGTAGTCGTAGGGCGCGATTGTGAAGTCAGCGCCTTCGGCATTGGCAAGTGCTTGCATCTCGGCAACTTCCTCGTGCACGCGCTCAACGGCCGGACGCCAGATCTGCATCAGGAGGTTCTCGGCGTTCTCGGTAGTTTTGGCCATGACATTGTCCGTCATGTAAGCACCGAAGTCCTTGAAGCCAAGGAGCTTGGCCTTCTTGGCACGAGCCTGGAGGATCTTGTTGATAACGGGGAGGTTATTGTACTCGCCGGAAGAAGCGAGGGAGGTGTAGCCCTCGTACATCTGGCGACGGAGCTCGCGGTCGGAGGCATATTGCAGCAGGGGAAGACGGCTGGGAGCATGGAGCGTGAAGACCCAGTTACCCTCGGGAAGGCCACGCTCGGCGGCAGCCTCGGCAGCCTGTGCGACGGAGGAGGCGGGAAGGCCTGCGAGACGCGTGCTGTCCGTGACGGTGATGGAGAAGGCGTTGGTGGCGTTCAGGAGATTCTTGTTGAAGGTGAGATAGAGATTGGAAAGCTCGGCGTTGAGAGCCTTGAGCTGCTCCTTATCCTCGGCGGAAAGGAGCGCGCCGTTGCGGGTGAAACGCTTGTAGTAGTCCTCGGTGAGGCGACGCTGGTCGGTGTCGAGGGCGTCGCGCTTGTCGTACACGGCCTTGATACGGCTGAAAAGGGCATCGTTCATGGTCATGCGGTCGGTGGCATCCTGGAAAAGAGGATAAAATTCCTCTGCGATGGCCACCATCTCGTCGGACGAGTTGCTCTCGTCGAGAGCAAAGAAGACGTATGCGACCTTGTTGAGGACCTCGCCTGAATTGTCGAGGGCGAGGATGGTGTTCTCGAATGTGGGCTCGGCAGGATTGGCCACGATGGAGTCGATCTCGGCCTGCTGCTGAGCTATGCCGGCGCGCAGGGCGGGAAGATAGTGCTCGTAAGCGATTGAATCGAAGGGCGGAATCTCGTATGGAGTCTCGTAGGCCTTCAGGAACGGATTGTTGCTCATGTCGTCTTTTTTCTGACAGGCGCCACCGGCCATCAGCAGAGCTGCGGCCGCCAGCGGGATGAGGATTTTTTTCATTACCGTGTGCTTGTGGTTGAGAAAAATGATGATAGAATTAGTTGATTGATACTGCAAAAATAGCAAAAATTCGATTGTTAAACGGCGAGTGCTAACAAAAATTAACTGACCGAACGTAATGTTTTGCGTAACTTTGCGTCTAAAATATAAACATCGGCCCGATAAACAGATGAAAAGCGCGGGCCGGAGAGGACAGCAATATTTCTAAACCACAATATTTCAAAACCACAGCAAGATGAGAAAATTGATTCTCCGGGCCTTTGCGGCTGCCGCCCTCCTGATGAGCGGCATCGCCGGCATGACGGCCCAGCAGCCCGAGATGCCGCAGATTCCTCAGCTGCCGCTTGACAGCGAGGTGCGCACGGGCAAGCTCGACAACGGGCTGACCTACTTTATCCGCCACAACGAAATGCCTAAGGGGCAGGCAGACTTCTTCATTGCCCAGAAGGTAGGTTCTGTACTGGAAGAGGACAATCAGCGCGGTCTGGCACACTTCCTGGAGCACATGTGCTTCAACGGCACGACCAACTTCCCCGACAAGATGATAATCGACTGGCTGGAAAGCGTGGGTGTGAAATTCGGCTACAATCTCAACGCCTACACCGGCTTTGACGAGACGGTCTACAACATCTCGCAGGTGCCCGTGGCCCGCGAAAGCGTTCAGGACTCCTGCCTTCTGATTCTCCACGACTGGAGCTGCAGCCTCACTCTCGATCCGGCAGAGGTTGACGCCGAGCGCGGTGTGATTCACGAGGAATGGCGCCGCTCGAACGTGGGCTCCATGCGCATCATCGAGCAGCTGGCTCCGAAGATCTATCCGGGCAACCGCTACGGCGAACGCCTGCCCATCGGCACGATGGAGGTTGTGGACAACTTCCCCGTACAGGCTCTCGTGGACTACTACCACAAATGGTATCGTCCGGACAACCAGGCCATTATCGTTGTGGGCGACATTGATGTAGACCGCATCGAAAACAAAATCAAGGAGATGTTCTCGGGCATCAAGATGCCTGCAAACGCAGCCGAGCGCATCTACTTCGAAGTTGAGGACACTCCCGGCACGATCTATGCCATAGGCAAGGATAAGGAAATGAATCAGGGCGTGGCCGATCTGATTTTCAAGACCGACCTGTTTGTGCCCCGCGAGATCCGCAACACGCAGATGTACTATGCCACGGACTACATGACCAGCATGGTTTCCGATATGCTCAACGCACGCCTTTCCGAACTGGCGCAGCAGCCCGAGGCTAAATTCAGCCAGGCCCACGTTTCGCTCGACGACTTCCTGTTCTCGCCCACCAAGAGCGCTCTCGACATCGAGGTTGTGGCCAAGGGCGATGATGTTCTCCCCGGATTCGTACAGGTGTATGCCGAGGTTCTTCGCGCCGCCAAGCACGGTTTCACCGTGGGCGAGTACGAGCGCGTGAAGGCCGAATTCCTGTCGCAGATCGAAAAGCAATATGAGGGTCGCAAGGACCGTACCAATACGGCATATTGCCGCGAATATGCCAAGGTGTTCACCAAGGGCGATCCCGCTCCCGGCATCGAAATCGAGAAGCAGCTCTATGACGCCATGGCACAGATGCTTCCCGTGGAGGCACTCAACACCCTTCTGCCCCAGCTGATTACGCCGGACAACCGCGTATTCCTGGCAATGGTGCCCGACAACAGCACATTCATCGAGCCCACGGAAGCAATGGCCGCCGCTGCCATCGCCGAGGCTGAAGCACTCGCCGAAACACTCGAACCTTACAAGGACGCCATGCGCGAGGATCCGCTGATCGCAGCACTTCCCGCACCCGGCACCGTGAAAGTAATCACCGACCTGAACCAGTGGGACGCAAAGGAATATACGCTTTCGAACGGTCTGAAGGTGATCGTGAAGCCCACGAACTTCAAGAACAATGAAATCCTGTTCAAGGCCATTGCCAAGAGCGGTATCTCCGACATGGACCAGAGCAAGGCTGCGTCGATAATCTTCATGCCCGTGGCTCTCTCACGCGCAACCGCCCTGAACGATTACAGCGCCATGGACATAACCAAGTACACGCAAGGCAAGCAGGCATCGCTTAACTTCTCCGTGGGCACATACAGCCGCGAACTGGAAGGCTCGACCACTCCGAAGGACCTGCCCACGCTGATGGAGCTTATCTACGCTTACTTCACCGGTCTGCACGCAAGCGCATCGGAGTTCAACTCCACGAAGGAAGCCCTCGCTACGGCTCTTGCAGCACAGGAGACGGTGCCCGACTTTATCTTCGGCAAGTTCCTGCACTCCACTCTCTTCAAGGCTGCTTCCCAGCAGAGCCTGACATCCGAAATCCTGGCCCAGGCCAATATCGAGGATACGGACGCCCTGCTGAAGAAGGCAATGGCCAACCCGGCTGACTATACCTTCATCTTCACGGGCAACCTTGACATGGATAAGTTCGTGCCCCTGATGGAGCAGTACATTGCCACTCTGCCTGCCAACCCCGCAGCAGCCGTGAAGGATGTAACGACCAATCCTGACTTTGAAGTAGCCTTAGGCACGGACCGCAACGTGCAGAGCGTGGCTATGGAGACGCCTCAGAGCTGGGTATTCATCGGGCTGTTTGCCCAGATGCCCTACTCGGCCAAGAATGCAGCGATGACAGACATTGCCGCACAGATCCTTTCCAAGCGTCTGCTCAACAAGGTTCGCGAGGAAATGGGCGCTACCTACTCCATCGGTTGCGCAGGCATCATGAGCCGCATCGCAGGCGAGAACGTGATGTTCCAGACGGCTTTCCCGATGAAGCCTGAAATGAAGGACGAGGCCCTGAAGGCTATCCACGAGATCTACAATGCCATGACCGCTACGGTTACGCAGGCCGAACTCGCTGCCGTGAAGGAATACATGGTGAAGAACGCAACGGAGGGCAAGGAGAAGAACGACGAATGGCTTGAAGCTATCGCCGACTATCAGGTGAACGGCGTTGAAACATTCGTGAATGCAATCGAAGTGCTCGACAGCATCAGCGTTGAAGACGTTCAGAGCTTCATGGCGAAGGTACTGTCGCAGAACAACTACCGCGAAATCATCCTCGATCCGGCCGAATAAGCCCGAGGAAGCCTACCATACTGACCGAGGCCGCAGATCTGCGGCCTCGGTTGTTTTGTGTGCGGATAAGGTCTTTAAGGGGTCCAGTGATTTTATCAGCTGACCATATATCGGCTGTCCGAAAAATTACTACTTTTGGTCATTGGTTAATTTGGTTTTTGGCGAAACAAAAATAACCATTTAGAGCTGACTCCTCTAAATGGAATCAGCCCTATTTTCTTAACCGCTCATTTTTTAGCGGACAGTAATAATTCACAAAGTCAATGACCTTGAAGTATTCCTTTGATATATCGCGGATTATTCGTAACTTCGCACAAACTCTAATGCAAAATATGTATGTTACGAAGAATCATTTTAGGTGCTATTATTAGCGTTATATCTATGTGTGGTTATTCGCAGTCAGTTGATGAAAAAATTGGCAATGCGATGAATAGTTCAGATTGGTTCGCTCTTGATTCTATCTACCATTCCGTACCTAAAGACTCAATTCATCCTTTTCTCGAAATATACTCTCGCTGTCTGATTGGAAACCGACTCAATCGCCCGGATGTATCAATACCTGCATTTCAAGAACTATTCAACACTCAATCAGAATATCTTGATTTGGGCAATATGATTTCTTCCGCCTTTATGTTTGGCATGGACTTAAGCAGAGTGGGACAAAACGAAGCCGCTGCATCAATGACAAATTCGATTATAGATGCAACCCGACAATATCTCGATTCTGCAATGGTTTCTAACCTTGCTTCACAAGCCAATCGTTATTCCGCTCTTGCTGCTTATAATCCTTATCAAATTCAATTTAACGGAGATAGTACAGGGAAGGTGCCTTTTGCTATCGTTCCCGTTGGTCCAACTGAAAAAGGTTCCGTTTTGATGCATCTTAAAGAAAGTACCATTAACGGAATATCGGCGGATATTACTTTTGACACAGGAGCGGGCACCAATTTGATGTCCCCCGAAATGGCAGAGAAATATAACCTTATACCCTTGGAGGGTACGAAAATATCCGTAAAAGGCATAGCCAAAAAGGAAGGCTATATGGCTATTGCCCGCGAACTCCGTTTAGGTAATATTACGATTAAAGATGTCCC
>CAMWNH010000083.1 GCA_947175605.1 uncultured Porphyromonadaceae bacterium
CGTTACGAGGATGCTGCAGAAACTCTTCGGCGCCAACGACGTGAAATTCTTGATGATGCCCGCCGCGAAGCCTCCAAGATTCTTGACGGCAGTAATGCTGCAATCGAACGCACTATTCATGATATCCGTCAAGCGCAGGCTGAGCGAGAGCAGACTCTGGAAGCGCGGCGGCGTCTGCGCGAGCAGCGTCAGGCCCTCGATTCTGCAGCCGATGACAGCCGTGAGCCGGAAGCTCTGGCCATAGCCCCGCGTCGCAAGAAGGCAAAGGCTCAACCTCAGGTTGCAGAAACACAGTCCGATCGTCCTATCGGAGTGGGTGATTATGTCTTGCTCGATGGAGCCGGGACACCCGGAGTGGTCGAAGAACTACGAGCCAAGGATGCTGTGGTGATTTTCGGAAACCTTCGGACCACGGTTAAAATCGGGCGTCTCACCCGTACCATGAAGCGACCCGCTTCCGCAGCACAGAAATCGCCTGCGTTAGTCACCACAGCCACTTCAGACGCCTCGCGCGAACGCCAACTAAATTTCAAACAGGAAATCGATGTGCGCGGCATGAGGGTCGATGAGGCTATTCAAGCTGTTACGTATTTCATCGACGATGCTGTGCAATTCAATGCCTCCCGGATCCGTATTCTTCACGGAACCGGGACAGGCGCTCTAAGACAATATATCAGACAATATCTTGATACAGTAGGTCCTGTGCGCCGATATTCCGACGAGGATGTACGTTTCGGCGGCGCAGGCATCACAGTGGTAGAATTATGACAGAATTAACTGAAAAACGACCGGCATCTCCGGCTGAGCCTCACATTCTTCTGAGGCTCTTCTTGACGTTCATGAAAATCGGCGCCTTCACCTTCGGTGGCGGCTGGGCCATGATCTCGATTATCCAACGCGAAGTGGTTGACAAGCACGGATGGATTTCCAAGGAGGAATTCCTCGATCTGCTTGCTGTAGCGCAATCCCTTCCCGGAATCCTGGCCGTAAACATCTCGGTGAGCGTTGGAGATCGTTTACGAGGACTGCGTGGCAGCGTTGTAGCAGCGCTTGGGTCCATACTTCCAAGCTTCCTGATCATCCTGTGTATCGCCATATTTCTTACTCCTGATATAATCACCCACAATCCGGTGATTTCTGCTATCTTCAAAGGAATTCGCCCGGCTGTGGTTGCTCTTATCGTCGCCCCGGTGATAACGTCGGCCAAGGCGGCTAATATAGGTTGGAAAACGGCGTGGATTCCCGCCGTGGTTGCTCTTTTGATTTGGTCGAAATGGCCCGTGGTTTCCAATCCGATTCTGTTTATTGTACTTGGAGGATTAATAGGTTGGTGGCAGTTGCATAATGTTCGGAAAGGAGGAGCTTCGAAATGAGTATTTACCTGAAACTTATATGGAGCTATCTGAAAATTGGATTTTTCGGATTCGGCGGCGGTTACGCTATGCTTGCTCTGATAGAAAACGAGATCGTGACTCCGGGCTGGATCACTGAAAAGATGTTTACCGATATTGTAGCCATCTCTCAGATGACCCCGGGCCCGATCGGTATTAATTCAGCAACGTATATCGGCTATGTAGCGCCTCTGAAGGCGATGCCGAGTGCGTCGCCCTTATTAGGTGTGCTTGGTTCGATACTGTGCACTCTGGTGGTTGTACTCCCATCTTTTCTTCTGGTGATATATGCCGGACATATCATTCATAAGCATCGCGAGAGTGAGGTGGTAAAAGGCATATTCAGCGGATTGCGGCCGGTGGTTATTGGTCTGATTGCTTCGGCTGCATTGATTCTGATGAATGGTGAGAATTTCGGTTACACTACACGCGATATTCTTATAAGCATCGGGATCGCGCTGGCGTCGTTGGGCGTCAACTTATTTACAAAGATTCATCCCATCCTGATTATCTGCGTCGCCGGACTTTTGGGATACATTATATATTAATGTATATGAAAGATATTGAGACACGCTATAAGGAGGCTGTTGACTGGCTTTTCTCGCAGCTTCCGGCCTTTCATCGTGAGGGGGCAATGGCCTATAAACCCGGATTGGAGCGGATTGCCACCCTTTGCCGTGCGCTTGGGAATCCGCAGCAGCGATTCAAGTCGGTGCATGTAGGAGGTACGAACGGGAAGGGTTCGGTGTCGTCGTTGCTTGCATCGGTGCTAAGCGAAGCGGGGTATAAGACCGGATTGTTTACATCGCCGCATCTTGTCGATTTCCGCGAACGTATTCGCATTGACGGGCAAATGATTACGAAAGAGGAGGTATTGGATTTTCTTGACCGCTATCGTGCGCTTGACCTCGGACTTGAGCTCTCGTTTTTCGAGCTGACAACGGCGATGGCCTTCGATTGGTTTGCCCGCAAGGGAGTAGAGTGGGCCGTGATCGAGGTAGGCCTCGGGGGGCGGCTTGATTCCACTAATATACTTTATCCTCGGCTGAGTGTTATCACCAATATATCGTTTGATCATACAGCGCTGCTTGGTGATACCCTTGAAGCTATAGCTGCTGAGAAGGCCGGGATAATCAAGGAGAACGTCCCCGTAGTGGTAGGCCGTGCAGAAGGTGAGGTGATGAAGGTGTTCAACCGCAAGGCGGCCGAACGATACGCCTTGGCGAGATTCGCTCACAATATTCCGGCTTATGAGTCTGTGGAATTGTCGGGTTTCGAGCTGATCTATAAAGGTACTGTTTGGGGCGATCTGAGTTGTCCGTTGACCGGCGAATGTCAGCCAGAGAATGCGAATACGGTGCTTTATGCGCTCGCTTTCCTGCAGGGACTGACCCGCGACGCGGTGGTTCGTGGTTTCAAGAACGTTCTTAAGAACACCGGTCTGGCCGGACGTTGGATGAAAGTTTCTGACAAACCGCTGACCGTCTGCGATACCGCCCACAATGTCGGAGGCTGGGAGATACTTGGCCCTCAGCTTCAACGAATATCGGAGGAGCGGGCGCTTCATGTGGTGTTGGGATTTGTGGCAGATAAGGATCTGGAATCGATTGTGAGTTATCTGCCCCGGGAATGCCGGTACTATTTTACCCGGCCATCGACACCGAGAGCGCGCGTTGCTGAATCGACCGCGGAAATTTGCCGGATACATGGACTTTCCGGCGATGTATATCCCACGGTATCAGAGGCGTATGAGGCGGCTGCGGCGGCTGCCGGCGATGACGGGGCTGTGTTTGTGGGCGGAAGTACCTTCGTGGTGGCAGATTTCCTTGTCGGTTTACAAAACTTTTAAACGTTTGCCGTGTTTTATTGGGTGAATACTAACCCCATAAATCAAACAACATGGATTATTTATCGAATGATAAACTGGTCATTGTAGGTGCAGCCGGCATGATCGGATCAAACATGGCTCAGACAGCGCTGATGATGAAGCTGACCCCGAACATCTGCCTGTATGATACATACGCTCCCGGACTGGAAGGTGTAGCCGAAGAGCTTCGTCAGTGCGCTTTTGAAGGAGCGAATATCACTGCGACATCGAATGTGGCAGAGGCATTTGATGGTGCGAAATATATCGTTACCTCAGGTGGTGCAGCCCGTAAAGCGGGTATGACCCGTGAGGACCTTCTGAAGGGTAATGCCGAGATTGCCGAACAGCTCGGTAAGGATATCAAGCAGTATGCTCCCGACGTGAAGCATGTGGTTGTGATCTTCAATCCGGCAGATATCACCGGCCTTATCACTCTGCTTTACTCCGGTCTGAAGCCGTCGCAGGTATCGACCCTTGCAGCCCTTGATTCCACCCGTCTGCGCAACGAATTGGCCAAATACTTCAAGGTTTCGGCCGATGAGATCCAGATGCCCCGTACATACGGAGGTCATGGCGAGCAGATGGCCGTGTTTGCGAGCACCTGCACCGTGGCCGGACAGCCTCTTTCGCAGATTATCGGTACGAAGGCGCTTCCCGAGCAGGAATGGAATGAAATGAAGCAGCGCGTGATCCAGGGCGGTAAGAATATCATCGACCTGCGCGGACGTTCGTCGTTCCAGAGCCCTGCGTACCTGTCGATCGAGATGATTGCGGCCGCTATGGGCGGCAAGCCTTTCACCTGGCCCGTTGGCACCTATATCAATAACGGCGAGTATAACCACATCATGATGGCTATGGAGACCGTTGTGGATAAGAACGGTGTGACGGTAGAACCGGTGCATGGCACAGTGCTTGAGCACAAGGAGCTTGATGAAAGTTACCATCATCTGTGCAAGCTTCGTGACGAGGTGATCGAGCTGGGTATCATGCCTCCTATTCATGAATGGTCCAAGATTAATCCCAATCTTTGATATAAGCCTGCGTTTTTGACGCTTCATAAGTATGTTGTGTAACATATTCTCGAGAATATGTTACACAACATACTTATTTATGTAGACTGATTCGGAAAATATTCGTAAATTGCGGCTGAAAAGATAAAATGGTCAATGCCAAAGACTTTTCAAAATAACATACACATCTAATACCAATACTAATCCCGATCCGATGAAAGTATATAAAACGCACGAGATTAAAAACATCGCCTTGCTCGGCAGCAAGGGTTCCGGTAAAACCACGCTCGCGGAGTCAATGCTCTTCGAGTGTGGAGTTATAAAACGTCGTGGCACAGTCGAAGCCAATAATACCGTATGCGACTATTTCCCTGTAGAAAAGGAATACGGATCTTCTGTTTTCTCCACGGTGTTTTATGCCGAATTCAACGGTAAGAAGCTGAATGTAATCGACTGTCCCGGAGCGGACGACTTTGTGGGTAATGCAATCACGGCCCTCAACGTCACCGACACCGGCGTGATCGTAATCAACGGACAATATGGTGTGGAAGTAGGCACACAGAACATCTTCCGCACGGCGTCGTCGATCAAAAAACCCATCATCTTCGCTATCAACCAGCTCGATGGTGAGAAAGCCGACTACGACAACGTGATCGAGCAGATGCGCGAAATCTTCGGTCCGAAGGTTACTCCCATCCAATATCCGCTGGCCTGCGGCCCGGGCTTCAACAGCTTCATCGATGTTCTGATCATGAAGAAGCTGACATGGGGACCCGAAGGCGGCACTCCGAAGGTAGAAGAAATCCCGGCTGAGGAACATGACCGTGCACAGGAGCTCCACAAGGCTCTGGTGGAAGCGGCTGCCGAAAATGATGAATCGCTTATGGAGAAATTCTTCGAAAGCGAGCATCTTACCGAAGATGAACTTCGTCTGGGCGTGCGCAAGGGTCTGATCGACCGCTCTATATATCCTGTGTTCTGCGTAAGCGCAGCGAAGGATATGGGTGTGCGTCGCATGATGGAATTCCTTGGCAACGTCGTTCCCTTCGTGGACGATATGCCCGCTCCCGAAAACACAGCCGGAGAAGCTGTGAAGCCCGATCCGAACGGTCCGCTGAGTCTTTATGTGTTCAAGACCACCATCGAGCCGCATATTGGTGAAGTGAGCTACTTCAAGGTGATGAGCGGCACGCTCAAGGCAGGCGACGATCTCGAGAACGTAACACGCGGATCGAAGGAGCGTCTGGCACAGATCTACTGCGTATGCGGCCAGATCAAGACTCCTATCGATGCCATCGAGGCCGGTGATATCGGCGCGACCGTGAAGATGAAGGATGTACGCACCGGAAACACACTTGATGCCAAGGGCATAGACTGGGAATTCGACTTCATCAAATATCCCGCACCCAAGTATCAGCGAGCCGTGCGCCCGGTGAACGAAGCCGATGCCGAGAAGCTGAACCAGATCCTCACGCGTATGCACGAGGAAGATCCCACCTGGACAGTAGAGCAGTCGAAGGAGCTCAAACAGACCATTCTGTCGGGAATGGGAGAGTTCCATCTCCGCACCCTGAAATGGCGCGTGGAGAATAATGACAAGCTCAACATCATCTTCGATGAACCCAAGATTCCGTATCGCGAAACTATCACCAAGGCATCGCGTGCCGACTATCGCCACAAGAAACAGTCGGGCGGAGCGGGCCAGTTTGGCGAGGTGCATCTGGTCGTAGAGCCTTACTACGAAGGGATGCCTGCACCGGATACATACAAATTTGGCAACCAGGAATTCAAGATGAATGTGCGCGACACCCAGGAAATACCACTGGCATGGGGTGGCAAGCTCGTGGTGTGCAACTGCATCGTCGGCGGTGCGATCGACACCCGCTTCATACCTGCCATCGTAAAGGGCCTGATGGACCGCATGGAGCAGGGACCTCTGACAGGATCGTATGCACGCGACGTCCGCGTATGTATCTACGATGGTAAGATGCACCCGGTTGATTCGAACGAAATCTCGTTCCGCCTGGCCGGTCGTAACGCCTTCTCGGAAGCGTTCCGAAATGCCAATCCGAAGGTTCTCGAACCTGTGTACGAAGTGGAAGTGTTCGTGCCGTCGGATGTGATGGGCGACGTGATGAGCGACCTTCAGGGACGCCGCGCCATCATCATGGGCATGAACAGCGAGAACGGATTTGAGAAGATCACGGCACGTGTACCTCTCAAAGAGATGTCAAGCTACTCAACTGCACTGAGTTCGATCACCGGCGGCCGCTCGTCGTTCACGATGAAGTTTGCGTCGTACGAACTTGTGCCCGGAGATGTTCAGGAAAAACTTCTGAAGGACTACGCTGCGCAATCGTCATCCGAAGATTAACTCAAAAACTGTCCATTCAGGGCCGGACGCTGCCGCGTGCAGAGTCCGGCTCTGCATTTTGCGGGGAGGATTACCGGAATTGGTGCTTTTGTTC
>CAMWNH010000084.1 GCA_947175605.1 uncultured Porphyromonadaceae bacterium
CACCCTTTCCGAGCGTCATCGTCGTGGCGAAGGTATGCCGCGCGAGGTGAAAGGTCAGGTTTTTCTCAATATCGCAGATTTCCGCAATTTCTTTGAGGTATGCGTTCATCTTCTGATTACTGAGAACAGGGAGAATCTCATCGTCTTTCAGATGTCCCTGATATTTGTTTAGGATCTTTCTTGCCATTGGGAGAAGAGGAACATTGACATTTGTCTTTGTTTTTTGACGATGGGTGATAATCCATTCTTTCCCGTCGAACATCTTTTGGATATTGTCTGCTCGTAGTGTTGCTATATCCGCATAAGCAAGACCCGTATAACAAGCAAAGATAAACACATCCCTTACTTGATCAAGACGCTGCAAGGTTATGGGCTTTGTGGCAATCTTGATTACTTCCTCCTCATTGAGATAGCCCCTGTCAACTTTCTCCTTTTTCATCGTAAAGTTGAGATAAGGATCAGGGAAGTTCACTCCGTCCCGTTGGGCTTTTAGAATTACCATTCTGAAAAGCTGGAGAAATTTGTAGGTGGTGTTTTGGCAGCATCCGTATTCTGTGGTGAGGAAAACCTCAAAATCAGTCAGGAATTTTGGTTTGAGTTCACGCAACGGTATATCAGTACTATTGTACTTCTTTTTCATGAACTCTACCACCCGACGATAACAGCGTTCATACTTGTCATAGGTTTTCTGGCTTTTCTTTATGCCAATCATCTTTTTTGTTTCTTCAAGAAACTCCCTATAAACAGGCATGAGTGATTCCTGTTTGGCTGTGATACCCATATAGGCATTCTTCACCTGCTCCGCCGTTGCGTAGCCCTGCTGCTGTTCTATGTCATAGAAGTGACGCTTCAATAGCATCTGTATGTCTGTAAGGCGGCTGTTCAGTTCAATGATTGCCGCAGTTCTTCCGATGGCTCGTCCGCTGTTGGCATCCCAGATGTCCGGTTTTACAGACAGTTTTGCCGCGAACATTTCTCGGTCTCCATTGACGTTCAGGGACACCATTATTGGACTTTCCCCTGAGCGGTTCACTTTGGTCCTCTTAATATAGAAAAGGACACTAAAGACGTTCCGTTTCATTTTTTCTTAATGATTTTAATTCAACACTGGATTTGGTGGTCTGGCATTGAAACGATTAATGATTAAGTTGAGTTGAGACGGATAAAAGACTAATTCAGACAGATATAAGACAATTGTGATAGAAGACATTCTAACGACATTGAATGTCGCAGAATCTATTTGATACAATGAAGAACGGAGCGATTTATATATGTGTTAATCAGAGTTTTATAGGTATATTTGCTACCAAACAGCTACCCAAAGGTGTCTGAAGAAAAAAGGGTAGCAAATATGTGTCTTCAAAATGTCTCAAATTGACCGACTTATGTCTAATTAACAATTTGATTATTAGATTATTAATGCATTATTTGCTACCCTTTTGCTACCCATTTACCCTTTTTGAAAAAGGGTAGCGTGTGGGTAGCGAAATATGGTCTGAGATGGGTCTGAGGTTAGTTGATTTGTGTCCGGAGACTGGTAGAAAAGGACATAAAAAAACCTCAGAACTTATTGAAAGTCTGAGGTTTGACTTGATTTGTCTGACTCGCGTCTGACAAGGTTGCGGAAAGACAGGGATTCGAACCCTGGGTGCCCGCAAGGGCACAACGGTTTTCGAGACCGCCCCGATCGACCACTCCGGCATCTTTCCTTGGTGGTTTTGCAGGTGCAAAGTTAAGCTTTATTTTCGACTTTTCCAAATATCGCGCATCTTTTTCTACGATATGCACCGATAATTTTTTCTCGGTCAGACTCAGAATGCCATCCGCACGCGTGCTCTTATGCTATCGCTTTCCACCTGTTGAGTGTCGGGAGCTTGCACCGGAACTTCTATCGGCGACGCCTTAACCTCCGGGGCAGAGGGCGCAGGAGCAACCGGCGTAGCGCTCACACTATCTGGCACCATCGGCATCACAATTACCGGCCTTATGGTATCAGATTCTACCGGTAAGCTGTCCGCAATCACAGGAGCGATTGACGGGCGTAAGATCGTTTCCTTGGGTTTAGCCGGATCCGATTTCGGCTTACCGGGCTTGACATCAAGTTTTGCATTTTGCGACTTTGGGCTTGGCTTGGCCTTCCCCTTCTTATGCTCTACGCCGGGCACTCGGCCGGCTGAATGGAAGTGTGAATCATAGTAGCTTTCCGACAGATTGCTTGCTATCACACCACGCGAAGACGATGCATGCACGAATACACCTTCATCCACATAAATGCCCACATGGCTCACGCCTCCCCTGCCCTTGGCCGAACTGAAAAAGACCAGATCACCCGCCCGTAGATTATCGCGCTTCAGAGGCACGCAAAAGCGCTGCTGCTCGGCAGAATTACGAGGGATCCTGATGCCCGTAACACGGCGGTACACCTCCATCGTCAGCCCGGAACAGTCCGTGCCTACACCCTTTTCCGATCCTCCATAGCGATAAGGTGTCCCCAGCCATTGCTCGGCCTCGTGCACAAGGGCGTCGGACGATTCATGCACAATGCGCTTGCGCTCCTGATCGGCCTGCTTGCGCGCCTCTGTATAGCTTCCGCCGGCTTGCACAGCTTTATGCGAAGATCGGCATCCGCCCGCGAAAAGAAGTGCAAGCGCCACAAGCACATGCACGACAAAACGTATTCCGCGGTACGGTCTCGACATCTGAAAAATCCTTTATCTACCGACAGACCGCCGCGCGAATCCATCGCCCGCCCTGAAAGCGGTTGCGACAGCTTCACACAGCGGTCCGTCAGTCACAGAGTTCCTGAATGCTTTTTACTTATCCTCCGCTTCGCCCACGAGAGCCGGATCGATAAGGATACGTCCGCAGTACTCGCAGACGATTACCTTCTTATGCATCCGGATTTCGATCTGACGCTGCGGCGGAATACGGTTGAAGCAGCCTCCGCATGCACTGCGATCCACCGTCACGATGCCCAGACCGTTGCGGGCGTTACGGCGTATACGCTTGAATGCCTTGAGCGTGCGCTCGTCGATATATTCCTCGAGCTCCTTGGCCTGTGCCACGAGCTTTTCCTCCTCCGCGCGCGTTTCCTTGATGATCGTGTCCAGGGCTTCCTTCTTCTCAGCCAGAATGTTCTGCTGGCTTGCTATCTGATCCTCGGTCACACGGATATCGGCC
Organism: uncultured Porphyromonadaceae bacterium; assembly: GCA_947175605.1. Classification (GTDB taxonomy): domain Bacteria; phylum Bacteroidota; class Bacteroidia; order Bacteroidales; family Muribaculaceae; genus CAG-873. The sequence continues at coordinate 3,181 of CAMWNH010000084.1, forward strand.
TCACGGTTCTCGATGCTGCGGTTCGTCTCATTGATGTTCTTTTCAGCGAGCGTGATCTGCAGAGTCTCATACTCTACTTCCTTCGTCAGCGAATCGAACTCGTGGTTGTTGCGCACGTTCTCGAGCTGCTCCTTGTAGCGGGCGATGAGCTGCTGCTTCTGCTCGATTTTCGTCTGGAGGGCAACGCGCTGTGCGCGATAGTTCTCGATATCCTCCTGATAGTTCGACACACGCTGATGAAGGCCCTGAATCGTGTCTTCAAGATTCTTCACCTCCTCGGGGAGCTCGCCGCGCACCTGCAGGATGCGGTCCTTCTGCGTAAGCAGGGTCTGGAGCTCATAGAGCTTCTTGAGGCGTTCTTCCACGCTTATGGGTGCGTCAGTTTTCTTTTCTGTTGCCATATATTTTTACAGGTAATTTACCGGATTCTTCTCCAACTCTGATTTATAGACTGCAAAGTTAGGGAATTTTTTTGTTAGTAGTCGATAAAATATTTCTTTTGCGCATATCTCGCTCTCGAAATGCCCCACATCCATGAGACAAATGTCGGGATTGAAATCCACAAAATCATGATAACGGATGTCAGCCGTCACATACACATCCGCGCCCGCACCTATAGCCGCACGGATAAACTCGCCGCCCGAACCCCCGCACAGCGCAACCGTACGCACCGGAGCGTCGGGCTGAATCCCCGATGAAAGGCGCAGACGCTGCAGACGGAACGCCTGCTTAACCCGCGATGCAAATTCACGCATGGTTAGGCTGCCCTCCACACGAGCCACTATGCCGAGACCCATCTTGCGCGACGACTCGCCCAATGGCTCTACATTCACGCTCAGCTTGTCTGCTTCAAGTCCCAGACCATCCAGAGCCTTAAGCGCCCCGGCAACATCCCAGGAGTTCATCGTAACGCTCACTGCCGTCAGAGGTTCATGCGTGAGCTTCCAGCCGATCTCCTCGTCCACATCATCACGCTCGAGCGAACCACCCGTGAACTGCGCCGTACGCGCGTGAGGCACACCCAGATCCAGAAGCGCCAGCTCCACGTCCTCTGCTGCCGTGCGAGGCACGTAAGCCGTGACGCGCGTAAGAGTATCTCCCTTGGGCTGAAGCACTCTGACAGGCTGCAGCTCAAGCATCCGGGCCATCTCATAAGAGATGCCACCCTCGGCCGAGTCCAGCGCCGTATGAGTCGAATACACGCTCACACCCGAGCGTATCGCAGCAGCAACAGCGCGTTCAGGAACTGTAGCACCTGTCAAGCGCTTCAGCCCCTTGAAGATCAACGGATGGTGCGATACCACCAGATTGCAGCCACGCTCGACAGCCTCGGCAATAACAGCCTCCGTGGCATCCAGGCATAGCATCACACCCGTGCACTCCTCGCGGGGATCGCCCACCTGGAGCCCCGTATTGTCCCATGCCTCCTGCAAGGCGGGAGGGGCAAAGGATTCGATTACGGAGATTATAGCACGGATTCGCATGGCGGATATACTTTAATGCTTTTCGCTTTCGCGGATATCAATTTTCAGATTCAGTTCGTCGAGCTGCTTGTCATCGAGGGCGGCAGGAGCATCAAGCATCACATCGCGGCCACTGTTATTCTTCGGGAATGCGATGCAGTCGCGGATGCTGTCCAGACCGGCAAAGAGCGATACCCAACGGTCAAGACCGTATGCAAGGCCGCCGTGAGGAGGCGCGCCATACTTGAAGGCATTCATCAGGAAGCCGAACTGCTCCTGAGCCTTCTCGGGCGTAAAGCCCAAGATCTCGAACATCTTGGCCTGCAGCGCGCTGTCGTGGATACGGATCGAGCCGCCACCTACTTCAACGCCATTCACGACCATGTCATACGCATCGGCACGCACAGCTGCAGGGTCCGTATCCAGCAGGGGGATATCCTCATCCTTCGGGTGAGTGAACGGATGGTGCATGGCCATAAGACGACCCTCCTCCTCGCTCCACTCAAACATAGGGAAGTCCACAACCCACAGGCATGCAAACTTATTCTTATCGCGGAGACCCAGCTGACGGCCCATCTCGAGACGCAACTCACACAGCTGCTTCCGCGTCTTCATCGTATCGTCGCCGCTAAGAATCAGAATCAGATCCCCCGGCTCAGCATTCATCGCCTTGCGCAGCTCCTGCAGAGTCTCCTGGCTGTAGAACTTATCCACACTGCTCTTCACAGTCCCGTCGGCCTCCACACGCGCATAAACCATACCCTTGGCGCCTATCTGCGGACGCTTCACATATTCCGTCAGCGCATCAAGCTGCTTGCGCGTATAGCCGGCCGCGCCCTTGGCGCATATACCGCCGATGTACTGCGCATTATCGAACACGCTGAAGCCATGCCCCTTGAGCACATCCATCAGCTCCACGAAACGCATATCGAAACGCAGATCAGGCTTATCACTGCCATAGTACTTCATGGCATAGGCCCACGACATACGCAGGAAAGGCTCCGTAAGCTCCACGCCGCGAAGTTCCTTGAAAAGATGCTTGGCCATGCCCTCGAACGTGCTTATCACATCCTCCTGCTCCACGAAGCTCATCTCGCAGTCGATCTGTGTAAACTCCGGCTGGCGGTCCGCACGCAAGTCCTCATCGCGGAAACACTTCACGATCTGAAAATAGCGGTCCATACCGCTCACCATCAAAAGCTGCTTCAGCGTCTGCGGCGACTGAGGAAGAGCATAGAACTGCCCCGGATTCATGCGCGACGGCACCACGAAATCTCGTGCACCCTCAGGCGTCGATCCCACAAGCATCGGAGTCTCGATTTCAAGGAAACCCTTGCTGTCGAGATAGCGGCGCACTTCCATGGTCATGCGGTGGCGAAGCTCCAGATTCTTACGCACGGCATTGCGACGCAGATCCAAATAACGGAAACGCATACGAAGGTCATCACCCCCGTCCGTATCATCCTCAATCGTGAAAGGAGGAACCTCCGAAGCATTGAGCACACGCAGACTATCGACGATAATCTCTATATCACCCGTAGGCATATTTGGATTCTTGCTCGTACGCTCTGCAACCTTACCCGTAACCTGCACAACCCATTCACGTCCCAGATGATTGGCAGCCTCCGTGAGTGCCGCATCATTCTCGACATTAAACACAAGCTGCGTCAGGCCATAGCGGTCGCGCAAATCAACAAAAGTCATACCGCCCATCTTGCGGACACGCTGAACCCAGCCCGCAAGCTTCACCTCGCGGCCCACATCAGCAATGCGGAGTTCTCCGCACGTTTCAGATCTATACATAAAGCTCGAAATCAGAGTCTGTTAACAGTCTAAATAACTCCGAACGGACACACCCGTCCATTCAACCAACAAAATTAATAAAAAAAAAGCCCCAAAACAAGCATTCCAGTGAAAAACAAACAAAACCCCCCCCAACCTCACGCGGCGCGCGGGGGGCGGGGCGGGCGGCCCCGGGCCCGGGCGCGCCCCCCGGGCGCGCGCCGGGGCTGGCGGGGGGGCGAGGCCCCGCGCGGCCGCGCGG
>CAMWNH010000085.1 GCA_947175605.1 uncultured Porphyromonadaceae bacterium
TGCATAAAAACGCCTAACACTGACAGTTATCAGCATTAGGCGTTCTTGAATGTATCAAGTTTTATCGTTCAGTAACAGTCAATTGCTGTCATTACAAGTCATTAACAATCAGCTGATTACTTGCCGATGCAAAAATTCTGGAATATATTATTTAGAATTTCGCCCGTAGTGATTTTTCCGGTTATTGTTGAGAGATGATGGAGCGTCTCGCGTAGATCCTGGGCGAGGAGGTCAGAGGGTAGGGCGGTTTGCAGACCATTAAGGAGCGTTTCCGCGCTCCCTAAGGCCGCCTCGAGGGCTGCTGCATGGCGCGCATTCGTTATCAGTACTGTGTCCTCGCCCTCATTTGTCTTCCTTGCTGCTATATCAGCGAGTATACTCCGGAGGGATTCAATTCCCTCGCCTGTTTTCGCTGAAATATGAATACCATCAATTGCATGGTCATGATAGATATCACTCTTATTGATAATACGCAAAACATCTGCATCTTGGGGTAGCGCACTCAGATCCAATTCTGTAAAATTGGTCGGATCAATTACATATAGCACGATTTGCGCTCGCGACATAGCCATACGGGATCGTTCAATGCCCATTTGTTCGATTTTATCGCTTGTCTCCCGTAGTCCGGCCGTATCTATCAAGCGAAATAGATAATCCCCTATTTCGAGCGTTTCCTCTATCGTATCGCGGGTCGTCCCGTGTATATCGCTCACAATCGCCCTGTCGTCATCCGTCAGAGCATTAAGCAGCGAAGATTTTCCCGCATTGGTAGCGCCAACTATTGCCACTGGAATACCATCCTTTATTGCCGCTCCACTACGGAATGACGTGAGCAGACGTCGGATCTCTTCTGTGATTTCACCGGTTGCCTCTGCCAGTTTCTCTCGCGAAGCAAACTCCACATCCTCCTCCCCGAAGTCAAGTTCCAGTTCCAGAAGCGAAGCAAGATTCACGAGCTTTTTGCGTAGCTCGTCAAGCTTATCGCTGATGCTTCCACGCATCTGATTAAGTGCTACACGTGCCGAAGCACGCGAAGAAGCTGCAATCATGTCTGCTACAGCTTCAGCTTGCGCAAGGTCAAGCCTTCCGGATGCGAAGGCCCTGCGCGTAAATTCTCCAGGTTCCGCTATGCGGGCGCCATGCTTCACAAGCGAAGCTATCGTCTCGCGTTGAATCCATCGAGACCCATGAACCGATAACTCCACCGTGTCCTCCCCCGTAAACGAGCGTGGAGCTCGGAATACAAGCGCCACAGCCTCGTCAAGAGCCTCCCCCGATGTGTCAAGCAACGACCCGACACGCGCAATATTCCCAGGCGTCTCAAGCAGGGATTTTCCACGCCAAATACTATTGCATACCTCTATAGCCTCCGGCCCCGAGACACGCACAACCGCAATTCCACCTACTCCTGCAGGTGTCGACACGGCACAGATTGTATCATTCATCGAAGATATCTCCATATATTTATTTTGCTATCGCTCTCCATCACATCCTCTATATCGTCCGGCAATGCGCTGAAGAAATCAAATCCGGCTGCACTCTCTACCTCGTCCACCGACACAGCCATATCGAAAACCCCACGCGGTGTTTCACTGTTCGGTACAATAAAACCAATAGCCCTCGGAGGCTCGGCATAGGGAGCGCAAATGATTCTAAAGAATCGTTCCGGCACGCTTACACCGTTTCCTATAGTTCTCGTAATGGAATCGGTCAAAATAGGACCGGTAATAATTACAAGCGAACTGTCCCTCATTACCCAACTCTGCTCAAGATTTTCAATCGAACGCCATCGTCCCCCATTTATCACTCTATCCTGCGGGCACATATTTGTCAACGCATGCGAATCATACATTGCTCGCTCATCCCATTTCATCTCCCCCGCAGGAGCCATGTGCCCCCTGTCGAATCCCGACCCTCTGTAATCACTTAAATCCGGACATCCCTCGACGTCAGGATCCGGATGAAAATCATTTGATCTCCGCACTTGGCCCTGGGCTTCCTCTCGTGTAAGTTCCCATACTACATAATTGGGTACACGATGCCGAGGATTGAACGATACGCTGAATCCCGTATAATCTTTTAACACTTCGGCAGTCCCTTCAGGAATTTCCACACGCAACAACTCACTCACCGGAATAATCGGATGTCGCGCTCTCGTCTCTCCCTTCAGCTCGCACGCGTTGAATCCGAGTACATATAACGCAATGGCAGCTATGCCCATGACAACATAGGCCCATCCAACTTTTGAGATTCCCTTCTTGCGGCTTTTTCGCCTGCGAGTATATTCATTGCTGTGTTCTGTCATAGAACTTTCGATAAAGCCCCGTCGAGCCGTTTTAGTTGTTCGATATCAAGTGCAGCGGATAGCGAGAAGCGTAGCCTGTCAGTGCCTGGTGGAACAGTCGGGCGACGAATCGGTAAGACATTGAATCCCTCACGCAATAAAGCTTCCGAAAGCTTCACGGCACGCACAGGATCACCGGTAATTAGAGGCCGTATGTGTCCCGGAGCATCATCCGTCGCGCCATTCCTGTAGAGTATCTCGCCCAACCTGGTGGAGAGTTCCCGCAAGTGTTTTCTTTCAGAGTCCATGGCCCTTGCGGTTTTGAACATAAATTCCGTCCATGCCACCTGCATAGGCGGAAGCGCCGTGGAAAAGATAAGACTCCTTGAACGGTTTACCAACCAGTCCCTCATATAAGGTTCCACGATAGCATATGCACCCACCGAAGCCAGAGCCTTACCGAAAGTACCGATAATCACGTCAACGCCATTTACTGTATTTGCGAGCCCCAGTCCCGCATCCCCCTCAACACCTACCGCATGCGCCTCGTCTACATACAGCAGACCATCCGGAGCAAGTTTCGACTTCAATTGAGCTATTTCCTCAAGCGGAGCATAGTCCCCGTCCATACTGTAGACACTTTCCACAATTATGAGCGGCTGAAGACCTTCCCGCACAGCCTTCTCCAAAAGCCGGCGTAGATGTGCGGTGTCATTATGGCGGAAGCGTTCAAAGCGAGCGCCGCTGAGCTTCATCCCGTCAATTATACTCGCATGCACCAGCTTGTCCGCAATAATTATAGTATTTGGCCCGCATAGCGCCGCGATCGTTCCCGTATTGGCATGATAGCCGCTATTGAACAACAACGCGCGTCTACCCCTGCCATACGCATCCTCAAGCGTCCGTTCAAGACTGCCGAATGCCGACTGCTTGGCCGCTAAAAGTCTCGAAGCAGATGCAGATAGAGGCAGCCGGGCAGCCTCGGAGTCCAAAAACGCATCATGTAGATCAGCACGCGCGGCCAGTCCCAAATAATCGTTTGAGCTCAGATCAATCAGATCGGCGGCAGTATCCTGGTCCGCAATCTTCCGGAACCTTCCGTCCGCTTTCAGCGCCGCCAGCTCCCGTTCAATAATTTGCTTCATCGCTTACGATAGCCACCAGTTCACGGCATAGACGCTTCAGATCCTCATTGGAAATCACATATGGAGGCATCACATATACATTCCTTCCGAACGGACGGATCCACACACCGCGTCGCACGCATTCCTTTTGAAAACGTCCCACATCCACACTGCGCTTCACCTCAACCACACCGATGCTGCCTAAAACACGTACATCAGCCACGCCGGGCAGTTGTTTGGCCGGAGACAATTCAGCTCTAAGAATAGATTCAATTTCATTAAGTCTACCGGCCATGTCGCATTCACGCAGCATTTTCAGAGACTCGCAAGCCACTGCACAACTCAAGGGATTGCCCATGAACGTTGGTCCGTGCATCAGCACCCCCGCTTCACCACGCGAAATCGTATCCGCCACCTCCCGGGTCGTCAGCACGGCAGCCATAGTCAGCATGCCCGCGCTAAGTCCCTTGCCGATGCACATGATGTCAGGCTCTACGCCCCCATGCTCCCACGCAAAGAATTTCCCCGTGCGCCAGAACCCCGTCGCAATCTCATCGAATATAAGGAGAACGCCATGCTCGTCGCACAAGGCTCGGAGCTCGCGTAAATATTGAGGGTGATAAAACCACATTCCTCCCGCGCCCTGCACGATAGGCTCAAGGATTACAGCAGCCAGTTCGTCCGCCTTCTCACTGATAAGCTTGGCCATTGGGGCTATGTCCTCCGGATCCCATTCCCCGTCAAAACGCGAGTGCGGTTGAGCCACAAAATATCTCACAGGCAGCGCAGTTCCGAATGCTCCGTGCATGCCGGTCACCGGGTCGCATACGCTCATCGCATTCCACGTATCACCGTGATATCCCGAGCGTATCGTAGCGAAATTCGTCTTTTTATGACTGCCGGAAGCCGATATTGCAGCCTGCACAGCCATCTTCATGGCAACTTCCACAGCCACAGACCCCGAATCCGCATAAAAAATATTGTTCATCGAAGGCGGAGCCACTTCCAGCAGTGCCTTCCCCAGTTCAATGGCAGGATCATGCGTAAAACCACCGAACATCACGTGGCTCATCTTCTCCAGCTGTCGCTGCGCCGCGGCATTCAGCCGAGGATTAGCATAGCCGTGTATCGTACACCACCACGAACTCATCCCGTCTATAAGATCAGTCCCGTCTGCAAGGAAAATATGTGCCCCCCGGGCTCTTTCCACCTTGTAAGTCGGTAGAGGATCTAAAGTCGAAGTATAGGGATGCCAAAGATGCTCGCGATCCCAGTTATCGAAGTTCGCGTCTTTCGTCATATCCATTCATTCATCGTCCTCAAGATCCCAGCCCTCGTCGAAATCCCAGCCGTCGCTGCCATCATCATAAATGTCACCCGTAAATTTCGACAAGTCTCGCGCCTCGCGCTTGGTCGGACGCCCGAGCCCCTTCCGGCGTTCTACAAATCCTGAAATCTTAACTACCTCCAGCAGATCCAGCTGTTCCTGAGGCGTAATGTTCTCCATGTATTCAGGCACAAGGCGTGCGCCCAAACGGTTTTCCGTAAGCGCAAGCACGCGAAACGAATATGTGACAGGCGATTTCCTCACTCTCACGACATCGCCCACTTTAATGGTTCGCGACGGCTTCACGGCCTCGGCCTCGCCTATGGCCACGCGCCCCTTCTTGCATGCTTCCGTAGCCACGGTGCGCGTCTTGAATATGCGCACTGCCCATAGCCACTTGTCTATTCGTACTTCGGATTTTGCCATATCACATCATCATTTATGCCTGGTTCCGACCGGACGTCGGACTCGCCTCTTCACTTGTTATTATACTTGCACATTGCCGTCTGGATTCCGGCAAGCACACACTCCTTCATCGCGTCAATAGCCACATCTATTCGGGCCGGCAGCTCTGCTTTCTGTTCGGGCGTGAATTGTCCTAACACATAGTCCACCTGGCACCCCCGGGGAAAATCATTCCCGACGCCAAATCGAAGCCGTGGATAAGACTGTGTGCCCAGCATCTGAGCGATATTCTTCAGACCGTTATGCCCGGCGTCGCTCCCCGACGGCTTCAGGCGTATTGCGCCGAAGGGTAGGGCAATGTCATCGACAATCACCAGAATATGGTCGTCGGGAATATTCTCGCGATCCTTCCAGTATCGCACGGCATTCCCGCTTAGATTCATGTAGGTCGACGGCTTCAGAAGTATGAGTTGCTTGTTCTTTAGGCGTGTACGGGCAATATCGCCATAGCGCTCCGTGGAAAAAGAAATATTGGACGCCTCTGCATAGGCGTCCAATACCATAAATCCTATGTTGTGGCGCGTACGGGCATACTCGTCGCCGATATTGCCCAGCCCTACAACCAGATACTTCATTACTTGTTAGCAGCTGCTGCGCCACGGGCTGCACGCGTAAGAGCAACACCGCATACGACTGCGTTCTTGGCGTTAACCAGTTCGAGACCATCGAAGTGAAGATCGCCAACAGCCATCGTCTTGCCCAGACCCAGGTTGTCAACATTGATCACCAGACGTTCCGGAACGATCGTATAAGGAGCTTTCACCTTAAGCTTCTTCATCGTGAGGTTCAGCTTACCACCGGCCTTTACACCTTCGGCATGACCTTCAAGTTTAACGGGAACCTCGATTACAACGGGCTTGTTCTCGTTCACCTCAAGAAGATCCATGTGAAGGATATTGTCCTTTACGGGGTGGAATTGGAGATCCTTCAGAACGGCCATACGCTTTTCGCCATTCACTTCAAGCTCGATTGCGAAGATATCGGGCGTATACACCAGCTTGCGCACTGCTTCTTCAGTCACAGCAAGATCAGTCGTGATAAGGCCCTTGCCGTTGCCGATTTCAACTACCTTTTCGCCTTCACGCAGGGGTGCGGTGTAGGGCAGGTCGATGATGGCGCCGCCGTTGAGTACTACGGGAATTTTTCCTTCGCTGCGGAGGAACTTCGTGGCCTTCTTACCCAGGTTGGTGCGAGGCTCTGCTACCAGTTTGTAGACTTTCATTTGTTTTGATTTGTGTTGTGTTACTAAAAATTAAGTTCGGTGCTCCTTAATTTCCCATCACACGGGATGCTAAAAAGCG
>CAMWNH010000086.1 GCA_947175605.1 uncultured Porphyromonadaceae bacterium
TGTTTGACAGCAAAGGGTTTGCGCCCTCAATGTAGGGACGTGCCTTCGGCACGTCCGCAACGATCGCGAGCGACGGAGGGGCGTTGGCGAGGGGCATTTGCGCAGGAGATTCCGCAGTGGACGGGCCGAAGGCTCGTCCCTACAGGTCGCGCGCGGGGGGGGGGTGAATAATCATGATTTATCAGGATTAAACATGATTTATCGTGAATAATCCGGACCGAATGGGGAGGGGTGGTCTCTTTCTTTCCTTGAAAAAAAATTTGGCGGGCCGCTCCGGGGATGTGGAGCGGCCCGCCGTGGGAATTGGTTATGGGTTCGATCTCTTATTCATTGCCTTTGGCAACCATTTCCTTGAATGTGTTGCAGGGCTTGAATGCGGGGATCTTGTGTGCGGGAATGATGATTGTGGTCTTGCGGGAGATGTTGCGGGCGGGCTTCTCGGCGCGCTCCTTGATGATGAAGGAACCGAAGCCGCGAACGTATACGTTCTCGCCTGCTGCGAGGCTCTCCTTGACTACGTCCATGAAGTTTTCTACAACGGCGAGCACGCTGGCCTTGTCAACGCCGGTGCGCTTTGCAATTTCGGATGCTATTTCTGCCTTTGTCATTTTATTCGATGATAATTTGTTAGGGTTGATGTCCTTATTTAATTTCCGGGCACAAATTTAAGGATAATTTTTCTAATATTATCGGCCATGCTACATTTATGCCCGGAAATTAAGGTTTATTAAGCATTTAGCAGACACCCTGCCCCATCATCGCGTGGGCAACTTTCATGAAGCCGGCGATGTTGGCGCCCTTCATGTAGTTGATGTAGCCGTCGGGCTCGATGCCGTACTGTAGGCACTGCGAGTGGATATCGGCCATGATTACGTGGAGCTTCTGATCGACTTCCTCGGCGCTCCACTGGAGGTGCATAGCGTTCTGGCTCATTTCGAGGCCGGAGGTGGCTACGCCGCCTGCGTTGACAGCCTTGCCGGGAGCATATGTGGTGCGGGATTCGATGAATGCGTCGATGGCCTCGGGGGTGCAACCCATGTTGGACACTTCGGCCACGAGGAGGACGCCATTGGCGATGAGGGCGCGGGCGTCGGCTTCGGCGAGCTCGTTCTGCGTGGCGCAGGGGAGTGCGATGTCGACTTTCTGTTCCCAGGGCTTACGGCCGGGGAAGAAGGTGGAGCCGGGGAAGCGGTCGGCATAGGGGGCGACGATGTCATTGCCGCTGGCGCGGAGCTCGAGCATGTAGTCGATCTTCTCGGTATCGAGGCCGGCGGGGTCGTAGATATAGCCGTCGGGGCCGGAGATGGTGACGACCTTTGCGCCGAGCTCGGTGGCCTTGAGGGCTGCGCCCCAGGCTACGTTGCCGAATCCGGAGATGGCCACGGTCTTGCCGGCGATGGACATGTCTTTCTGCGCGAGCATGCTCTGCACGAAGTAGAGTGCTCCGAAGCCCGTGGCTTCGGGACGGATGCGGGAGCCGCCGAATTCGAGGCCCTTGCCTGTGAATGTGCCGTTGTGCTCGTTGACGAGGCGCTTGTACATGCCATACATGTAGCCTACTTCGCGTCCGCCTACGCCGATATCGCCTGCGGGCACGTCGCGGTCGGGACCGAGGTTCTTCCAGAGGCCGAGGATGAAGGCCTGGCAGAAGCGCATGATCTCGCGGTCGCTCTTGCCGCGGGGCGAGAAGTCGGAGCCGCCCTTGGCGCCGCCCATGGGCAGTGTGGTGAGGGCGTTCTTGAAGGTCTGCTCAAAGCCGAGGAACTTGAGGATGGAGAGGTTGACGGATGCGTGGAAGCGTATGCCGCCTTTATACGGGCCGATGGCGTTGTTGAACTGTACGCGATAGCCGATGTTGTTCTGGACTTCGCCTTTGTCGTCGAGCCATGTCACGCGGAATGTGACGATGCGGTCGGGCTCGACCATGCGTTCGATGATCTTATTGCGTTCGAATTCGGGATGTGCGTTGTAGACGTCGGCTACGCTAAGGAGCACTTCGCGCACAGCCTGGAGGTATTCTTTTTCGCCGGGGTGCTTGGCCTCGAGGGAGGCCATGATCTGATTTATGTCCATATATGGTTATAGTTTAGGGTTTGGTCGATATTCAGAGGGAGATCGCGGTTTGCGGGCCGGGGCGTTTGGACGTGCCGAAGGCTCGTCCCTACAGGTCGCGCAGGACTCCGGAGCCGGAAAGATTCGAATTCCGCAGAGGCTGTCTCCGATAAAGCAAAGTTAAGTCTTAATTTTGTGCCACGCAAGTTTTTTGCCAGATTTTTTTTTCGTACTGTTAGAGTGTTTTTCTACAAATACATATAGCAAATATTGGCTATTTTTACTAACTTTGTGCATAAAAGAATAAGGATATGACTCAACTTACAATAAACATCGAGGATAAATCAATACTTCCTCATCTGAAAAAGATTTTAAATGCCCTTGAGGGCGTGTCAATAGCAAAGACAAAAAGACACTCAAAGAAGAGCGGTATTGAGGAATCGTATGAGGATGTTCGCGCCGGACGCATCACATCATGCGATTCCGTGGACGATATGTTTAAACAGATCTTAGGGAAAACTATCTTTTCGACACAATATTAATATGAATATTAAGATAAGTACAATTGTTATTTTTTTGTTTTTTCTGACGTTTTCCGTGTCGGCGCAGGGGCCGTTGGGGATTGACGGGGAGGAGTCGACGTCGGTGGGAATTTTTATCAAGGACATACGGCCGGGGACGCCGGAGGGGGAGCGCGTGCTGGCCGACCATAATTCGCAGATGGCGCTGACGCCGGCATCGGTGATGAAGGTGGTGACGACGGCTACGGCTCTCGAGACAATGGGGGCGGACCGGAGGCTGGAGACGCGCGTGGAGCTGCGCGGACGTCGCGCGGGAGCCACGTGGGAAGGCAATCTGCGAGTGATCGCTTCGGGCGATCCGACGCTGGAGAGCGAGAATTTCAAGGAGAACGGAGGCTTCTGCCGCGAGATCCTCTCGGGCCTTCGCAAGGCGGGCATCAGCCGCATAACGGGCCGGATAGAGGTTGTGCAGTCGCTGAGCGATGCGGGCCCTATCCTGCAATGGGAATGCGAGGATATCGCCTGGCCCTACGGCGCGGGGCTCTGGGGACTGAACTGGAGGGACAATACGTTCACGCTATCGCCCGCCACGGGCAAGACGACCCCGCATGTGCCTGACCTGAAGATCGATATCCGCAAGAGTGCGAGCGGCAACGATCTGGTGCGCGGCGTGGCGAGCAATACGCTGGTGATATACGCGCAGAATCCTCAGAACCGCAAGTGGGTGACCAAGAGCACGATGCCGGATCCGTCGGCGGTGTTCGAGGTGGAGCTGGAGACGGCACTGCGCGAGGGGGGCGTGACGCTCGGGGGTAAGGACGTGAAGGACGCCGGAACGGAGACACTGGAGGTGTGCGTGCACCGCTCGCCTCGCTCGGGCGAGATATTCAAGAGCCTGATGGTGCGCTCGGACAATCTGTTTGCGGAAGGCATGCTGCGTGCGGCCTGGCCGGGAACTACGCGTAAGAAGGCTATCGAGGCGGAGAAGGCGCTCTGGCAGGAGCGTGGCATCAACGCGCGCTACACGATCATCAACGACGGCAGCGGCCTGACAAGGGCCAATCGCCTGTCGCCGCGCTTCCTGGCGGACATCCTGGAGTGGATGGCCAAGTCGCCGAGGAGCAAGGAGTTCGCGAGCTATTTCCCTCGCGCAGGCAAGGACGGAACCATGAAGGGATTCCTGGCCAAGAGCGAGCTCGAAGGACGTCTGGCGCTGAAGACGGGCAGCGTGAGCTCCGTGCAGTGTTATGCAGGATATCTGCTGGACGGCGAAACGGGCGAGCCGACGCATGTGGTGGTGATTATGGTCAATGGCTTCTTCTGCCCTCGCGCACAGGTGCGCAAGGGTGCGGAGCAACTGCTGTTGCGCCTTTTTACGGATTCGGAAACTGAAGATAAATAAGAGCTTATGGCTATGACGAATGATGTGGCCGCGCTGGTGCGGCTAAATGTGGAAATGGAGGGGCTGCTGCGCGTTCTGGACGAGCGCGAGCATCCGGAGGCGCTGGAGGCCCTGGTGCGCAAGGCGCGCGAATACGAGGCCAAGGTGGAGGCTTTTGCGGACGGCCGCCGCGCGACACCGCTGAAAGAGGCTGAGGCCGTGGCGCCGGAGATGGAAGATTCGTTCGAGGCTGTGGCTGAAGAAGCTGCTGCTGAAGAGCCTACTGCTGTCATTGACGAATCTACTGATAATAAAGATAATAACGCACAACCTTGTGCTACACGACCGCGTATGGAGCTTGCGAAAGCCTTCTCGCTCAACGATCGCTTCCGCTACACGAGCGAGCTTTTCGAGGGCAATACCCGGGCCTTCCACGAGGCACTGGACGCAATGGGCGCCATGCCTGATTTCGCTGCAGCTCTGGAATATATGCGCGGCACCTTAGGGCTGGACCTGACGGACGCCGTGGCGAAGGAGTTCGCGGACCGCGTGGCGGCTAACATGCCGGGCTAAGAGGCTATGGGACGGATATTTATCGTGCCTACTCCGGTGGGCAATCTGGAGGACATGAGCCCACGCGCCGTGGAGACGCTGCGAAATGTGAGCCTTGTGCTGGCCGAGGATACGCGCACGTCGGGGGTACTGATGCGTCATTTCGACATCCGCACGCCCATGCAGGCCCACCATAAGTTCAACGAGCATGCCACGGTGGGCCCGATCCTTGACCGCGTGGAGGCCGGTGAGGACGTGGCGCTGGTGAGCGATGCGGGTACGCCCGGAATCTCCGACCCGGGTTTCATGCTGGCCCGCGAGGCTCGCAGGCGGGGTGTGGAGGTCGTGACCCTTCCCGGGCCGACGGCTTTCGTGCCTGCGCTTGTTAGCTCGGGGCTGCCCTGCGACCGCTTTTTCTTCGAGGGCTTTCTGCCGCCGAAGAAGGGACGCGCAAGCCGCCTGCAGGAGCTTGCAGCATTGGGAGTTACGTTTGTTGTGTATGAGTCGCCCCTCCGTCTTGCGCGCACCTTGGGCGAGCTTGCCGGAGCTTGCGGGGGCGATAGGCAGGCAGCGGTGTGCCGTGAGATTTCAAAACTCCACGAGGAGACGCGTCGCGGAACGCTCGAGGAGCTGAAAAATCATTTCGACGCGAACCAGGCTCGCGGGGAGATTGTTATAGTTGTGGGTGGTGCTGACACGAGCTCGCGCGGAGAAAAGCGCCACCGCAACAAATACAAGCCCGAAGGCGCAGAGCCGGAGGCAGACTGCGAAGAAACAATCAACTGAAATATACACGTTTAAACCAACAGAAAACGATTATGAAAAAGACCCTACTGATGGTGCTTGCAGCTGCCCTGACAGGGCTTGCACTGACGGGATGCTCGGACAAAAAGGCCCAGCAGCTGAAAGAGGCCCAGGAGCTTAACAATGCCACACGCGAGCAACTGGCAACGGCCGTGGCCGATCGCGACCAGCTTCTGCAGCTGATGAACGACATCAGCGACGACATGCAGAAAATCAAACAGATCGAGGGCGTGATGACTAATCCCGGCGTGCAGGAGACACCTGACCGCCAGGCACAGCTTCGCAGCGACTTCCAGGCTCTGCAGCAGACTCTTCAGGAGCGTCGTGCACGCCTCGAGGAACTGGAGAAGAAACTTAACGACTCGAATCTGACGAGCTCGAATCTGCGCAAGACCATTCAGTCGCTCCGCGCGCAGATTGATGAACAGCAGGCCGAAATCACCCAGTTGCGCGCATCGCTCGGAGAAGCGCGCGAGCGCATCGGCCAGCTCGACGCCGCAGTGGACTCTCTGAACACGACCGTGACGGAAGTAACGGAGGCTCGCGACAAGGCCGAGGAGGCTAACGTGAACCTCAGTAACGAGCTGAATCTCTGCTACTATGCCATCGGTAGCGCTGGTGAGCTGAAGGAACACAAGATTCTGGAAGGCGGTTTCCTGCGCAAGACCAAAATAATGAAGGGCGACTTCGATCAGAATTTCTTCACCGCAGCGGACAAGCGCACACTCACGACCATAGACCTCAATTCGAAGAAGGCCGAAGTGGTGACGAACCAGCCTGCCGACTCCTACACGATCGAGGAGCGCAACGGCCGCAAGATTCTCCGCATCACTGATCCGGCCAAGTTCTGGAGTCTCTCCAACTATCTGGTAGTGAAGATTGACTAAGCTATTATTTATGACACAAAAAAAGGCCCGCATGCGGGCCTTTTTTTGTGTCAGGCGACATCGCCTTAACGCAGTCGTGGGGGGGGGGGGGGGGGGGGGGGGGGGGGGGGGGGGGGGGCGGGCAGGGGGGGGGGGGGGGTGGGGTGGGGGGGGGGGGGCGGTGGGGGGGGGGGGGGGGCCCGGGCGGGGGGGGGGGGCGGGGGG
>CAMWNH010000087.1 GCA_947175605.1 uncultured Porphyromonadaceae bacterium
GGGCTCGAACCCAGGACCCCAACATTAAAAGTGTTGTGCTCTACCAGCTGAGCTAACGAATCTCCTATATGCTTCTGTCTCTAAAAGCGTTGCAAAGGTAGGCTTTTTTTTTGAATTGTGCAAATTTTGCAGGCTGATTTTTTAGTTGCGGGCGCCGAAATTATTGCGCGTAAGATAGTCGCCCAGCCATAAGCCGCCGATTATCAGTACAATACCTGTAATGCCGATGAAGTTTACCCGTTCCTTGAGCACGATGGCCGACACGATTAGCGTGATTACGGGCTGGAGGTACATGTAGTTGTTGGCGGTAATGGCGCCGAGGCGTTTTACGGTGTTGCCCCATATCAGGAATGATATGGTGGATGCGCCGAGGCCGAGGAAGAGGAGGTTGCCCCACACGGCCGGACGACTCATGACGCTGAACGGATTTACGCCGCCGGCATCGCCCAAAACGAGGAAGGGAATAGCCGTTAGAAGACCGTAGAAGAAGGTTTTGCGGGTGATGAACCACACATCATAGACGGCGTTGAGCTTCTTGAGGATGAGGCTGTAGACGGACCAGCTGAAGGCAGCTATGATGGAGAGCAGGTCGCCCAAAGGTCTGATTTGTACGTCGTTGCTACTGTTGAATACCACGCAGGCTACACCTACGATGGCTATTGCTGCGCCTATCCATGTACCGATAGATATTTTTTCGTTTCGATAGATGCAGGCCACGAGCATCATGGTGATCAGAGGGGAGAGCGATGTCAGCAGGGCCACATTCGTTGCGAGCGTGTACTCCAGGGCGTTATTTTCGGCGATGAAGTAGAGGGAGCCGGACAGGAGGCCGCAGATGAAGAACAGAAATTCGTCCATTTTCGTACGCGAAAACATCCTTTTGTGGCTGATGCACAACACGATGACGTATGCGATTATGAAGCGGCAGATATATATTTGCGTTGGGCCCAAACCATTCTCCAGCAGTACTTTAGTGCTGACAAAGCTGTAGCCCCACATGCATACGGCTATGGTTGCGAGGACATGGGCCCAGACGTTCGAGCCGGGTTTATATTGTTCGCCGGTCGGGGCGGTGTTTTCCTTTAAATTCATGGCATGACAATGCTTGGATTCAAGCACAAAGGTACACAAAAAAATTTGAGTACGAGCAGTTGAGACCTGTTTTTTTGGTGCAGGGTAGGGGATGATGAGAAATGTTAAACGTCCGGCGAATGAAAAAATTCGGTCGTGGGGCAAACTCTTTGGCGTAACTTTGCGTTGAATTAGCATCATCGACATCGAAATCAAATCAAAAAACTATAAAACCTCCGAATCATGAAGAAGAATTCATTCCGCATCACGCTCCTGGCCCTCGCCGGTGCAGCACTTCTTTTCGGCCAGACGGCCTGTAACTCAATGACCAATACCGGCAAGGGTGCACTCATCGGCGGCGGTGGGGGCGGCGCACTCGGCGCAGGTATCGGTGCACTCATTGGCGGTGGCAAGGGTGCCGGAATCGGCAGCGCCATCGGTGCGGCCGTAGGTGCAGGTGCCGGCGCTCTCATCGGCAACAAGATGGACAAGCAGCAGCGAGAGCTGCAGGAGCAGCTGGCCAATCAGGCCAAGGTCGAGCAGACCACCGACCAGAATGGACTCCAGGCCATCAAGGTGACCTTCGACGGCGGAATCCTCTTCCCCTTCAATAGCTCCAAACTTTCGGAGCAGGCCAAGGCCGACCTCAATGGCTTTGCCGCCAATCTGAATCAGAATCCCGGCACGAACGTCGAGATCTTCGGCTACACTGATAATGTGGGTACATTGGCCGCCAACACCAAGGTTGCCGACAGCCGTGCCAACGCCGTAGAACACTATCTCGAGAATGCCGGTGTGAGTGCCTCGCGTCTTTCCGCCAAGGGTGTTCCCATGGCCGACTATGTAGCCAGCAACGACACCGAGGCCGGTCGCGCACAGAATCGCCGAGTTGAAATCTACATCACCGCATCACAGCAGATGATTCAACAGGCACAGGCAGGCACGCTACAGTAAAATTTGCAAACATTAACACGCAAAAGCCCCTCAAACGGGGCTTTTGTTGTATTTTTGCACTTATAATGCATGACTCCATGCGCTAAATTTCGACCGTAGAAATGAAGAAAAGAATTGTGGCAAGATTTGCAAGCGCACTTATGGCTGCCCTCTTTTTCGCCTCCGTGGCGTCGGCAGAGGTAAAACTTCCGGTTACGCTCGTCAACGGGCGCGAATGTTTCTATTACAAACCGCAGAGTGGCTCGGAGACGGTCTACGGCCTGTCGAAGCGCCTCGGCCTCACGCGCGAAGAAATCGTAGCCTACAATCCCTCGGTTGCCGACGGCCTCCGCAAGAATATGACACTCTACTTTCCCGTTTCCGACTTCCGCGACCGCATAGGAATAGATGCCGACGGCTCCGATGCCGTTGTGCTCGATGTGCCCTCGGAGACGCTTACGCCCGTGAAAATCATGTCTGAAGTCGAGGCTGACGATAAGCCGCGCACAGTGCCCGATCCGCCCGAGCCCGAGAATACTCTCCGCCCCGTGAATATTCAGCCCGAAGTGACTCCCAACACGGTCCGCCCCTACACGATAGCCGTCCTTATGCCCTTTGCGCTCGCGAGCGAGGACGTGGCACGTCCGGCAAAGAATGTCACCGACTTCTACAAAGGCTTCCTCATCGCGGCCGATACGCTTGCCTCGCGAGGTGATACGGTGTTCGTGTCGGCATATGATACGGCCGGGGGGCTCGACGCTATCCTGTCGAAGCCCGAAGTGCGAGAAGCATCTGTTATCGTCGCCCCCGACGATGCCGCCTTCCCTCTCGAGGCCTTGCGCGCCGGAGCGAACGGATATATACTCAACACTCTATGCTTCGGCGACACGCTTTATCTTTCGCAGCCACAGGTTGTGCAGACCGCCGTGCCTCATACCGCCATGTACAGCAAGGCCGTGGACTATTTCATCAAGAACATCGCCCCCGGCACAGTGCCCGTCATAATGTCCAACACCGAAGGCCGCAACGACAAGGAAGCTTTCACGGCCTATCTGTGCGACCGCCTTGCGCGCGAGCAGATTCCGTATAAGGAATTGAAGTACGATGGCACGCTCACGAGTTTCGAACTGAACGATGCCGCACTCCCCGCCGCCGGCAAGCTCGTGATAGTGCCTTCGGCCGGCAGCATCGGAGAATTCAACCGCTTCTCCCACGCGCTCAACAACTATCGCATAGCCAATCCCGAGCTCGAGATGGTGCTGTTCGGATATCCCGAATGGATCAGCTTCCGCGGCGATGCCGAAGACATGTTGCACTCCCTGGGAGCCGTCATATATTCGCGCTTCTCGGGCGACTACGCCGGCTTCTCCGCCCGCTGCATTCAGGACGATTTCATTCGCTGGTATGGCTCGCCTATGATCGAGAGCATCCCGTCGTACGGCCTTCTCGGCTATGACACAGGAGCTATGCTCATCAAAAACCTGCGTGCCAATAAGGGCCTCTTCCGTCCCGCATATCCCTCCGAGTACCGGGGCATTCAGAGCACCTTCCGTCTCGTCCCCGCCGGTGAGGACGGAGGCTTCGTGAATGATGCGCTCTACATTATCCGCTATCTGCCCGTGACCGGCACCGACGAAATCGTCTTATGATACGCCGCCACAATCCCCGGCGCCTCCTCGCCGCCATCGCTCTTGTGCTTGTAGCCACGTGCACGGGCCTCCATGCTGAGCATTATATGCCCCACATCTGGCTTGGTGGCCGCGCGGGCATGACCATGAGCCGCATGACCTTCTCGCCATCCGTCCCCCAGAAGTGGATCATGGGCTCCGAAGGCACGGTCACATTCCGGTATTCCGAAGAAAAGGTCTTTGGCGTCATAGCCGAGTTAGGCTGGACGCAGCGCGGTTGGAGCGAGAATTTCGGCGAAGACAATCCGCTCAGATACGAACGACAACTCACCTATCTCAAGCTTCCCGTGCTCAGCCACATCTATTTCGGCTCGCCGCGCTTCAAAGGCTTCGTGAACCTCGGCCCCGAGATCGCCTTCCTGCTCGGCTCTAAAATAAGCGCGAACTTCGACTACGAGCACCCCGCGACCTCCCCCGACTGGCCATCGCGCACCCGGCGCACCGAGCAGCTTACCGCCGACATCAAGAATAAGTTCGACTATGGCATCACGGCCGGCCTCGGCATGGAATTCTACCTTCAGCCCCGCCACTCCATAGTCCTCGAAGCCCGCTTCTACTACGGCCTGGGCAATATATTCCCCGCCTCCAAGGCCGACACCTTCGGCGCCTCGCGCAATATGACCGTCAACGTCACCCTCGGATATAATTTCCGCCTGAAATAGAGGCACGTCCGTACATGGGTCGGGCAGATGCATTATTCTGCGTCTTCATCGTTGTTCAATGTGGCTGCGGCTTCCTGCAGGCGCGGGTCGTCACATTCCATGAGGCGCTGTCGCAGACGCGTGCGCGCCGTGTAGCACGCCCCTAAAGATATACCGCATATCGCGCTCACCACCTTGGGCTGCAAGCCCCAGAGCGAAAGAACGAGAATATACAGGTCGCGCGCCTTTAGTTTGGGCAGAGCCTCCCGTATATGCGTAGCCAGCCCTTGATGGGCAAGGTCGAATTCGCGCACATATTCCTCCAGATTCTCCCTCGTGCCTATCTGCGCCAGCGCCTCGCGAGCATGAGCGAGTATTTCAGCCCGCTCCGATTTTTCCTTTTTGGGAAGCTTGAGATAGAGCACCGATAGGTCGTTTATGCGCCTGAACTGCGCGTAGAGGCTCTGGCGCAGCAGCCCGTCCTTGCTCTCCACCTCCTCGCTTAGCTCCGCAATGAGCGCCATCTTCTCCTCGAGTTCCCGTCGGCGCCGTCGTATGGTCAGCACGAGCCACACTCCCAGCCCTGCAGCAGTCAAGATAGCCAGCACAATGCCCGCGCTCCATATCCGCCTCTCCCTCTGCGCTTTCAGCGCTGTTTTGCGCTCCTTCTCCGCCTCATATTGCGCCCGCATCAAGTTCAGGCCCCCGTTGAGATATTCGATGCTGTACGAGTCCGAAAGATCGCGATACTGCTCATGATAGCGCAACGCAGCTTCGTTATTGTTTGTCCATTTTTCATACATATATCTCGTGTATAGATATTGTATCTCATCATATTCGCCTTTATGCACCGTATCTTCCCATTGTTTAAGAATCCTTCGAGCCTCAGCTTCGTCACCATTTATTAGGGCTATCGCCACGGTGAAGCGCTGCGTGTGTTCGCAGCCGGGTACTTCAAATAGTTCTGCATGGCGTTTGCTGTCCCGTGCATCTTGAAAGTGCCCCAGATAGTAGTCAGCTATCATTCGATAATTGTAGGCGTAATATAGCATTGCACTGTCGGGTTCGGGAATTATGGAGATAAGGCTGTCCAAAACAGCTCTCGCTTGCTCATGTTCCCAAAGATTTAAATAGATTATGCCCTCAGCCAATTTTGCATACCTGAAATTAGGCCACATTTCGGTTTTTTTGTAATAATCCGATGCAAGTATATTGTGTCGTAGTGCTTCCTTTCTACTCCATCTTCGCAGATAAGAATCGCCGAGTTCGGTATTGAACCGACCAAGATATTCCGAGTCGTTTAAAGACTGTGCAATATCCAGTCCCTCCAATGCCGGCACGAACCCGTATTCAATTTCGTCCATAGGCACGCACGTCGCGATGATTTGAAAGTCGGCTCTCATCAGTCGCCTCTTGTCGCCTGTGCGGCGGAAGAAATCCGCGCTTTTCCTCAGTCCGGCAGTATCGGTGTTCGAAATGTACATCTTGTAGTCGGCTTCCGCTTTGAGCAGAGTCAGCAGAGCGCTGTCTGCCTCCGAGCACTCGCGCGCAGGCGCGTATGCCTGAATCATACTGTATGCCGAGTCCGCCATGTCAGGTTCAAGATCCGCCTGCTGCGGTATTACTTTTTCAATCTCCAGCAAGCGGCGGTCGTAGCCGCTGTTGCCGCATGAAAATAGCGCAAACGCAAGAATTATTATCGAAAAATAGCGACAGCGCAAATTTGCCATAATTAGTTTTCTTTGTTCTGAAATACCCGTTTTGTGCAACAAAAGTATGCAAAAAAAGTAATTTCAGCAAATTTTGGACCTATTCGTATCTTCGGTATAAGATGTTGATATACAATTTGATACAAAAAGTGTAAGGTTTTTAAAATATAACTATCTGAAAATCAACGAAATAAAAGCGTTTTGTAAGGTATTGATTTTCAGTAAAATACTTGCAAAACGCGAAATTATACCCTAACTTTGAAAG
>CAMWNH010000088.1 GCA_947175605.1 uncultured Porphyromonadaceae bacterium
GTAAATAACTTCTAACTTCCACTTAATGATACGTTACTGGATTTATTGTTATTTAATAATCTTGCAATTATTACACCTTCGATAAATTCAAAACTTGTTTCGTTTGGCCTGATGAACACTCATTTTAGTTGCCGCAACCCCCAATCTTAAACTCATAATTCCAATTTTTCAATAGATTGTAATGAATTTATTGATTTCATGACAATTCGTCATCTGAAGATTTGGATTGAGTAAAGATCTTCTGCTTCACAAATTGTGAATATCGTACAATCACCCACAAATGAATTAATCTAACTAAAAATGAAAAAATTTATTTACTTATTCCTGTGCATGAGTATTCTGGCTTCCTGCCAGGAGGATCTTCTTAAAATAGAAGAAGTCCATAATAAACTTGAATCTTCTATCTATAAAGAGGATGATATGCAAAGAATCAAGCTATCCTCTACTGAAGAACTAAAAAATCTTATTAGTCAAATGGATCCCGATGGCTTATCAACACGCACCTTAGTCGATGTAGAATACTCCAATGGGGATAAAGAGTTTATCTCTTTAATTGAAGCAAACAGATTGGAAGTAATGTCCTCCCTAACTAAAGAGCAGTTAGATTCTCTTGAGAGAGATGAAGATGAATTAGAATTTTGCCCAACTGATTCAATAATAGCAGATATACAGTTCGCCCAGTTACTTAATGCCAATCGAACCATTCAGGTAGGAGAATACGTATATATGTATCTAAACAATGGCGTGTTAATTACTGATGAAAAGAATGCGCCAAAGTTGAAGGATGTGGCGCCGATTGCCAAAAGGATACCGGCTACTCCAGAAAATCAAGGCTCCATGATAAAAGTAGCGCCAGATATGAACTTGTATCTTATGGTTTATGACCTTAAGACTTTCGATGATAATTCGTGGGGCGGAGGTGGTGGAAGTGGCACCGGCCCCAACGAACCCGGAGAAAATAAAAGTAATGCCCAACCCATATATCTTTCCAATGGAGTTGTGATACCTGGATCCGATATTCGAGAGTGGGAGTATTATCAGAAAGGTGATGGGAATTGGGTCCACCAAGTCGTAACCGGGATTTTTGGCCGTAACATCGTTGCACGCTGTAAATTTAACAATCATAAACAATTAAACCTCAATTTTTATGATCAGAACTATTTGATTTACGCTAATATAGGAACGAAATTGAAGATGCAAAAGAAAGTCTGCGGAATTTGGTGGAATATAAAGGCTGAAGAAATGGAGCACGGTTGGGAAACTGTTTCGATTAAATATTCTGTGCCCGCACCAATTCACCCTTCTACCTTTACGCACCCCGATATGCCGGGTGCTACTGCAACAGTCGAGCATCCATTTCCATTCTCCAACGAGAACATAGTCTTATTTCACATACCATTCATAGATTATGATTTCACCTCTAAGGATGTGAACAAAGCATTCAAAAAAGCTGCAGAAAAGGCATATAATGCTGCCTCTGCATGGGCAAAGAAAAAAGTTGGGTCTCCTGACAACATGGGATTAACATGTACTGACGGAAAAGATGTTTACATTGTATACGGACCTTATCGTATAAATGCTAAAAATAGAAGATCACTTGAATCAAAATTCTACTCAAAATGGTTTTCGGGAGAAGTAATGTTTACATTTTCCATTGAAAATTCGATAAAACTAAAAAACATAAAATTTAGTCTTAATGACGGTGTGGAATTGTATCGGGGTTCTGTATTTGGGGCCATTAAATATAAAGGAAGATGGTTAGGTGCCCGCCTATATAAAAATCAGTAGTCGAATCTACTGATTAATGACCAATCCAGGTCTTATTTCTAATTAGTTCCAAATATTTAATGGACGAATAACACGGCGTAATTTTGCCTATTTATCTGAAGAAAGGGTGAAGTAAAGGGAATTTTACCATCGAATAAAAAAATAAAGATACAAATAGAAACGAATTTTTATCGTTAAAGATTCTCTCTTTGCTTTTCTACTCAGATATTGATTAATTATTCGTCGCTCCTTATTAAGATTTACATTATTAAAAACATTAATAAATTAAGCATGAGCAATAAAACAAATGTGATCATAACCATCATTCTATCCATATTAGCGTGGTGGCCGTCGGAGGCCTCGGCGGAGAGTCAGGTTGTGCAGATGATGGAGGGTGAGATTAGAGCAGGATTCACCACTCCGCTTGGGTCTTACGGTGGCCACGGTCTGATGCCTGGACATGGAGAAATTGGATTTACCTTTGGGCTTGAGGGGCGCTACAATATCAAGGGAACCCCTTGGGACTGCGGTATAGCTTTAGATTTGTCAGGAGCATATTGGCGATTTGATAACGTGTATGGAAATGGATCCGAAATTCGACAGACAAACCGTACTCTCGGGTTTGCAGCGGTAGGTGACTATAATTTCAGACAGGGAAAGAAAGTCAATCCATTTGCAGGTGTGGAATTAGGTGTAGCATACAATGATGTTGTCGGCATCGTTTATCGCCCATCAGGAGGTACTTCCATGCTTTTTGCACCCCGCATTGGAG
Source organism: uncultured Porphyromonadaceae bacterium (assembly GCA_947175605.1). GTDB lineage: Bacteria > Bacteroidota > Bacteroidia > Bacteroidales > Muribaculaceae > CAG-873. Next base: position 2,540 of record CAMWNH010000088.1, read on the forward strand.
TGGAATTGGTGCACCATATCCGACTTATGGCGCGGTTGAATATTTGCCGCAAAGGGTACAATAACTTTGCACTCACCATTGGATTTGTAATCGGCGGACGACCCAAGAAATAAGAGTATCAGGTACATTATACACACAGCTTATTGGCAACCAATATTATGAAAAAAATAAGTAGGGTAATAGTAATGCTATTATGTATGATTGCGTGGTGGCCGTCGGAGGCCTCGGCGGAGAGTCAGGTTGTGCAGATGATGGAGGGTGAGCTTCGTCTTGGCTTAGGCTTACCTCTTGAGTCTTATACCGGATATGGCAATGTGCGTGGACATGGAGAATTAGGATTATGTTGGGGTATTGAGGGACGCTATAATTTCAAGGGAACTCCCTGGGACTGCGGTCTCACCTTTGAAATGTCGCCGGCAATCCGGAGATTCAACAACCCTCTGAACGATGGTTATGACCGACACCTGGCAAACCGCGTTATCGCCTTGGCTGCGGTCGGGGATTACAATTTCATACAGGGCAAGAAAATCAATCCGTTTGTCGGCGTGGAATTAGGAGTTGCGCACAATGACGTGCAAAGCGACAGTTTTCCGACATGGGGAGGTTCTACCTCCATGCTTTTCGCTCCCCGCGCAGGCGTGGAATTTGTGCATCATATCCGACTTATGGCCAAGTTCAATATATGCCGCAAGGGATACAACACCTTTGCACTCAGCATAGGCTTTGTGGTCGGCGGCCGCCCCAAGAAATAAGGAAACTTCTGTTATGCTCCATCCACTAAAAATCCGCCGCCCTGGTATTAAGAAATTTTAGTGGATGAAGCCTAAGTTGTCTGACATTGATAACTATTTTTACAAAATATTTTCTGCGTTATGAAATAAACCGCAGATGAGTGTGAGATACTCAGGGAGATAACCGTCATCACTCCATAGCAATGGGAAACCAAATAGTTCAGTGGCTGTCTTCCCGAGGTCGAAACCGTATGATTCAAGTGAGGGTCTCACCAATTCTGGATGCCGGCACGGTTGATTGTCAAGCCTTGAACAACTGCCTTCGGGACAATAAAGGCAACTTCCGGCGTAAGCAAAAGCCTTTCCTCCGTATTTCATTTCCATATCCCGTAGTATCTTTTCGATGCGCAGACGTTCCGGGCGAAAGAATCGGTTTACTTGCGAGAAAGGGATTCCCTTTTCATCGGGCATAATCTTGGTAGCCACTAAAAACAAATTGGTGTACTGACGCAGTTCCGCCATCGTATCATGCGAAAACGGAGGACAGACCCATACCTTGCCATAATTCCGACATTCTTTGCAATACTTTATAAAACATTCGGAATTACTGAATCTACGTATATATTCCGCTGTGGATATGGTTGCTGTAAAATCCTGTACCTGATATGTAAATTTCATTTCCTGTTCTGCCATAGCAATTCTTCAAAGCTCACCTCCGGGGATGAGAATAATCTTTGTATATGCCCGCTATTCACCATTTCTGTTACTGAAAGATGATGAAGCGCACCATTATCCACGAGAGCGATACTGTCACACATACGTAGTGCCACATCCAGCTCATGAGTGGAGAACAGAATACATTTGCCGCTGACGTGTGCAAGGGTGCGGAGAAGCGAGACGAGTTCATAACGGTTGGGCATATCAAGGAAGGAGGTGGGTTCGTCAAGCAGCATTACAGGCGTGTCCTGCGCCAAAGCCCGTGCGATCATAATACGCTGGCATTCTCCGTCGCTCATGGTGTCCATTGTACGCTCGGCATAATTTTCCATCCCTACCGAGCTAATGGCGTCCATCACAATGTTTCTGTCTATATCCTGCATCCTGCCTATCCAGTTGGTGTAAGGAGCACGACCAATGGCTACAACGTCCACGCATCGCATATTGGGAATCCGTGTGCGTTCTGTCGTGACAAATGCAAGAGACTTGGCAAGTCCTCCGGGAGAAAGTGAGCGTAAATCCTTGCCGTCAAGTATTATATCCCCCGAATATTGTCTGTTCAATCCGGCAATGGCTCTCAAAAGGGTCGATTTGCCTGAACCGTTGCGCCCGATAAGAGCAGTCAGTTGTCCATTGTCGAAAGATGTGTTTACCTTATCGAATAGAATACGGGAGCCGTAACATATTGAGAGATTCTTGAGTCGTATCATCTGGTAACGGATTTATTGCGAAGCACCACCCACACTACCACAGGGATACCGAGCAATGCGGTGATGGCATTGACAGGCAGTGTGAATATCTTGGAAACGAGGTCGCAGAGCAGCAGGACGGAAGCTCCGGTAAGAACTGTTCCGGGAATGAGGATGCGATGGTCGCTGTTGTCAAAGAGCATTCTTGTGACGTGTGGCATGGCGAGACCGATAAAGCCGATTGGGCCGCAAAAGGCAGTCACCGTTCCTGCAAGCAATGTCGTTGACAGAAACAGAAGTCCACGTGAGCGCCGGATATTCAGCCCCATAGTTACGGCATATTCCTCACCGAAAAGGAGCAGATTGAGCGGTTTGATAGTTACTACTGCCAAAGCCAATCCCATCATCACGGCCGGGAGGAGGATATAAAGTTGGGATAGCGTAATATCGCCGAGTGACCCCATTGTCCAGATGACAAAAGCCTTTAGCGATTCCTCCTTGCTGAGATACTGCAGAATCTGTACTATCGCACCGACTCCCGACGAGAACATCATGCCGAGAATGAGGATCACCATAATATCCTTGATACGGTGTCCAACGGCAGCGATAACGATGAGAACAGCCGCAGCCCCGATCCATGCGGCTCCGGCAATACCAAGTGAGGCAAAGGAAGCCGAAAGACCGAATAGAGGCGCACCGAGAATGAACAGAGCCACACCGAGACTTGCGCCCGAGCTTATGCCAAGGACGTATGGCCCTGCAAGCGGATTACGGAAAAGTGTCTGCATCTGAAGTCCACTCACTGATAATGCAGCTCCTGCCAGTAGGGCGACAATAGCTTTAATGAGACGAATGCTGAGAATGATTTTTGCAGTTGTCCGGGGACATTCTCCACCGGTAAGAGCCGCCCACACATCGCTCAACGGCACAGCGACAGCCCCCACTGACAGATCCAGCATGAACAGGAAGAGTGTGAGGGCTGCCAGAACAATGAAAAGAATAGATGCTCTTGTTCGCATTTCCGTAATTTCTATTTCAGTTGCTTGTAATATACGAAATCTTCTTCAACGAGTTCCGGATGGAAGATTTTTACAAGATCGCGCAGTAGAATATCGGGATTTACAACAGCTGATTCGTAATAGTCGTTACCGCCTGCGGCATTTGTCTTCAGATTGTTGTTCCATACATAGCCGTTACGGAAGCATCGTGTGTCGGAAAACTTCGGGCATGATTTCCTGAGTTCATCGAGAGAGTTAGCCATACCGACATTAAGCCACATGTCCGCCTCGGAAGTCAGCTTATACGCTTCTTCAAGGTCGATAGGCAGCGAAGCATTGCCGGTGTTCTTCTTATAAATATAGTCGCCTCCGGCATCCTTGATAAGCCGGGCCACATAGCTTTCGGTGGAAGGCATAAACCAGGAGTCTCCATAGGGCGTGTTGAGCATTACGGAGGGAGCATCGAGCACGGTATCGGCGACTCTCTTTTTAAGTTCATTGTACCTGACTGGGATGCCGCCAAAAACCTGTTCGCCTTCTGTACGTTTTCCGACAACCTC
>CAMWNH010000089.1 GCA_947175605.1 uncultured Porphyromonadaceae bacterium
GCGTGGGATTGGGGTCGATCACGCCCGTGCCGCCGTTGTTGGCGAATCCGCCGATCGTCACAGTCACACCGGTGGGAGCCGTCGTGTAGCATGTGGCGCTCTGGTCGTATGTGTCGTCGTATGCAAAGGCGTATGTCTTGCCCTCGGATGCCGAGATGTCGGTGCTGTGGAAGAACTTCACATATTCGTTGCAGGGATATTCCGTGCCGCCTTCGAAGGGCTTGATGCCCAGTTCGGGATCCCACACCTGAAGTTCGGTCTGAGCGCGGAACTGACCGCGGTTGAAGGCTGCGCAGAAGAATGTCTGCACGGTCTTGTCGATGTCCGTGCCCTGGGCGAAGGGTCCGGCGCCTTCGATGGCGTCTTCCGTGGTGGGGCGCTCCACGGTCGCTACGGAGCCGGGCTGCCAGTATGTGCCTTCGGCGCAGGTCATTACGAATGCGCTTCCCTGCACGCGGCCGGTCCAGCGGCCGAGGATGCCCATGTCGATATTGGCGTCATGGGTGGTGAAGTAGCTCCATATCTTATTGATATATTCGTCGAAAAGTCTTGCGTGCTTCACGCTCTCCACCTTCGAGGGCTGCTTGATGATGCCGCCGAGATTGTCGCGCTCGATGAGGTTGTAGTAGCAATCCTTGTAGGCTGTGGATGCATATGTGCTGTTCCACTTGTTGATGACAGTGCCGTAGTCCACGATCTCGCCTCGCTTGGTGTAGGGAACGCTGCCCGGGCGGGCGCCTGTACCATAAAGCTCGAGGCCCATGGGATACTGGAATGCGTCCACGCGGGTGTGGTTGATCCAGATCTGGCCGTCGTACATCTCGGGCTCGTAAGTGAACTCTATGAGCTCCCAGCGCACCTTGGCGTTGGGGTCGTTGGGGTTGTTCATGTCCGCGCCGGCGTATCCTGTGCCGAAGGCGTGGAGATACATGGGCGATTTGAAAGCGATGAACATACGGCAGGCAAACGTGTCGCCTATGTAGATTGTCTGATCAGGGAGATCGGAGAGTTTGGTCATGAAGTTGGCGTAACCCCAGTCGCCATCTTTTTCGTGGATGGTGTTGGCGCTTTCGTCGAGTGTCTTGAGAACGGCCTTCTTCTGTGTTGCGGAAGCCACCATATCGTAATAGATATAGTTGGTCTTGATCTGGCCGAGTATGCCGACGTAGATTTCGCTGTTGTCGAAATCTCCGTGAGTATTGTTCAGAATCTTGAGGGGAATGTCTGCGTTTGCACCCACAGTTATAGCAGCCATAGCTGCAAAACATATGGAACGAAGTTTTTTCATTGGTTCAGATATTTGCATGTCTCATCTGCCTGACGTTGACACGTGGAGACCTGGGTTTTTAAATGGTTTGCGCGGCAAATTTAATAATAAAATTCGGCAAAAACAAATAAACAGCAAAAAATCCACGCTTGTTGACTCTACAGCAGAGTATAAAGTTCGGCAGAAATTTGCTTGTTCGGGGAAAAGCATTACCTTTGCGGGTGTCTGCCCCAAAGTGGGCTTTTGATTCCAATAGTACGCAATTTTCAACATGATGCTTGCACATTTTTGCGAATCTGTGCAATATCGCTAAAAATTTCCAAACCCAATGCTGGAAAAATTTCTTGAGCGAACCGAGTTTGCCGATTATGAAGACTTCATGCGAGGCTTTAAGCTTCGTGTGCCGGAGAATTTTAATTTCGCCTATGATGTCGTGGACGCATGGGCTGCAGTGGAGCCCGACAGGCGTGCGCTTACGTGGACCGATGCTCACGGACGCCGACGCACTTTCACCTTTGCCGAGATGAAGGCCGAGACCGACCGCACGGCCTCATTCTTTGCCTCGCAGGGTATAGGCCGGGGCGACCGTGTGATGCTGATTCTGAAGCGCCGCTATCAGTTCTGGCTTTCGATTATCGCCCTGCACAAGCTCGGCGCCACGGCTATCCCCGCCACACATCTGCTCATGCCTCACGACATTGTGTATCGCATCGAGCGAGGCCGTGTCAAAGCCATCGTGGCTGCCGGCGAGCCGGACATCGTGGCGCGTGTGCAGGAGGCGGTGGATGAGACGGGCGGCGCCGTGCGCTGCATTTCCACCGGTCCCGCCGTGCCCGAGGGCTGGGTGGATTTCGATTCAGGCCTCGCGGCAGCCGCTCCCTTCGTGCGTCCGGAAAAGGTGAATGACAATGAGGACGTGATGTTGATATACTTCACCTCCGGAACGACAGGCGAGCCAAAGATGGTGGCTCACGATTTCACATATCCGCTGGGCCACATAATCACGGCCAGTTACTGGCATAAGCTCGGTCCCGAAAGCCGACACCTGACCCTCGCCGACACGGGCTGGGGCAAAGCCGTGTGGGGCAAGCTTTACGGGCAGTGGATTGCGGGAGCGGACGTATTTGTCTACGATTTTGACAAGTTCGATGCCCGCGACATCCTGCGTCTGCTGGCCCGGGAGAAGATTACATCCTTCTGCGCGCCGCCCACGGTGTTCCGCTTCCTGATCCATGAGGACGTGGCGTCTTTCGACCTTTCACATCTGAAGTACTGCACCATTGCCGGTGAGGCGCTGAATCCGTCGGTCTTCGAAGATTGGAAGCGTCTCACGGGGCTTAGCCTCCGCGAAGGTTTCGGGCAGACCGAGACCACGCTCACGCTGGGCACATATCCTTGGATCGAGCCTCGCCCCGGTTCGATGGGTCGCAAGGGCCCGCTCTACGATGTCGATCTGGTGGATGCGGACGGCGCTCCGGTTGCCGACGGCGAGGAGGGCGAAATCGTGATACGTCTCGATCGCGGACGTCCCACGGGTCTCTTCCGCGAGTATCTCGACGATCCGGAACTTACCGCACGCACGATCCGTGACGGTCTGTACCATACGGGCGATGTGGCTGTGCGGGATGCCGATGGCTACTACTGGTTCGTGGGCCGCACGGACGACGTGATAAAATCTTCGGGCTACCGCATCGGCCCATTCGAGGTCGAGAATGCGCTTATGGCCCATCCGGCCGTTGTGGAATGTGCGGTGACGGGCGTTCCCGACGAAATCCGCGGCCAGGTTGTCAAGGCAACTGTGGTGCTGGCCGAGGCCTATCGCGATGCCGACAAGGAGGCGCTCGCCCGGGAAATACAGGATTTCGTGAAGCACGCCACGGCGCCCTACAAGTATCCGCGCATCGTGGAGTTCGCCGATGCCCTTCCCAAGACCATCAGCGGCAAAATACGCCGTGTGGCCCTGCGCGAGCCCTACATTTCGAGAAACAATCCTGAAGTCCGAAGCGAGGAGTAGAAAAATATTTGCGATATTTGCCTGTTATTCAAAAATAATGATTACCTTTGGGCGACTAACATTTCTAACTTAAAAATCAACAGACATGAAAAAGTATCTCGCAGAAGGCGTCGGCACCATGTTCCTCGTCCTTCTTGCCTGCGGTAGCGCAGTCCTCGCCGGTCCGCACATCGGTGTTCTCGGCATCGGCCTCTGCTTCGGCCTCGTTCTTCTTTGCCTCTGCTACTGCATCGGCAATATCTCGGGTTGCCACGTCAACCCGGCAGTCTCCTTTGCCATGCTTCTTTCCGGCAAGCTCTCGGGTAGAGACTTCTGCGGTTATGTGGTTTCGCAGCTTCTTGGCGCGACTCTCGGTGCAGCTCTGCTCTTCTGGTTCACGGGCATGGCTCCGGAGTTCAACTTCGGTGGTGTGACCGGTGCCAATAATCTTGCCACTAATGTGCTTCAGCCCGGTGCAACCTCCGGCATGGCTCTTCTGGCCGAGATTCTGCTCACATTCTTCTTCGTTATGGTAATTCTCGGAGCTACGGACGAGAAGCTCGGTTTCGGCAAGTTCGCCGGCCTGGCTATCGGTATTGCTCTCGGCCTTGTCAATATCGTTGGCATTCCCGTGGATAATTGCTCGGTCAATCCTGCCCGCAGCTTCGGCCCCGCAGTATTCTCGCCCGAAGCTTGGGGTGACTTCTGGATCATGGTTGTCGGTCCGCTTGTAGGCGCCGCTATAGCCGTTGTATGCTGGAAGGCCGTCTCCTGCGCCAAGTGCGAAAAGTAATATCCCGCGACATAATAAAAAAGCTGCATCCCCTTCCCGTGGGGTGCAGCTTCTTTTTTGGTGTCGTGTCCGTCCTATCGCCCTTCAAGCTCCTGCATGGGACCGATGACAAATGGTCGTTCGGCAGCGCGCGGGTGGGGCAGTGTGAGCTCCGGAGTGTGCATCCGTATACCTGCGTCGATGAGGTCGATGTCGATTTCGCGGTCGCGGTAGCTTCCGTCGGCGTTGCGGTGCGAAGCCGGGGATATGCTTTTTTCGATGGTCTGAACGCGAGCGAGGATGCGCAGCAGGAAATCCGCTGATGCTTCCTGCGGAAGGTCGACCATCAGGCCGATGTTGATAAACTTGTTGGGCGACTCGAATCCCCACGGCTCAGAACGCACCGGGGCCGAAAGGGCCATTCGTCCTCCGATTTCGGAGAAAAACGAAGAAAGAGCGGCAACCGCCGCCCGTATACGGGCGTGGCGGTTGCCGCTGTTGCTTCCGATATTGAGATGCAGACGCATCAGAGTTCGCGGGATACTTCGACTTCTTCGAAGCCTTCGATGATATCGCCGATCTGGATGTCGTTGTAGCCGGCAATGGAGAGACCGCAGTCATATCCGGCCAGGACTTCCTTGGCGTCGTCCTTGAAGCGCTTGAGCGAGCCGAGTTCGCCCGTATAGCGCACGATGCCGTCGCGGATCAGGCGCACCTTGGATCCGCGCTTGATCTTGCCGTCGCGCACCATGGCGCCGGCGATCGTGCCAACCTTGGAGATCTTGTATGTCTCGAGCACTTCGGCCGTGCCGGTGATCTCCTCCTTGAGCTCGGGTGCGAGCATGCCTGCCATTGCGTCCTTTACTTCCTCGATGGCCTGATAGATCACCGAGTAGAGACGGATGTCGACACCTTCGCGCTCGGCGGCGCGGCGGGCTGCCTGCGAGGGACGCACCTGGAAGCCGATGATGATGGCATCGGATGCAGCGGCCAGAGTGACATCGCTCTCGGAGATTTCGCCGACGGCCTTGTGGAGCACATTGACCTGAATTTCCTCCGTGGAGAGCTTGATGAGCGAGTCGGAAAGAGCTTCGATGGAGCCGTCCACGTCGCCCTTGACGATGATGTTGAGCTCCTGGAAGTTGCCGATGGCGCG
>CAMWNH010000090.1 GCA_947175605.1 uncultured Porphyromonadaceae bacterium
ATGATAGCTGATATAGCTTTTATAGCGAGTTTTTCTGCGGGGGCGTTGTTGACGTGCCGGAGGAGCGGGCCTACAGGGGGAGGGTGTGTTTGGATTTTTAATTTTGTGGTATTGTGGCGTTGTGTTATGCTGTGGGCGGGTTTTGATACTTATTTTTATGTATTTTTGTTTTTGGGTGGCAATTTTCTTGGAATTATTTTGGTATGGTTGTGTATTTTGTGTAAATTTGCGCATCATTTCTTGTTACACAATAATCCAAATAGGTATGAAAAAACTTTACTTTTTATTAGTTGCATTATGTTTTGTGCTTTCTGCGGCTGCTACGGAGATGCCTCGCGCGCTTCGGATCAAGAGCGGCGCTCAGCGCGTTGCCGCCAGTGCTCCTGTGACTCTTCCTGCCACGGATGTAACAGCGGAGGGTTTTACGGCCAACTGGAAGGCTGTACCGGGCACGGAGACGTATTCGGTGCTGGTTTATGAGCCCGGCACGGCTGCTACGGCCGGGACTTATGTGATATTGAAGGAGACGTTCGATCTGGTGAGCATGGGTACGACCATCGATCCGTATTTCCCGGATGATGCTTTCGTGGAGCTGTCGGCATATGACTGGACCTATACTCCGGACTGGCAGGGTTTCTGGCCTGTGTTTTCGCGCGGCATGGTTGGCGGCATGATCTATTCGCCGTATATAGACCTTGTGAATGACGGGGGTAAGTTTACCGTGACGATGAATGTTGTGGGTACGGCCGGCGGTCAGGTAGTGCTGACTTCGACGGGCTCGGACGGCTCGAAGGAGAAGGCTACGTTCAATCTTACGCAGTCGGGGACGAATACGTTTACGCATACGTTTACGAACGGTTGCCACGATACGTTCCTGACGTTTGTGGACAATGGTATTCTCAATGATCCCGAGGGGGAGTATATGAATGTGTATGATTTCTTGGACGACATCACTGTGACTCAGGAGCTGAAGGCGGGCGATGCCACGCTGCGCCTTGTGGGTACGGCCGAGACGGGTCTTACGCATCAGAGCTTCGCTACGCTGCCTTATCGCTACGGGGCAACGAAGCTGGCCTATGACGTGCAGGCCAATATCCTGATTCCGGGTCCGGACTATCCGGAGGACGAATATGACTACGAGGTGGAACACTCGCCTTATTCGGCGCTGGAGTATGTGACGCTGGAATCCGGAAAAGATCCGGACGATCCTGAAAATCCGGATGATCCCACTCCTGTTGATCCGGGACTGAAGGATGGAAAGCTCTATGTGGGTAATTTCGAGAATCCGCAGGACGCGGACATCGAGGCCGGGACGTGGTGGAACCGCGCTCCTTATCAGTGGTATACGAAGTACAGCGGCTCGCAGTTTATCTACACGGCCGATATGCTGAAGGGTCTCAAGGCCGGCGACAAGATCAAGGGTGTGACGTTCAAGTATCAGGACCAGGGATCGTTCGCGGCTCTGGAGACGGAGCTTTCGCTTGTGATCCAGAATACGGAGAAGACGGAGTTCGAGAAGAAGCAGGATACGGAGAAGTATGAGTGGATTCCGGTGAATTTCTCCGATGCTATCCTTCTGGATTATGCCGCAGAGCTGTACTATATGACGACGGAGGAAATTGAATTTGAATTCGGCGAGGAGCATGCGCTCGTGTACGACGGCCAGTCGATAGCGCTTACGTGCTGGAGCGAGAATCTGGGCGAGGAAGTGTCGGCCGTGGCAAGCGTTGTGAAGTACGGCACGCTGAAGAGCACGATGGTGTTCGGCTCGGACACGAAGACCTTCCAGGACGTGTACGAAACGGGCTTCAATGAGCCTTACATGACACCGGAGAAGTTCGTTCCGGTGGCTAAGTTCACGGTAGAGACATCGTCGGGCATCAAGGAGATCAGCGTGGGCGACGGGGAGATGAAGGCCGAGTACTTCAACCTCCAGGGCCAGCGTGTAGAGAATCCCACCACGGGCTGCTATATCCGCCGCACGGGCACGGACGTGGAGAAGGTGTTCATAAAATAAATCATTGCAAAATCACATATTACTATGAAATTGAATTATCTGATGCTGGGAGCGGCATGTGTTATGTCTCTCGGCGCCTCGGCAGCTGACTTGTCGTTCAGCCCGGGCAAGCAATCGTGGCCTCCGACGGGCAGTTATTCCGAGGGGTCGAACAATTATCTATTCGATCTAAGCTATTCGAAGTCCGCTTCGCAGAGCATATATTCGCAGAACGAACTTTCGGCTATTCAGCCTACGCTGAATGCCGATGGTTCGCAGGATGTGGCGTCGATCAAAGGCGTGGAAGTGCCCTTCTATATGGGTATGGCCTACGGTCTTGAGGGAGAGGCAACGATCAAGGCTTATCTGACGCCTTACGACGGCTCGAGCTTCCCTGAAAGCGGAGGGAAGAAGATGTGGATCGACTACGCCACGGAGAATTCCGTGAAGGGCACGTGCGAAATCACGGCTTATGACGATGATGTGCTTAACGCTGCCTATGGCGAGGATATGGTGACGGTGTCGATCCGGTTCGACGAGCCGTATGAATATACGGGCGAGGGTTTTGTGCTGACCTTGGTTGCGGAATCGTCTTTGGCGGACGGAGCCGGGAACGACTATTGGTTCATGGGCACGTATAACTACTCGCCGGGTGTTAGCAAGTGTGCTGCCGGCCTCAAGGGTTCGTCGGCTATGTCCGGGACTATTGCAACGACGAATCTGGCCAATGTGCTGCCTGTGGTGAATTTCATCTACGAGAAGGTGCATAAGGAGGCTCAGGGGGGCGGCGAGACGGTAGGCGATCCCACGACCTTCAGCGTGGGCGATTACGATGGCTGCGCTCCTTCCTCGACCAGCGCAGGCATGTATCTGCCTTATTCGGCAATTGAATATGACCACAGCTATTCGCAGATTATCTACACTCCGAACGAGCTGAACGGGCTTGCAGCTGTGACTGCCACCGGCACAGTGAAGGCTGACATCACGGACGTGGCGTTCAAGCTTCATTGCGAGAGCGATTACCTGACGGGTGTGATGAGCGGCAAAGTGTATGTGCAGAAGTATGCCGGCACGGAGCTGCCTCTGGTGGACGGAAAGCCGCAGTGGGTGGCTTATGATCCGGCGGTGTACGGCACGTTCGAGTCGGAGGAATACGGTTTCAGCGAGTTCTACGATGAGGCTATCGAGCTCACGGCTCACCTGAACACGCCTCTGCGATACGAGGAAGGCGAGAGCCTGCTGTTTACGTTCGTAGCCGACTGCTCTACGCTGGAAGGAATGTTCGGCGGCGAGCTGGACCACTATGTGTTCAAGGTTGCAGGCAAACAATCGGCAGTGAAGGCCGGATTCAGCGAGCTTGACAGGCTTTCGGGTATGGCAAGCAATGCGGACTATTTCGTTCCGGTGCTGAAGTTGGGTTATACGCCTGTGACCGTTTCGGGCGGCGCGAAGCCCGTGCTGTTCGAAAATGTGGAGGCTTCGCTCGTGAAGGCGGATCTGGATCCGAGCATCATCGGCTGGGGCGGCGCAACGAAGGCCAACTCCATTGCCGTGAGCTTTGACCTTGCTAATGCAAAGGCTGACGGGAAGTATGACATCATCATGGGCACAAGCAACTGCGGCACGCTTACGGGCACGCACGGTGTGCTGAGCTTCGTGGCTATGCCTCAGGGCGACGTCGTGCTGTCGGTGCGTCCGCAGGAGGAGGGTGTAAAGGGTGGCTCGACCACGATTGCCCTCGCTGACATTGATGCTCTGTTCGCCGCTCCTATGGTGGAAGTAGCGAAGGATGAGGATGGCAAGGAGATGAAGGCTGCATATGCGGAATACACCGTGTGGCAGACTCCGGGCCTGAACAATACGGAGCCCATCAGGAAGACGGGTGTGGAGATTGTGGCTAAGTTCAAGTTCACGACTTCGGCGCCGGTGGCCGTGATGAAGGGCGTTCCGGCAAACAATCAGGTGAAGGCCGTGACGGGCAATTCGCTTCCGGATTGCTTCGCGGACTTTGTTCCGACGGGCGACTACAGCGATTATGCAAGCAACCAGGGCATGATTTCCTATTATCTGAGCAACGAGAATGTGCTGTCGGCGAGTGTTAGCAAGGGTGAGCTCGTAAGCCCCCAGGCTTTCGGCATGGCTGTGAATTTCTCGATGGATTATCCTCTGGTGTCTAAGAGCACGCCTATGCTTGGCGTTGAGGCCGTGAGCGCGGTTGCGTCGAAGACGGGCTTTGAGAAGACTGCGGTAAGCAAGAAGTATGACAACGGCCTGTCGTGGGGCAAGGAGAGCTGTACGGCTAATTTTGATTTCGCGGCCGGGGATCCGGAGATAATTGTAGATGCAACTTATCCTTCGAGCTTCGTGATGTTCGATGACAAGCAGACGGAGACTCTGGATTTCTATGCACCGGACGGGCACACGATTCACTACAACTGGACTCCGGAGCCGAGTGAGGCTCTGCGTGTGAAGGCTTATGCAGATGAGGCGGAGGATGTGGAGTGGACTGCGGCTGATGGTCGCGTGTACAGCCACCCGAAGTCGGAGCCGGGCGTGCTTATGATCAAGACGAAGGATGCGGACGGTAATGATTCGTCGCGTGTGGAGGCGTATGCTATCAGTGGCGAGGGTACGGTGACGGGTATTGATTCCGTGACTGTCGGGAACGAGGCTGCCCCGGCTGAGTTCTATGATCTTACGGGCCGTCGAGTGGCTAAGCCTTCGAAGGGTATATTCATTCTCCGCCAAGGTGCGGATGTCAAGAAGATAGCGCTGTAAGGGGCTGTCTTCCGGAATAGAATCAGGAGGAAAACTCTGCTTTGGGC
>CAMWNH010000091.1 GCA_947175605.1 uncultured Porphyromonadaceae bacterium
GTCGGAGCATGACAAGCTTCTGGCCAATCAGGGAAATGCCGGTATTCAGGTTGACAATACGACAAAATATCTTGAATCCCTTTTCAACGAGGAAGAAGAACCCGAATTCGATATCTACACCGAGGGCTGGGAGTCCGGCCACGTGAACTGTTACGCCGGCATGGATGTTCCTGACCGCGTTGTCATCGATGTGCACAAGTTCTCGATGCCTCATCCCGGCTATATCACCTCGCCTTACGGCTACCGTCGCCGCTTCAAGCGTATGCACAAGGGTGTGGATATCAAGGTTTATATCGGCGATACGATCCGTGCGGCATTCGACGGCCGTGTGCGAATCACCAATTTCGAACGCCGCGGTTACGGCAATTATGTGGTGATCCGCCACACGAATGACCTTGAGACGGTCTATGGCCATCTTTCGGCATTTCTTGTGAAGCCCGATCAGTATGTGAAGGCCGGCGATCCCATCGCTCTTGGCGGTAATACGGGACGTTCGACGGGCCCGCACCTGCACTTCGAAACGCGCTACATGGGATATGCAATCAATCCATGCGCAATATTCGATTTCGCGAATCAGACCACACACACGGATACATACACGTTCGATAAGAGCACATATCAGAACGCAAGAAATTTCTCGCCGACAGAAAACGAGCGCTATGCTGCGGAATTCCGCAAGTCGAATCCGGCTAAGCCTTATGTGACTCCTACGGGAAATTCATCGGGTAAGACGACGGCTCGTGCGACTTCGACTTACAAGGTCCGTTCAGGCGACTCCCTAAGCAAGATCGCAAGCCGCAACGGCACGACCGTGGCGCGTCTCTGCCGCCTCAACGGGCTTACGACTAAATCGAAGCTAAAGCCCGGCCAGACACTGAAGCTGCGATAAGACTAAACATAATTGGAATCAGGTCACGATATCGTGTCGTGGCCTGATTTTTTTAAGTTCAGTAGGACAGTTGCATCAGAAGGGTGCAGGATGTGTAGGACGTCTGTCCTCCTTGTTTACTTCTCGGAATTGTTAACCGGTTGTTCCCGGACAGAATATTTGCAAAAGCGGTTTTTTAGCCCGAACTTTGCACTGAAAACTCGAATCACTAATTTACCAACCATTTAATAATCCATGAAAAAAATTTTGTTTTCGGTAGCTCTCACAGCGTGTTCCATACTCAGCATGTCGGCAGAGAAGGCAGGCGCAGGCAGCTATCTTACGAGTTTCCCCGGCACAGATGCCGCAGGCCGAAACTCTTATCCTACTGCCACGCCTGCATTGTCGGGACGGGCTGCAGAACTCCCGCCTCCCACCAATGACTGGTGGAGCAATGAGCTCATCAATCTGCATGGCGCCGGTATATTCAACTATCCAATGGGTCTGAAGCCTGTGGATGAAGGTCTGGCACTTGTCCGTCCGTTCGAACAGCAGGCTATTACGGCTGAGAATCCTCTTCTTGTAGGAATCGAGGGACTAAGCTCACCGCAGACGACGGTTTGCGATTATTCCGACTGGACTGTGACTATCCGCTGGAACGGCGGAGGCAAGACGATGGAGGCTACGATGGGCCAGGGCATGCCGCTGGTATATTTTACACGTTCGGCCGATGCAGGTCCGGTTCGTGTGACGTTCACGGCCGGTGTGGCCAAGTCGCTCGCCCCCGGACTCGTGATAATCACCGGATGCTACAACAACGCCAAGTATGTTCTTTATGCACCGTCCGGAGCGTTGTGGAATGTCAACGGCAACATCATTACTTCCGATCTTGGCGGAAAGAATTACTGGACCGTGGGAATGCTTCCCGATGATGTGGATGCAGAAAAGGCTGCCCGATCTTGGCAGGAAAGCGCGTTCGCATTTCCTAAGGATACCCGAGCCGAGTGGAGCTATACTCCGGCCGACGGACGTGTGGTGTCGAGATATACGGTGATTACCGATGTGAAGGAGGGTTCGGCGGATGCCGCTCCCATCATGGGTCTCCTGCCGCACCATTGGGCAAATCTCGCCGAGGGAGAAAGCGTGAATCCGGCAAGCGAGGGAACATTCAGCACCGTGCGTGGTACTCTGAAACTTGCAAAGACAAAAACTTTTGCAACGGAACGCACTTTCACGGGCATTTTAGGAATGCTCCCGGCTGTACAGAAGAGCGAAACGGGTTATGATTTTAATGAGCTGAAGAGACTTGTAGACGAGATCTACGGCAATAACGGACTTAGCGACTGGACGGACTCGTATAACGACGGACAGCTTTTGAATCGCATGTGTCAGACGGCTATGTTGGCGCGCGAGGCCGGCTATGAAGCCGGAGCAAAAAGACTGATAGATAAGACCAAGAGCCATCTTGAACGGTGGTTGACTGCTAATCCCGGCGATATTGCTTTCGTGTTCTACTACCATGAGCCATGGAAGAGTCTGCTGGCATATCCTGCGGGACATGGTCAGGATTCTAATCTGAACGACCATAATTTCCACTACGGCTATTTCATCGAGGCGGCAGCTGCGGTGGCTACTTTCTATCCAGAGTGGGCAGAAGAGTGGGGACCGATGGTGGATCTGATAGTCCGTGATATTTGCAGCATCTCGCGTACGGACACGATGTTCCCCTATATGCGTTCGTTCAGCCCTTACTCGGGCCACTGTTGGGCAAATGGATTTTCCACTCTTGGTGCAGGGGCTGATCAGGAATCGACATCCGAGGCAATGACGGCTCATGCTGCTATCATCAAGTGGGCTGAAGTGCGCGGAAATACTGCACTTAGAGATGCGGCCGTGTGGATGTTTACTACGGAGTTGTCGGCGATTCAGGAGTATTGGTTCGATACGCAGGACCGCAACCGCCCCGCAGGCTATCGTTCGGCACTTGCATCGCGTGTATTTGCCAATGGTTATGACGACCAGAATTTCTGGGGTGGTGGAATGGCCGGTTCTTATGGCATCCATGTTTATCCTGTTCAGCCTTCATCGGCATATCTGGTGCATGATGCGGCCTATGCCGAAAAGTTATGGAAGGCTATGTGCAACGAAACAGGCATCCTGCGCGGAGAAGAGAACAGCAATATCTGGTATGACGCATGGACGCAGTTCCTATCCTTGATTAATCCTGCTGAGGCGCTGACGTTCTATGAGTCCAAGAAGAGCCAGATGGGTAAGAAGTTCGGTGCATCACAGGCCCTGACTTACTATTGGATTCACAGCCTGGCGATGGCCGGTACTCCTGATTTTACGCTGACGGCGGATTCACCAATGGCGCAGGCATACCGTAACGGCCGTGCAGTGACTTACGTTGCTTCAAATTATACGTCGAAGCCTCGTACCGTGAAGTTCTCCAATGGGCAGACGCTGGATGTGCAGCCGTTCTCGAACGCTTTCTTTACGGATGGTGATGTGGAGCCTATCGTTCCGCCGGTAAAGCCGGAGCCTGATCCCATCGACCCTGATCCTATAGATCCGGATCCCATTGATCCTGAGCCGGAAGTTCCTTCGGGCGTATGTCTGACGACATCATCGGCCGCAACTGAAGGCGAATTCAAGGCTCCATACGTAGTCGGGTTCATGACTCTCGAGGATGGCACGAGTGTACGGGTGTCCGTAAGTTTCGATAAGGAAGATGAATATATAGGCTTTGCCGGTCCGTGGCTTTTCAATGAGACTTCGGGATTCGCTGAAGTGCCCATGACGAAGAGTGCGGACGGAGATTACACTGCAGTGCTTACGGGGCTTAGCAAGGGCGATCAGGTGAAAGTGAGAGCTAAAATCGCGTTTGCGGGTGGAATGGCTGTGACGGAATATTGCACGTATGAAGTCGGCAAGAGCTGTGCGACTACGGAAATTGAAAGTCTGTTTGTCGAAACACTTGACGTGTCGGTGGAACTCCGCAACAATGTGCTTTCCATCCGTTCGGAAGCCGATGCTTACGCTGCGCTTTATGCGGTTGATGGCCGTTTGGTTGCGTCTGCATCTTTGGTAGCCGGTATACCGGTTCATATTTCGGTTGGCGATCTTACTTCGGGAGTATATGTTCTTCGTGTAGATGCCGCCGGCGAGGGAGCTGCGCCGTATACATCACGGATAGTTATAAAGTAATAGATCTGATTTTTTCCAAAATAGAACGGCCCTCGAAAAGAATCACTTGGCTTTTCGAGGGCCGCTTTGCTAATTCATTGGCGGGCGGGAGCTTTCGCCGGGATTTCCGTAGTGGACGGGCCGAAGGCTCGTCCGTACAGGTCGCGGGGGGATTTCTGTGGTGATTTCTGTGGCGGAGATTTGCGTTTGGATGGTTATGTTTTCGCTTGGACATCTCAATAAAATTGACTAATTTTGCATCCAGACTTCCACGCTGAGGGGAGCTAAATCGTAAGGTTTAGCTGCGGTAAGCGGGAAATCTAAGACATATAGTAAAAGCGTGTATCAACGCTTTGTTCTTGGCAACCTGGAACGTCGAACACTCCAAA
>CAMWNH010000092.1 GCA_947175605.1 uncultured Porphyromonadaceae bacterium
CGCTGATTTCCATGACGAGCGGAAAGGAAAGACCACTGCAATCCTGACAGGAATTTAGACCGGTGACGGCCGTCGCGAATGGGTGCTCTATACTTTCAGCACCGATACATTCGGTAAGTTTCTCAACCGTGTTCTCGCCCCATTCCCGCTCCTGCCGCTTGAAATTTCGGCCGAGAATGATCCGGATTGGGAGGAATATGAGGAGATGAAGGATGCAACGGAAATCCTTCCGGAATATTAATTATTAAAGCTTTACCAAACGTCGAATTAATAATACCTCACGATATGAAATTTCGCAACATCCTGACATTATCCCTTGCTGCAGCAGCCATGTGCGTAACATCTTCATGCAGCAACGAAAAGTTTGAACTTGATCTGTACTACATGCGCGTGAACCAGTTCACCGACTTTAATTCAGATGGTTTCTGGAGTCAATGTTATGAGCCTGCCGGTTCTGCAGGATTTGATATTGACGGTGTGCATTTTACTCACAAGACGAATATATCCGAATGGGATGGCGTGACATACTATTCGTGGAATGGCTTCTGTGCATCGAATGTGTATGATGCTACGGATTTCTCGGCTGATGGAACATGGACTGAGCACCAGTGGGGTGCAATAGCAAGCGCCGACTGGCAGAAGAACCACAAGTGTTTTGTGCTGGGTGATTGGGATGTACGCGAAAATGCACGTCCGGAGACATTTGATCCTTCAGCCGCATGTATGCTCTCGCTTTCTGACGGTGCGGCTTTCATTCCTTTGACGATACATGTGAGCAATTCCGTATATGCTTACTACACGATGATGAACGGCTCCGCTTTCAGCCGTCCCTTCGGAGAGAACGATTATCTGCGTCTAATAGTCACCGGCTTCCTTGATGGTCAGAAAACGGGTGTGACGGAAATTAATCTTGCCGACAAGAATGTCTATCTCACAAACTTCAAGGAGTTCGATATTGCGACCTGTGGAGCGCTTGTGGATCATCTTGTGTTTACCGTGGAGGGCTCGGATAGCGGTCAGTGGGGTCTGAATACGCCTGCTTATTTTGCCATAGGCGCTTTCAGCTACGGTATTGACAAGTAAAACTTTCACACGCCATCAAGCATAGCCGGATATGAAGATAGGAAATATTGATCTTGGTGCTTGCCCTGTGATGCTCGCTCCTATGGAGGATGTCACGGACAGCTCATTCCGTCTGATCTGTAAGGAGCAGGGGGCCGATATGACCTATACGGAATTCGTATCCGCAGATGCTCTGATACGCAGTATAGCTTCCACAACGCGCAAGCTGCACATTAACCCGGCGGAACGTCCGACGGCGATACAAATTTATGGGCGTGAGGTAGCGCCAATGGTTGAAGCTGCCAAGATCGTTGCGGAAGCTCAGCCTGATATCCTCGACATCAATTTCGGTTGTCCTGTGAAAAAGGTTGCAGGAAAGGGCGCCGGAGCCGGAATGTTGCGTGATGTTCCGCGAATGCTGAAAATCACGGAGGCTGTTGTAAAGGCCGTACCGGACCTGCCGGTTACGGTGAAGACCCGTCTTGGGTGGGATTGCAACTCGAAGATAATAGTGTCTCTCTCGGAGCAGCTTCAGGACTGTGGAATCAAGGCATTGACTGTGCACGGACGTACACGCTCGCAGATGTATACAGGCGAGGCCGACTGGGAAATGATTGGTGAGGTGAAGGCTAATCCCGCTTTGAAAATTCCTGTGATAGGCAATGGAGATATTACAACTCCGGAAAAACTTGTCGATGCTTTCGAACGTTATAATGTGGATGGCGTGATGGTGGGTCGTGCATCAATCGGCGCTCCATGGATTTTCCGCGAGATGACATCTCTACTCCGCAACGGTTCGGCCGCTGACATTCCTGTGGCAGAGAAGTTTGCACTTATCCGAAGGCAGATTCGCGAAAGTATCGAACGGATAGATGAATATCGCGGTATTCTGCACATACGCCGTCACTTGGCGGCTTCTCCGCTGTTTAAGAGTATTCCGAATTTCCGTCCTACGCGTATTGCGATGCTTAAAGCTTCGACATACAGCGAGCTTGACGAGATTCTAACACATATAGAACACAATATTCTTCCCGACCTATGAAAATCGCCACAAAGGTTCTCCGTCAGTTTCTTTTATTCTTGTCTGTAATGACCTTGCAGACGGCATTTGGTGCGAAATACAGCATCAATGTAGCTGATTTTTCGCGTCTCTCTGTGGATAACGGTGTGAAAGTCATATATTCATGTGTGCCCGATTCCGCGGGATTCGTAGTGTTTGATTGTGAACCGGATCTTGCTTCGAAAATTATACTGATGAATAACAAATCCACTCTGCGCGTGCAGGTGGATATTGATGAATCGCTGCCTACGGGCTTGCCGGTTGTAAAAGCATATTCTTCTACCTTGTCGGCAGTCAGTAATTCCGGAGACTCGCTTGTAGTCGTGAATCTCGCAACGCCCTGCGATAGGTTTGTAGCAAAGGTGATCGGTAATGGCGCTATCGAGGTAAAGGGAATTAATGCAGGACGCACGGATGCGAATGTGACTGCCGGACGCGGTTACATAAAGCTTGACGGCAAGTCTGATAAAGTAAAACTTTTCATAGCCGGTACGGGACACATAGAGGCCCGTAATCTGGATGCGCGTGAGGTCTATAGCAAGAGTTTCGGACCCGGTAAAGTGGTGTGCAATCCAAGTTCGAAGCTCTATGTGGCCGGACTTAACGGCCGTATCTACTATGTGACAGAGCCTGAAGAAATTTCAAGAAGAGGGATGGGTGTGAAAGCGCTTCCTCTTGATTCTATAAACGATTAATCTCCGCAAGCCATAAGCCTTAAATCAAGTACAGCTGCTTCACTGAAGTGGAATATTGTTGACCGCGTGGCAACGCAGGTCCTCTATGCAGTTACGGGCATAGTGCTTGCCCGTATTCTTAGCACGGAGGAAATCGGTCTTGTAGGTGCGGTGGCAATCTTTCAGGCGTTTGCAGCCTTGATTATAGACAGCGGTTTCTCGTATGCATTGTTGCAGCGGAAGTCGCCAACACGACTGGATTACTCAACTGTTTTGTGGTTCAACATTTTTGTGTCAGTCGTGCTGTATGTGGTGTTGTATTTCGTAGCTCCTTCGATTGCCGGATTGTTCCAAAACGATGAACGTCTTGTAGGTCTTTCCCGAGGCATGTTTGTTGTTCTTATCCTTAACGCCTCGGCAATAGTGCAGATCAACCGTCTGATGAAGCGAATGGATGTGCGAATGGTTGCGCTTGCAAATTCGGCGGGGCTGTTTTTGGGCGGAATTGCAGGTATAGTTCTTGCTATAAAGGGATTCGGTGCATGGGCCATAGTATGGCAGAGTATAATTATCGCGGCTTCCAAATCATTGATACTATGGATTGCATGTAAATGGACTCCGCTTTTCCGTTTTTCATTTGCATCGTTACGCTCCTTCTCGGGTGTGGCTGCGGGGATGATGGGTACAAGTTTTCTAAACACCGTATTCCTGAACATATATGGATTTATTATCGGTAACAGGGTAGGGCTGTCATCGCTCGGATATTATTCGCAAAGTGATAAGTGGAGCAAGATGGGCATATCGTCGCTTAGTCAGGTGCTTACGTCGACCTTTGTCCCCGCGCTGTCGCAAGTGCAGGATGATGATGAACGTTTCCGGAGAATTTGCTCGCGCATGAATCGCTTTACAGCGTATCTGCTTATGCCTGCGATGATTGGGATGATGGTTTTGGCCCGGCCGGCATTTCATTTTCTTTTCGGGGCGAAGTGGGATCCGTCGATTGTACTTTTTCAGCTTCTTGCCTTGAGGGGAGTATTTGTGGTCCTGAACTCGCTCTATAATAACTATCTGCTTGCCCGAGGAGAGGCCTCATTGATTATGAAGCTTGAAGTGCTTCGCGATACTGCAGCTGTCATAGCGCTGTTTATAACTCTTCCGGTCATCAAGTTGTCTACCCCGGAGCATCCTGTTTTGGGCCTTGAATATCTGCTTTGGGGACAGCTGATAGTGACTGTCCTGACTTGGATTGCAACGTTGTTTTTTACGTGTAATACGGTTGGAGCTTCGCGCCGAACATTCATTATGGATCTCGTTCCATATTTCGCTCAAGCTGCGTTAATCGCACCAGTAATGGAAGTAATAGGAAATCTATGTCCATGGTCGGGTGGACAACTCGCTATTGAAGTGGTTATTGGTGCAGGGTGCTACCTTATTCTCAACCGAGTAGCCGGATCGCGAATACAGAAGGAGGTATTAGCTCATCTACTGCGAAAATCTAATTGATTTTATTGCTGTCCGATAAAACTCAGCAAGACAAATAAAGTATGGCTCGAGCACT
>CAMWNH010000093.1 GCA_947175605.1 uncultured Porphyromonadaceae bacterium
GGTAGGGACATGCCTTTGGCATGTCAACAACGCCACTCTGGTAAAACACACTCTCGCTAAATCCGCTTCATCCCCCGCCACAGATTTTTGTCCCGGCGGCGAGCTTCAGCGAGCCAAATTGCTGATTACCAAAGAAAAGGCTGTAATCACTTACAGCCTTTTCCTCACAATCGATTTATCACAGGCCTTACAGCGACCTGTTTGTATTGGCAAAATTAAATAAATTTCTCTAACGATGCAACAAAATTTACTAAAAACTGAAAATATTTTTCAGTTTTCCTGATTTTGTGCTGAATTTGTGTCCTTTTTAACGAGCACTGCGCTTAATTCCCACAAAATGTACACCGGGATAAATACCGTGAAAAGCGTCAGCGGATCGCCCGTAGGAGTGATGATGGCGGCCAGAACAATCAGGGCCACGATCGCATGACGCCTGTAGCGCGTGAAGAACTCCCGCGTGATTAGGCCGGTCTTTCCCAGAAGCCAAGCCAGCAATGGAAGTTCAAACACAAGCCCCATTAGCAGGAGCAGCGTCACGAAAGTATCCATATAGCTCGTTAGAGAAATGACGTTAGGAATCAATGGACTCAGCTGATAGCCCGCAAGAAAGCGAAGTGTTAGCGGAAACACGAGGAAATAACCTGTGGCAGCCCCCAGATAAAACATCACGTGTCCGGCCACGAAAGCCAATCCCGCATGCTTCCTTTCATTCTCGTATAACCCCGGACGGATGAAGGTCCAGAGGAAATAAATTATAAAAGGTAGAGTCACTATCAGCGCCAACCACATGGTCGCGGTGATATGTATGAAAAACTGCGAAGCCAGTTCTATATTCACCAGCTCTATCGAAAACTTCGCGCTCCCACCCTCTGAAAGCGAAGCATCCGCAAGTATGGGCGCCGTCGATGCCAGGCGCTCAAAAAATTCATAAACAGGAAAATCCCCGCGCGTTGGCGCGAGGATTATCCCGTTGAATATTCGGGGCATGAAGGCGAACAGTCCCACACAGGCCGCGACATACACCGCTATGATGCGGAATAAAACTCCGCGCAGGTCGTCGAGATGCGCCCAGAAGCTTTTGTCGCTGTTCATGCCCGTGCCCCGTCGCTTATAGTTTGGAGACGATAGCTTCCGTGTCCTTCGCAATCATCAGTTCTTCGTCCGTAGGAATCACGCACACCTTCACGCGCGAGTCGGGAGCCGAGATCACCGTTTCCGTGCCGCGCACCTTGGCGTTCAGTTCCGTATCGAGTTTTACGCCCATGAACGCAAGAGGCTTGCACACATTCTCGCGTACGCCTGTCTGATTCTCGCCCACGCCGCCCGTGAAGACGATGATGTCCACACCGCCCATCTCGGCTGCGTAAGCGCCAATGTATTTCAGGATGCGTTGCTCATACATTTCCAGCGCAAGTACAGCCTTCGGATCGCCGGCCTTGTCTGCAGCCTCGATTTCGCGCATATCGTTGCTCAGTCCGCTCACGCCCAGCACTCCGCTTTCCTTGTTGATGATCGTCTGCAGTTCCTTCGGCGAAAGATTATGCTTCTCCATGATGAACGTCAGAGCGCCCGGATCGACATCCCCCACGCGAGTACCCATCATCAGGCCCTCGGTAGGAGTCAGGCCCATCGACGTATCCACGCTCTTGCCGCCGTCTACAGCTGTGATAGAACCGCCGTTACCTATGTGGCAGGTGATGATTTTCTGCTTCGTGATGTCAACTCCTAAGAATTCGCATACTCGGCCCGAAACATAGCGGTGGCTCGTTCCGTGGAAGCCGTAGCGGCGCACGCCGTCTTCCTCGTAGTACTTGTATGGCAGAGCGTACATGAACGACTTAGCAGGCATCGTCTGATGGAAAGCTGTATCGAATACGCCCACTTGAGGAACATTGGGCATCAGCGCCGTGATAGCCTCTATACCCGTCATGTTTGCCGGATTGTGAAGCGGAGCGATGGCATAGCATTCACGGATCTTATCCTTCACGTCTTCCGTTATCAGCACGCTCTCGCTGAACTTCTCGCCGCCATGCACCACGCGATGGCCCACGGCATCGATCTCGTCGAAGCTGGCGATGGCCCCGTCATTCTTGTCCGTCAGCACGTCCAGAATAGCTTTGATACCACCCTGATGGTCGATGTGGCCAAGCTCCTTGATTTCCTTCGAGCCATCGGCCTTCTTGTATTTGATGAACCCGTCGGGCAGACCGATTTTTTCTACGCCGCCCTCGGCAAGCACCTTGTCGCCATCCTTGCCCGTGGCGATGAGTTTATATTTCACCGAGCTGCTGCCCGAGTTGAGTACGAGGATTTTCATTGCCTGTATATTGTGTTTGTCTGCTGGTTTTGATTAATGATTTTTTAGTCCGATAGCCTGGTTGCAGGTCATGATGATGGTCTTGTATATATCCTCCGGATAGCAGCCGCGCGAGAGGTCGTTCACCGGAGCGGCAAGGCCTTGAAGCACAGGACCCACAGCCTCGACACCGCCAAGTCGTTGCACGAGCTTGTACGCGATATTGCCCACTTCCAGCGAGGGGAATACAAGCACGTTGGCGCGGCCGCTGATGGGGCTGTTCGGAGCCTTGGATTGTGCCACGGAAGGCACGATTGCCGCATCTGCCTGAAGCTCTCCGTCAAGAATTAGCTCTGGAGCTTTCTCGCGCGCTATGTGCAATGCCTGAACCACCTTGTCCACACGCTCATGCTTGGCCGAGCCCTTGGTCGAGAACGAAAGCATGGCCACGCGTGGTTCGATTCCGGCGATATCGCGGGCCGTGCGGGCGGCGGCAATCGCTATTTCGGCAAGCTCCTCGGCTGTGGGATCGGGAATGACAGCGCAGTCCGCGAAAACCAGAATACCGTCCGTGCCATAAGGCAATCCCGGAGGCAGAAGCATCAGGAATGCACCCGAAACAACGCTGATACCGGGCTCTGTCTTTATCACTTGGAAAGCCGCACGAAGCACATTGCCGGTCGTATTCATGGCGCCGGCAACCTGACCGTCGGCATCGCCGGCCTTAACCATCAGACAGCCCAGGTAGAGGGGGTTGGCCGTCGTCAGGCGAGCTTCTTCCATCGTGATGCCCTTTTTCTTGCGGAGTTCGTAAAACAGAGGGGCATATTTGTCGATTACGCTTTCATCGGCCGGATTGACGATCGTGGCCTTCTCGATATTGGTGAGTTCAAGCTGCTTTGCCATGTGCAGGATTTCCTTGGGATCGCCGATGAGGATGATGTCGGCAAGTCCGTCGGACAGGATACGGTCGGCAGCTGTCAGTGTACGGTGCTACATGCCTTCAGGGATGACGATGCGCTGACGCTGTTCCTTGTCCCGGGCCGTGAGTTTTTCAAATAAAGTCATAGATCTTGGGTTGGGGT
>CAMWNH010000094.1 GCA_947175605.1 uncultured Porphyromonadaceae bacterium
CATTTATCGACGGTGTGCATGACAATCAACGTGCGGCATCGCTGATTGTGAAGAATAAGAAAGAAGACCGAGATAAGGCAGTTGAAATTTATCTGACAGAAGCGGAGCTACAAGCCTTATATGAAATGCCGTTGACCGGGATCCGTGATGTCTTCCTTGGATGCACCGGAGCATTACCACCCAATTTATTGACATGAAAACCACCCATTCATTCCGGATCAAAACCACCCAAAAGGGTTAAGAAAGTCAGATTTTGGGGATAAAAACCCCGGGATTCCGGAGCAAAGCCACCCATTCCGGAGCATTATCACCCAGAGGGAAAAGGGATCTCCAATGGTGCTTCCATGCCCTCCGATTCCGGAGCAAAACCACCCAAAATGGGACAAGCCGCTACTGGTTATCAGTGTTTTCCGGAGCATGACCACCCAAAAAGTTTGGAAAAGCCGAGACCATGTTTATATTGTGGCCAAAACTTTCCAAAAACTTTGTGCCATGTCTGCAAACAACACTGATATGAGTAAGATAAAGCAAGTGATGCGGATGATGCTCCAGCGCAACGGGGGCAGGCGTCCGTCAAACCGGGAAATCGGCAGGACTGTCGGTCTCTATAAAGGGACAGTCAATGACTACGTGCGACGTATAGAGGCCGATCCGATCCCCATAGAGGAACTCCTGGAGCTTGAAGATCCGGTGCTTGAACGCCGGCTGTGTGCCGGCAATGCCGCCTACAGCGACGAGAGGCTGGACTATCTCCTTGAACGCATGGGGCATTACCACAAGGAGATGCAGCGTCCCCACATGACCCTCCAGCTCCTGTATGAGGAGTACAGGGAGCAGGCCCCGAGACCCTACAGCTACTCGCAGTTCTGCTTCCACTACTCGCAGCACACCAAGGCCTCCACGCCTCCTGCGATGGTTCTGACGGAACACCGCGAGGGAGGCCGTGAGATGATGGTCGACTTTGCAGGAGACAAGCTTCACATAGTCGACATCAGGACAGGGATGAAGCGTCCTGTCGAGCTGTTTGTGGCGACACTGCCTGCCTCCGACTATCCCTTCGCCATGGCCGTGGAGAGCCAGTCCGTGGAAGACTTCATACTTGGCTGCCGCTCGGCGCTTGAGGCCTGGGGCGGTGTGACGGCGACCATAACGACCGACAACCTCAAGGCCGCCGTCACAAGGTCCGACCGCTACCAGCCCGAGGTCAACAGGGTCTTCGAGGACTTCTGCAACCACTACGGGATGGTGCATACTCCCGCAAGGGCGTACAAGCCAAGGGACAAGGCCTTGGTGGAGAACCATGTACGCATACTCTACAACCGCATATACGCCGCATTGCGAGACCGCGTGTTCTTCTCTCTGGACGAGCTCAACGAGGCCATAGCCGACCTGCTGGAACGCCACAGGCAGAAGAGGATGAGGCAATACGATGTCACCCGTCAGGAGCGTTTCCTCGCCATAGACAAACCGTCCCTGAAGCCGCTCCCGCCCCTGCCGTTCGAGATAAAGTGCTACGCAGAATATACAGTGCAGCTCAACTCGCACATACAGCTCGGCCAGGACAAGCGCTATTACTCGATGCCTTGCCATCTGATAGGCAAGAAAGTCAAGGTGATATACACCCCCTCCGTGCTGACGGCCTACTACAGCGGCGAGCCGGTCGCCACACATTCCAGGAAGGGTACGGAACGTTATGTGACCCAGCCTGACCACCTGCCGTCATATTACGGTGACTATCAGAAGCGCTCGCCGGAAAGATACACAGCCTCTGCCTACGGACGTTCGCAGTCTCTTGGACAGGTGATGGAGAGGATGTTCTCATCCAACCCCCTCGCTCCCCCTGAGACCTTCTACAAGAGTGCGGACGGATTGCTGCACCTTGCCAAGACCACGGACAAGGACCTGATGGAGCAGGCCTGCAATGCCGCCCTGACCTACGGGCAGTGCTCCTATGCCTTCGTCAAGAGGGTCGTCTCGACCAAGGCTGAGGGACTGAAGGCAAGGCACGACGAGGAGACCCCGGCACCTTCGCACTCCAATATCCGGGGAAAGGGATATTATACAGAAAAGTTCTATTGACCAACCAAATACATACAATATGGATACAATACATGAACAGATGCGGTCGCTACGCCTGCCGGGCATGGCTGCCGCATGGTCCACGATGATGGACACAAGGACAAACACCACGCTCACCCTCGGCGACGGTCTGAAGCTCCTGCTTCAGGCCGAGAGGGACATGAGACAACGCAACAGGACGGCACGGCTGATGAAGAATGCCCGCTTCCGCTATCAGGCTTCGGTGGAGTCCATCTACTTCGATGCCGACAAGGGCAGGGACCGCGACAAGGTGAACTCGCTGGCGACATGTGACTTCATCAGAAAGGGACAGTCTGTGCTGATAACCGGACCTTCCGGCACCGGCAAGAGCTACATGGCCTCCGCTCTCGGCACAAACGCCTGCCTGGCCGGCTTCCGGGTGCTCTATCTTGGCATGGCAAAGCTCCTTGAGAGGCTGCAGCTTGCACGGATTGAGGGATCGATCGCCTCTTACTTCGACAGGATCGCCGCAACCGACCTGCTGATCATAGACGACTTCGGAATGAAGAAACTTGACGGCCAGCAGTTGCTTGACTTCATGGAGGTCATCGAGGACCGGCACGGGCGAAATGCAACTATAATAGCAAGTCAGTTGCCGGTCTCAGACTGGTATGACGTGCTTGAGAAGAACGCCACCATCGCCGATGCCATACTCGACCGGCTTGCTAAAACATCACACAAAATCGATCTCAGAGGAGAGAGTTATCGAAAATAATTATTAACTTTGCGCAGACCTAAGCACAAAGGGTCGGACCATGCCTAAAAAATTGGGTGGTTATGACCGGAATGGCTGGGTGGTCTTCACCGGAATATCCAAGTAATTACATTGACTGTTAACGTTTACAGTCATCACTAACTCGCAAAAAGAAAAATCGAGCGATAAGAAAAGGAAATAATACCCTGAAAGTAGCCTCACTTTCATATTAAAGAATTTGGTTATCTGACCGAAGTTTATTAACTTTGCATTCCCCAATGGAAACAATGGGGAAGAACATTGAAATTGTGCCGTGTACAATTCGTGAACAACGGAAAGTGCGGCATTACAATATTCTGAATACTACTTAGTTACAACGATATTATCCGGCTCCAGGCGGATCACAAT
>CAMWNH010000095.1 GCA_947175605.1 uncultured Porphyromonadaceae bacterium
GCCCCGTGGGGCTTCTGGGGCCGGTTGGGGTTTGGGTGTAGATATTTACAAATGCAAATCTTTTTTAGATGTGTTGTTTTATTTTTTGCTCGAGTTGGGCGGGGTTGTCGACGCGTTGGCGCAGGTCGCCGTGGCGGTCGATGATGTAGGTGGTGGGGAGGGCGCCTACGTTGTAGGAGGCCAGGGGTGCGAGGCCGTCGGTGGGCGCGTTGTAGACGGTGATCCAGGGTAGGTTGCGTGCGCTTTCTTTCCATGCTACTTCATCGGAGTCGAAGGCGAGCTGGTAGATTTCGAGGCCCTGGTCGTGATATTTGTCGTAGAGTTCGTTTAGGATCACGGTGTAGGCGGGGGAGTAGTCGGCCTGATAGTTGGTGAAGCTCAGGAGCAGTACTTTGCCTTTGGCGGCTTCTTCGGCCAGGGAGTGGCGGGCGCCGCGGTCGTCGTAGCGCACGATGTCGATGATGCCGGTGCTGCCTAATTGTATGGTGCTGTCGGGGGCTGCCGTGCCTTTGCCGAGGGCTTTGCGGCCTTCGAGGTAGACGGCGCGGATCATGGCGCCGCGGGGGTCGTCGGGCCGGTTGGTGGCGAAGTTCTGGGCGATGGCGCCGTAGATGCGGCTGCCGAAGCTTTCGGCGGGGTCGAAGATGGCCTGCCCGCCTATGCTCTTATTCAGCACATAGTAGGCGATGATGCTGGTGCTGTCGTCGATGGCGGCCTGCCCGAGGCTGCGGCGCAGTTCGGGGTCGGCGGCTGCGGCGTTGCCGGCCCGGAGGGTGGCTTCGTTCACCAGGGAGTCGACGGTGCGCATGCCGTCGGCCATGTGGCTGCCGTAGGCTTTGCCGTCGCGGATGGTGATGGCATCGCGGCCGTCCACGGGGAAGAAGACGGGGGCGGCGAGGCTGCCGCCGCTCAGACGCATGATTTCGGGGTAGGCGGCGGGACTCGGGCTGTGATAGGCGAAGTGGCCGTCGGCTGCGGGCTGCAGGGAGTCCACGGCATACCACAGCCCGTTGTTGTAGCCTTCCAGGGCCAGCTTGCCGCTGCCGGGCGCTACGGTGCCTTCGATACTCCAGCCTGCGTTGTGGCTGCATCCGCAGGCTGCGGCGCCCAGGGCGGCCAGAAGTAGGAGTTTGCTTGCTTTCATTGCTTGGAGATTCATTTGAATTTGGCGGCGATGGCGGAGGCTATTTCGGCCATGCGCTCGGGGGCGAGCTGCAGTTTGGGCTTGCGGAAGTCCATGTCGCTTTCGCTCCGGATGGGCACGATGTGGATATGGGCGTGCGGCACTTCCATGCCCAGAACGGCGGTGGCTATGCGGCGGCAGGGCACGGCCTTCTGTGCGGCCTCGGCCACGCGCTTGGCAAAGAGCTGCAGCGCTGCGTATTCATCGTCGCTGAGGTCGAAGATGTAGTCGACTTCGCGCTTGGGAACCACCAGCGTGTGGCCCTCGGTCATGGGATTAATGTCCAGGAATGCGTAGTGGGCGTCGTCCTCGGCAACTTTATACGAGGGTATCTCGCCGGCGATGATTCGCGAAAATATGCTTGACATGGCTCAGCAACCGATTCCGATTTCGAGAATTTCGAACTTCACCTGCCCGGCGGGGATGGTGATTTCCACGATGTCGCCTTTCTTGTGGCCTATAAGGCCGTGAGCGATGGGGGTGGACATGGCGATTTTCTTTTCGCGCAGGTTGGCTTCGGAGTCGGCCACGATGGTGTACTCCACGACCATGCCGGTGTCCACGTTGCGGATCTTGACTTTGCTGAGCACCTGCACCTCGTCGGTGGAGAGCTTGCTTTCATCGATGATGCGTGCGTTGGCCACGAGATCCTTGAGCTGTGCGATCTTCATTTCCAGCATGCCCTGGGCTTCTTTGGCGGCGTCGTATTCGGAGTTTTCCGAGAGGTCGCCTTTGTCGCGTGCCTCGGCTATTGCGGCGGAGATCTCCGGACGCTTCACGCTTTCGAGGTAGGCTATTTCTTCCATCTTGCGGTCATAGCCTTCTTTGGTCATATAAGTGATTGCCATAATGTTCTTCTTTGTTATTGTGTTTCTGTAATACTAAAAAATAAAGAAACCCGGTCCGCCTTCAGCGGACGAGTCCCTATCAGGATTCTTAAAATCTTCGTCTGCAAAGATAATCATAAAATCCCCGCACCCACAGCCCGCAGAGGTTAAACTGTGTTAATCTTTCGTGTTTTTCTCAATGTAGGCTAATTCCCGCGATGGTCGCAGTAAATAAGAGTAATACAATATTCCTCATAATCGCGACAGTGCCTCTTCAATCTCTTTTTTTCTTTCTCGGCCCACTATTTTCAGCGAGAATTCCATTCCGATCTGGTCTTCGAAATGATGGCGCAATATCTGACCATCACGATAAAGTACTATATCTTTTGGCTTACCGGTTAGTTCTTCATTCATATCCAGCAAGCTCTTGAGACTCCCTGGCCACCAGTCTCCAAATCTGAGAATAACATATTCTCCGCTTAGCCCTGCATGAGCTGCCGGGGTGTCTTCCCCCGTCACAGTTGCTGTCCATGCCTTATCGGACATAAATCGTTTGTATTGTTCTATCAGACTGCTGTCCGTTTGAAGAAGTGTTAGATATGACGAATATATGTAAGGAAGTGTGTCAAGTATGTACGGGTGTTTTTCGTCATAGTTCTCAGTCCATATCTTTACAGATTTTTCGAGGAATTCAATGGCTTTAGAGTGGCTGTTGGAAATATAATATAGCATGCCAAGATATAAATATAGAGTCGGTATCGTAGGATGGCCTTCTCCCAATGACGATGGCAATATTTGCAGAGCTTTCTCGAAGAACTGAAGTGCTTGAGAAAAATCCTGTAAAATAAAATAGGTTTCTCCAATGCTTTTATATATCAACCCAATATTTGGATGATTTTCATTAAGTACGGCCAACGAAATCTTAAGAGCCTTTTGATAGTATTCCAAAGCTTGCTGATATTCACCCAAGGATAAATATACATATCCGATATTGTTGTACGATGTGGCTACATTTGGATGATTTTCACCGAATACATCCAATCGAATACTCAGAGCCTTTTGAAGATATTCCAAAGCCAGCTGATAATTTCCTTGTTTAGAATATACGTTTCCGATATTGTTGTACGATGTGGCTACATCGGAATGCTTTTCACCGAACAA
>CAMWNH010000096.1 GCA_947175605.1 uncultured Porphyromonadaceae bacterium
GGTCTGGCCGTTGCCGCCGTCGAACTTGAACTGGCCGAGGCGCGTGAAGTCAACACCGGGGAAGTCGGACATGGCGAAGTCGAAGCTGTTCCAACGGCCGGCTGTGAGGTGACGCGTCACCTTGGCACCGTCGAATGTAGGATTGAGTGCGATGGGGTAGAAGTTGATGTCCATGTCGGTCTCGGCGAAGAGGTCGATGTGGATCATCTGCATGTCGGAAACGTTCACGGTCTGGTCGGAAGCCGAAACCTGAAGGCCTACGTAGTTGAAGTTGCTCATCTTGTAGGCGTTGTTGCCGCCGAGGGAAACAACCGATCCTGCGGTGCTCTGACCCCAGTTGCCTACAACCATGCCGGGGGCTACGGAAGCGTAGGAGTCGGAGTAGATGCTCTTCACATACTGTGCGCCGTGGCCGGGAGCGGGAGCTGCGCCGAGGCCGGTGGGCTGCTGAGGCTGCTGGGGCTGGGGCTGCTGGGGCTCCTGCGTCTGGATGCCGGCGAAGCCACCGATGGTGATGGTCACGGCCGTGGGAGCGGTGGAGTAGCAGGTTGCGCTCTGATCGAAGGTGTCGTCGTATGCGAAAGCGTAGGTGCAACCGTTGGATGCGGTCACAGCCGTGTCGTGGAAGAACTTAACGTATTCATTGCAGGGGAATTCGCTGCCGCCCTGGAAGGGACGTACGCCCGTGGCGGGATCCCAGCTCTGATTGCCGGTGGTGGTGCGGAACTGACCGCGGTTGAATGCGGCGCAGAACATGGCCTGAACGGTCTTGTCGATGTCGGAACCTGTGGCGAAAGTGCCGGCGCCTTCGATGGCGTCTTCAGTGGTGGGCTTGTTCACGGTGGCAACCGAGCCGGGCTTCCAGTAGCTGCCGTCGACGCAGGTCATCACGAAAGCGTCGCCCTGTACGCGGCCTTTCCAGCGACCGAGCACACCCATGGTGATGTCGGCTTCGTTGGCGCGGAAGTAATCCCAGATCTTGTTGATGTAGCCGTCGAAGATATGCGCACCCTTGATGGACTGAACCTTCGAGGGCTGCTTGATGATGCCGCCGAGGTTGTCGCGCTGGATGAGGTTGTAATAGCAATCCTTGTAGACGGAGGAGGAGTAAGTGCGGTTCCAGCGATCAACTACGGCTTTGTAGTCGATGATCTCACCGCGCTTGATGTAGGGCGTGCTGCCCGAGCGGTTGCCCGCTGCGTAGAGCTCGAGGCCCATGGGATACTGGAAGGCGTCGACACGCGAGGTGTTGATCCAGATCTGGCCGTCGTAGTTGTTGGGCTCGTATGTGAATTCGATGATTTCCCAGCGGATGGGGGCGTTGGGATCGTTGGGGTTGTTCATGTCGGCACCTGCATATCCGCCGTCGGCGAATGCATGGAGATACATGGGCGACTTGAAGGCCACGAACATACGGCAGGCGTAGGTGTCGCCGATGTAGAACGTCTGCTGGGGAATGTCGCTCATGCGGGTGAAGATATCAGCATAGCCCCAGTCATCACCCTTGACGTGGAGGCGGTTCACGCCGTCGTTCAGGTTGTTGACCACGCAGCGCTTCTGTGCGCCCGAGGCAGCCAGATCGTAGTAGATCGAGCGGTCGCCCTGACGGCCTACGATGGCCACATAGACGTCGCCGTCACCAAAATCACCCTTGGTGTTGTTGACCAGCTTCACCGGAATGTCGGCTGATGCGTTGAATGCAGCGAGGAACATGGCCGCAGCTGCAATGCAATGTTTAGGTTTTAGATTCATAAGAAATGGATTTAGGAAAATGGTTTTGATTCAGGATGCCGCATCCCTCCGCGGGAGGCGGACATCCCTTTTATGGTTTAGGAATAAGGATTAATTCGTTGTACGTGGTTCTTTTCGGTAATTGGTAGGTGGTCATCGTGTGACGGCCGTTTTGCGGCCGCCGACGATATAGAGGCCGCGGGGCAGTCCGTCGAGGCTGTTGTTCTCGCGGAGTTTGCGGCCGAAGAGGTCATACACACCCGGTGTGCGGTCAGCGCCTGCGGCTACGGAGTCGATGCCGGTGGTGCTGTTATTCCAGGCGTAGAGGTTGTCGAGGTAGAGCGCAGGTTCGCTTGCTTCGCCTACGCGTGCACGGACGGATGCGGCGGCAGGCGTGACATTCACAAACTTGAACTGGCCCAGAGAGCTGAAGTTGACGTTCGGGAAGTTATCGATGGAGAGGTTGTGGGATATCCATTCGCCGGGTGCGACCGTCAGAACCACCTTGTCCGTATCCACCGTGGGATTAAGGGAGATGGGGTACACTTCCACGATGGTCTCGTGTGTGGCGTATAGGTCGAGGTGGAGGTGGGTCATGTTCGTCAGGGCCACGACGTCATCGCTGTGCGAGAACTGAAGGCCCAGATAGTTGAAGTTGGTGAGCTTCAGGGCCTGGTCGCCTTCGCAATCCACATATTCGTGGACTGTGGACTGGCCCCAGGTGCCCACGAACAGGTCGGGGACAATCGTGGGATAGGCGTCGGAGTAGAAGCTCATGACCATGGGGGCTTCATGAACGGGTGCGGGTGAGGCCGAGGGAGTGTCCGAGGGGTCCGGAACTATGGGATCGGGGACGATTGGATCGGGGTCGATGGGGGTGACGCTTCCGTCGGTCCAGAAGTAGAGGTTGTCGAGATAGAATGTCTGTCCGTTTCCACCATCGAACTTCACCTGACCGAAATTCGTGAAATCGACGCCGCTGAAATCGCTCATCGGGAAATCGAAACTGCGCCATTCACCGGCGGTAAGCTGGAGCGTCGCTTTCGCCGAGTCGACGGTGGGGTTGAGAGAAATGGGGAAGAAGTTGAGGTCCATTTCCGTCTCGGCATATAGGTCGATGTGGATATACTTCATATCGGACATATCCACAACGTCGTTGTTCGAGGACACCTGAAGGCCGAGATAGTTGAAGTTGGTGAATTTGTAGGCGTTGTTCCCGCTGATGCTTACGACATCGCCCGTGGTGCTCTGGCCCCAGCCGCCCATCACGAGTCCGGGCGTTACGCTCGCATAGCTGTCGCTGAATACGCTCTTGACCTGTGCTGCAGCCTTATCGGGCACGGGAGCGGCAGTCATGTCGGAGGGTTGAGGAT
>CAMWNH010000097.1 GCA_947175605.1 uncultured Porphyromonadaceae bacterium
GTGTAAGTCGTTGTTAATCAATAAGATACCAATGATTAACTTTTTGTTTTGGATATTGCTGATTATCAATATTTTATGAGCAAAAAAGGTTAATAATTTCAGCTCGAAAAATTCGTTTTTTTAGCGTATATTATTATACATTTGCAGTAGACAAAATTACAAAATATGAGAAAAAATCGACATTTAATCACACTTGCGGTTTTAACAATGTTTAACTGTTTAACTGCCTATGCAGGGGATATTCCCCCTAAGAATCCAACAAATCCAGGTGACAATCCTCCCGTAGTACATCCCGGAGGAAGAACGGCCGAACATTTAAGTAATGTCTCCGCAAGCCTAAGCGGTGATGAGCTCACCATCGTATTCGGACAGAGCGAAGGCCGAGTATGGGTGGAAGTCTCGGATGCTTCGATGACGCCCGTATATACAGGACATCATGACAGCTATGCTCCCATCGTTATACCTGTTCAGAATGTAGAAGCACCCCTGCTGATCTACATCTCCACCGAATACGGCACGGAATACGAAGGCTGGATACAATAAAATTCAAGTTAAACCAAAATAATTATCAAAATGAAAAAGTTAATTCTTATCATGGCTCTTGGGCTTTTCTTTGCCTCCTGCTCACAGGATGAAGGTATTGTTGCGCCCACAGATACAGAAACCACCAAGACATCAGGTCTTTGCCGTACACCTGAAGAAGCAATCGCCGTTGCTGATAATTTCCTCGCTGCTGTATGTCCAAACTCCCGTTCTGAACAGAGGCGTGTGGCTACAGTAGACATTATAGGTAGTCATGGTAGCCGATCATCGTCCGATACGCTAATGTATGCTATAAATTATAAGGATAATAATGGATTTGTCCTCGTTTCTGCTGCCAGGACCGGTCTGGATGTTATTGGGTATGATCCAGAAGGCGAACTTAATTTGGAAGAGTATGGAAATGAAGCTTTTAACTTCTATATGGAGTGTGCAAAAGAATATGTAGCAAGCGAATTGAGCATAACGCCAGTTCCAATACCTGATCCAACTCCAAAAGATTATACGATAACTATGTCGGTTGAGCCTAAACTGACTGTGTCTTGGGGACAGGTTAATCCTGAGGGATTATATTGTCCGAATGGCGTTGCCGGATGTCTTCAGACAGCAATGGCACAAGCGATGTCTTATTTAGAGCAACCAACATCAATTAATTTAACGTATTACAATCGCGATGTGGATACGCAGGTACTTGATTGGGCAGATATTAAGAATCATGTCATTTCTTCAAACTATGCAGGCCAAGCTTATTTGAACATCCATGCTGGTTTTTGTAATGCTTCAATGGATGCGCATAAAGCATTGGGTCGTTTATGTCGCCAGTTGGGGGAGTTAAATGAAGCTTTTTATATTATGAAAAATGATAGTATTCCTCCAGCAACAGGTGCTCTCACGGAAAAAGGGTATGCTACATTTAAATCGCTTGTTCCCGGTGCTGTTAAAAAAGTCCTTACATATTTTAATGACACAAGACAGAATATGCTGACTGATATGGCAAGTTGTCAAGGAATAGCTATTTTAGAGGGATTCACAGCTGGTGGTGCAGGACATGCATGGGTTGCCGATGGTGGACATAATATCCAGACAATAGCTTATGGAGTGGGAATTGATGGTGAGATGATAACAACTTATATAAATAAAGATTGCTATTATCACTTCAATTGGGGATGGAATGGATCATGTAATGGATATTTTGCCGGGGGTGTATTCAATTCAGATACTCCATTATCAAGAAATAATTATGATAGAAATGTTCGATATTTTGTTGTGGCAAAATAAAATTTCACTATCTTTGCAAAAAACACAAAAACATTTCCAATCATTAACCTATAATACCTTTGAATTATGAAGAAAATTTTAAGCTTACTTTCGATAGGGGCTATCGCTGTGGCGGGGACCACATCATGCTCCAACGATGAGGGACCGGGCGTGGAGTTCAAGCAGACGAGCATCGAGCTCACTGCTGCTGAGAGCCGCGCCGGAGAAGCTCTCATCGGCTTCCAGTATGATTTTGTGGCGAATGCCAATAGCCTTGTGGCTGCGGATGAGAATATGGTGTGCTCGCCCATGAGCTGCTCGATGCTCCTGTCCATGCTTGCCGAATGCTACGAGGGCGATACTCGTGACGAGATTACCGAGCTGTTGGGCTTTGCGGATTGCGAGGTACTGCGTTCGCACAACAAAAAGATATTGGAGGCCATTCCTGGTCTGGACAAGGACGTGAAGTATCGTCAGCTCAACGCGCTGTGGTATACGCAGAACCGTCAGCTCAGCACGGGATTCTCGTCTGTTTTCTCCGATACATATTCCGGTGAGATTTTCTCCTATGGCGATCCTTCTCAAGCCCGTAATGATATAAACGAATGGGTGAACAAGACCACTGAGGGTCTGATACCTTCGATTCTTGATGCGAATCCCGGTGAAGCAGTGCTGGCCAATGCGCTCTATTTCCGCGGTGCGTGGACAGAGCCGTTCAAGTTATCGGAAACGACATCTAAGACCTTCCATGGCCTGAAAGGCGATTCGCAAGTGGATATGATGCACCGTAAGGACGAGATGTCGTACTTCTCCAACGAGTATGCAATGGAGCCGAAAGATTACACGGTTCTGACGACTACATTTGGCAAG
>CAMWNH010000098.1 GCA_947175605.1 uncultured Porphyromonadaceae bacterium
TCCGTTCAGTGTGCGACCGGCATCGTGGCTGTTGGCCGCAGGAGCTCCCATTCCGGAGCATATCCGTTCACTTCGGGTGCATAAACGCCTGATGTGACGCATTTTCCGGAACATATCCGTTCACTTTACGATGGTTTTCCGTTATCCCGGGAAAGAACATATTAAATCCGAGATGACGATGGCAGGAAAACCTATAGAGATGAGTGATTTCAAACAAGCGATACTGCTCAAGAAGCAGGGAGTGTCCAACCGCAGGATAGCGGAACAGCTGGGCATCAACAAGGAGACGGTGAACAACAAGTTCGCATTCATCGCGAGCCGCGGCCTGTCGTTCGACGAGCTGCTGAAGCTTGACGATCCGGAGCTGGAGAAAGTCTTCCACGGCGGCCACAGCGCCCTTACGGACACCCGTCACGAGCATTTTCTCTCCCGGCTGGATTACTTCCGCGAGCAGCTGAAGGATCCGCACGTGACTCGGTATCTGCTCTGGGAGGAGTACATCAAGGCAAATCCAGACGGCTACCGCAAGTCCCAGTTCTTCCATCACCTGTCGCAGAACCTGAAGGTCGCCAAGGTCACGACTGTGATGTCCGACCTGTATGTGCCGGGACAGATGCTGATGATAGACTATGCCGGGGACACGCTTCCTGTCGTTGATGCGTCCACAGGAGAGGTGACTGATGTACAGGTCTTTGTTGCCACGATGCCGTTCAGCGACTACGCCTTCGCCTATGCCGTCCCTTCCCAGAAGGTCGAGGACTTCATCCACGCTCTGCGCATGTGCCTCGAGCATCTCGGCGGAGTGCCGCAGATGGTGAGGCTCGACAACCTGAGGGCCGGTGTCATCAAATACCACAGGCATGAGCCGGAGATCAACAGGGCGCTTCAGGACATGGGCAACCATTACCACTTCATCGCCCAGCCGTGCCGTCCGCGCAAGCCCACTGACAAGGCTCTGGTGGAGTCATGCGTAAGGCGCATCTACAACCGTGTCTACGCCAAGCTGCGGAAGATGGTGTTCTTCTCGATAGAGGAACTGAACAGGGCCTTGGCGAAGGCGGTGCTGGAGCATAACCAGACACGCATGCAGAGACGCCCGTACTCACGTCAGGAGTGCTTCGTGGCCTCGGAGAAGGACGAGCTGCAGCCTCTTCCGGCCGAACCGTTCGAGCTTATATACACGGCGCAGGTCAAGGTTCAGATGAACTGCCACGTGCTCCTGTCGGTGGACAACCATTACTACTCGGTGAGCCATGTATACGTCGGTAGGATGGCCACCATTCGCTATACACGCAGCATCGTGAGGATCTACATCGACAACACCCTTGTCGCCACCCACAGGCGGTCGCATGACCGCTTCAATCCGTATGTGACCGAAGAGAGCCATCTGGCCTCCAACTCCGTGTGGATCCGTAACCAGAACATAGACACGTACCGCCGCAGGGCTTCGGCGATATCCCCCGAACTTGAGAAATACATCGATTCCGTCTTCGAGGACGGAATAAGCAGGGGCTTCGCAGTGGAATGCCGCTACAACACCTGCAACGGCATACTGGCCAATGCGCGTAAGTACCCTCCGCACATCGCAGGGCAGGCAAGCGCGGTGGCCACCCAGAGACAGGTCTTCTCTGCAAGAGGCTTCTCAATGATACTGGAATCACTGAACCGCCTTGACGTGGCCAACCGTTCCCAAGGCACCGACAATCCGTCACCTTCGGATGGCGAGA
Organism: uncultured Porphyromonadaceae bacterium; assembly: GCA_947175605.1. Lineage (GTDB taxonomy): Bacteria > Bacteroidota > Bacteroidia > Bacteroidales > Muribaculaceae > CAG-873. Next base: position 1,728 of record CAMWNH010000098.1, read on the forward strand.
ACCTCAGGGGGAAAACAAAATTTGCATAATCTCCAAATAATTAACCATTAACAATCAACAATCAGATGGAAGAAACAAGAATCGCCCTCCAGAACCTGAGGCTATCTGGAATGGCAGAAAAATGGGTGTCTCTTTTTGAGACCCGGCAGGTCGACAGGCTGAGTCTGTCCGACGGACTGCAGCTCCTCCTTCAGGCGGAGAGGGACACACGGAACTGCAACAGGGTCAACAGGCTGCTTAAAAACGCCGCCTTCCCATATCCTGCACTCGTCGAGGAAATCGACACCGATCCGAAGCGGGGCGTGGAGGCCTCGCTGGTCGAACAGCTCGCAAAGTGCGACTTCATCCGCGACGGACACTCCGTCATCATCACCGGAGCTACCGGAACAGGGAAGAGCTATCTCGCCACAGCGCTCGGAGACAGGGCATGCCGTCTCGGGATGACGGTGGCATACTTCAACATGCAGAGGCTTCTGGAGAGGCTTGACCTTGAGCGTCTGCAGGGCCATGCGATCAAGTTCCTTGACCGGCTCGCAAAGACGGATCTGCTTATACTTGACGACTTCGGCATGAAGAAGCTCCAGGGACAGCAGCAGAACGACTTCGAGCAGCTTGTTGACGACCGGTACCGTAAAAAGGGGCTCATCATGACCTCCCAGCTCCCGGTCAAGGACTGGTATGATGTCATCGGCAACCCCTTGATTGCCGAGGCGTGCCTCGACCGACTTGTCCATAAATCGACAAGAATACAGCTCAATGGTGAGAGTTTAAGAAAAAAGTATTAACTTTGCGCCATGAAACCATCGTCAAAGTGAACGGATATCACCGGAAAAGGTGAACGGATTTAGTCCGGAATACGTATCGAGTACAGCGTATTCTGGCATTCTTACTATATTTTTGTTTGGCGACTATAATA
>CAMWNH010000099.1 GCA_947175605.1 uncultured Porphyromonadaceae bacterium
ATATATACTTCCGACGAGGAATCTCGTTTTGTTTCCCGGTGTGACCATTCCGATCGCACTGGGGCGAAGTTCTTCGCTTGCACTTGCGCGAAAGGCCTGCGATGAGAAGATGCCTATAGGTGTCGTATGTCAGACCAATCCTGAGGAAGAGAATCCGCGTATTTCCCAGGGACTGTATAAATGCGGTGTTGTTGCCGACGTTCTAAGGGTGATAGATCTTCCTGACGGGAGTGTGTCAGCCGTTGTGCGTGCGCGTGAGAAGTTCCGCATTCTTGGCAGGGGCAACGATGCTTTTTCTTTGACTGCAAGAGTGCGTCTTATCGAAGAACATGCTCCAGGGAATCCGGAAGAGTTTCACGCGATGGTGCAGCAAGTCAGGGCAGCCTCCGAATCTCTATTCCGCTCGCATCCGGAAGGAGCTCTTGTGCTTCAAAACCTGAATCAGGCACAGGACGACCTTGCCGTTCTTAACTTTCTGGCTACCCATCTGCCGATGGAGGTGAGTGAGAAGGCGATACTCTTGTCGCGTTCTCGTCCGGAGGAAAGGCTGGCAGGGGTGAAGAATTTTCTGGACGAGGCCGGCGATAAGCTTGCGCTCAGCAATGAGATTGCAGCCAAAACCCGCAAGGCTATGGATGAGAACCAGCGTGCGGCTTTCTTACAGCAGCAGATGGATACTATACGCGAGGAACTTTACGGCAACAGCGAAGAGGAAATAGACGTCCTCATATCCCATGCTGAAAAAGCCGGCATGCCCAAGAAGGTGCTCGAAACATTCAGACGCGAGGCTGAGAAAGCCCGTCATTACAATCCGCAGAGCCCTGACTATGCCGTGCAATATGCATATCTTGAGATGCTCGTTTCCCTTCCCTGGAAAGCGAAGACTGAAACTAACGGCGATATAGATAAGGCTGCGGACATTCTTGATGAGGATCATTACGGCCTTGAACGCCTAAAGGAGCGTGTGCTCGAGCAACTGGCAGTCCTTATGCATAATCCCGACGGGAAGGCGCCAATACTTTGTCTCGTCGGTCCTCCCGGTGTAGGCAAGACTTCCGTTGGAAAAAGCATAGCACGTGCGCTGGGGCGCAAATACGAACGTGTGTCGCTTGGAGGCTTGCATGATGAGGCTGAGATCCGCGGTCACCGACGCACCTACGTGGGTGCGATGCCCGGGCGTATCATCGCGGCTATGAAGCGCGCCGAGGTTGTGAATCCAGTAATCGTTCTCGATGAAATAGACAAGATAGGGGCAGACTTTAAAGGAGATCCTGCATCGGCCCTTCTTGAAGTACTTGATCCCGCTCAGAACAGCCACTTCCACGACAATTATATTGATGTGGACTACGACCTCTCGAACGTTCTCTTTATCGCTACGGCAAACAGTCTCGCACCAATTGCACGTCCTCTTCTCGACCGAATGGAGGTCATGGATATCAGCGGATACATTATCGAGGAAAAAATGGAGATTGCCCGCAGGCATCTGATTCCTTCTATACGTAAGGAATACAATCTCCCTGAAGACAGCCTGCAGATATCGGATGATGGTTTACGTGCGCTCATCGAGACATACACATCCGAGAGCGGAGTCCGTCGGCTTGAGAAAAATCTGGCGTCACTGGCCCGTAAAGCTGTGCTGGCTAAACTCAGAGGCCGGGATTTCCCTTCGCCCGTAGAGCCTGACGATCTTTACGGCTTGCTCGGACTCGCTCCGAGGCAGAAAGATGAGTATGAGGGCAACGATATTCCTGGCGTTGTCACGGGGCTCGCGTGGACCGAATGCGGTGGTGAAATACTGCTTGCCGAATCGTCTGTGTCGCATGGCAAAGGAGGTAAACTCGTCATTACGGGCAACCTTGGAGATGTTATGCGGGAGTCTGCAACGATCGCTTATCAGTGGGTGCGTTCACATGCCCGCAGCCTCGGCATTGATCCCGAGCTTTTTGAGAGCCGAACTCTCCACGTTCATTTTCCGGAAGGTGCCATTCCAAAGGACGGCCCGTCGGCAGGAATAACTATAGCAACATCTATCGCCTCCACGTTTAAGGGGGTTAAAGTTGCTCCCGGAATTGCCATGACCGGTGAGATAACTCTACGCGGTAAGGTTCTTCCCGTCGGTGGGATAAAGGAAAAGATCCTTGCCGCAAAACGTGCCGGAATTTCCAAAATCGTGCTTAGCGAAAAAAACAGGCGCGATATCGAAGACATCGCACCCGTATATCTCAGTGGCATGGAATTCGTATATGTCGATACTGTCGAAGATGTGATGAGAGTCGCCCTTACTGACGAACCGGCTGCAAAGGACCGGGAGTAAAAGTGTCACAGCTCCCGTCAGAGTAAATAACCAATATGGAGGTTACCTTCTTGCAAGGGACCTCCTTTTTGTTTTCCGCTATATTCTTTTTCCTTTGTGTCTCATCGGAGTCTTCTTGTAAGGGCCGGACTTCATAAAAATATGGTTCTGCGGCTTTTGATGTGGTACATGTCTCTTATAAACATCTCCGAGCCCCCGAGACTCCTGAGCA